>NZ_JBHXFI010000070.1:0-34988 GCF_042724075.1 Streptomyces sp. NPDC127097 | reverse complement strand
GAGCAGGGCCGCCCGCGCCGAGGACGGGGTACCGGGCGTCCCCTCCGACCCGCCACCCACCCGCCGTAGGCGCAACCGGCCCAAGCCCACGGCAAACCCGCCCAGCATGGCTGCCGCAACCGCGATGGCCTGCATAAAGTGGCGATGACACGGTGCACGCACGTATCACCCACCAACAGCAGGAGGCCGGCGACCATGAGCGACGCGAATTCCGAGCCGCAGGGGCCCGAGGCGATCGAGCACGCGCACGACCCCGAGGTGCTACAGCTCGCGGCCAAGGTGTTCGACCTGGCGCGGCACGGGGACACCGACACGGTCGCCGCCTACGTGGACGCGGGCGTGCCCGCCAACCTGACGAACGACAAGGGCGACTCGCTGGTGATGCTGGCGGCATACCACGGCCACCCCGCCACCGTGGAGGCCCTGTTGCAGCGCGGCGCCGACGTGGACCGCCCCAACGACCGCGGCCAGACCCCCCTCGCCGGCGCGGTGTTCAAGGCCGAGGACGAGGTCGTCAAGGTCCTGATGGCACACGGCGCGGACCCGACGGCAGGCACTCCGTCGGCGATCGACACGGCCCGGATGTTCGAGAAGGCGGAGCTGCTGAAGCTGTTCGGGGCGGAGTAACCCGGTGGGCGGCCCGGTGGGTGGGGCCCGGTAGTTGAGGCCCGGCCCACTGCCCGTGGGCCAACGGCTTGACCTCAAGTTCGCTTGAGGTTCTAGCGTCGGGTTCGAGACGGCATCCCGCCGCTCACCGACCCGCGCCGCACGCCACGAAGGGCCCCGCATGTCCGAGCACCCCTACCGCCTCGCAGTGATCATCGGCAGCACCCGGGAGGGCCGGTTCGCGCCCGTCATCGCGAACTGGTTCACCCGGCACACCGAGGGCCACCCGCACATCGACGTGGACGTCATCGACCTGGACGCCGTCCGCCCGTACGAACTCCGGTACGGCAGCGAGGAGTACGAGACCTTCGCCAAGCGCGTCGACGCGGCGGACGCCTTCGTCGTGATCACCCCGGAGTACAACCACTCCTTCCCGGCCCCGCTCAAGCACGCGATCGACCTGCTGCATCCCCAGTGGCAGGCCAAGCCGGTCGGCTTCGTGTCGTACGGCGGGATCTCCGGCGGCCTCCGTGCCGTCGAGCAACTGCGGCTGGTCTTCGCCGAGTTGCACGCCACCACCGTGCGCGAAACGGTGAGCTTCCCGCTCGCCGGCGACCTCTTCGACGACACGGGCCACCTGCACGACCCGGCCCCCGCCGCACAGGCCGCCGACACCCTGCTCCACCAGCTCACCTGGTGGGCGGTGGCCCTCCGCGAGGCCCGCGCCACCCGGCCGTACGGCGGCTGAGGCCCGCCGGTCCGGTCCGCGTCCGATACTTGGCCCGGCAAATGGACCGGATCAGGGGGGCACCATGAGTGCACGCAAGGGGCCGTACGAATGCGGGCTGGACGCCGCGGTGGACGTGATCGGCGGCAAATGGAAGGTGCTGCTGCTGTGGGCGCTGGCTCAGGGCCCACAGCGGTTCGGTGAGCTGCGGCGGGAGTTGCCGAAGATCAGCGAGAAGGTGCTGACGCAGCAGCTGCGCGAACTGGAGGCCGACGGCATCGTGCACCGCGAGAGCTTTGCGCAGGTGGTGCCGAAGGTCGAGTACTCGCTCACCGACTTCGGCGTCTCCCTGAACGAGGCGCTGGCCCCTCTCGGCGCCTGGGGCCGCGCTCATATGGCCCACCTGGAGGCCACCTATCCCCAGCGCCATCCAACGGAGGTCTGAGCGCCGCATCCCGTGCGCCCGGGGCCTCCGCGGTGCTCAGGTACCTGGCGGCCCCGGGCGCATCCGTGGCACTCGGACGCGCCCGGGGGCCGCCGCCAGGGCCCTCAGATACTCTCCGTACCTCCGGCGGATCCGGGAGAGTCCGCCTGGTGCTGCGCGCGGGCGGCGGCCAGCGCCCGCTCGAAGCCGTGCTGCGTGGCGTCGCACCACTCCAGGAGATCCCTGAGCAGCTCCCGCAGATTCCCGCCCGGACTCCGCTGCCAGCCCGCTTCGGACAGCCCGTAGACCCGCAGCACCTCCTCGGCCCGCGCCACCCGCTCCTCACTCCCCGCCGTCGTCATATCGCCCCGCCTCATCAGTTGTCGGCTCCGCCCCGCGTCAACCGGACCTGCTCCAGGCTCCGTTCGGGCGCGTAACGGTTCCAATGCAACCGCATCGGAAACCTGGCGGGCAACCTGAATTCGCCGGCCCTCAATTCGCCGACCGCAGTTCATCGGCCCTCCTCCGCCTTCCCTCAGACGCACCGCCCCCGCACCGCCGTCGCGAGATGCACCTTCATTCCGCACGGAATGCGGCCGTCCGGCAGCGCCCTCGCCGCCGACTCCGCCTCGAAGCGGGCCCGCAGCTCCGCCGTGACCGCGGGGTCGAGCGGCCCGAGGTCGTAGTACGTGCCCACGATCCGCCAGACCCGTTCCGGCGACCGGTCAGGTCGAGCCGTACGGTCTTCCACTCCGCCGGGGCGAATCCGGCGGGGCGGAAGACCGCGACGAAACCCTCGCGGGTCCGCAGCCTGGGGTCCCCGAGCGGCGGAATCCGCTGGGCCGCGGGGGCCGCCTCGAACAGCGGGCGCGCCAGCCGCAGAAAGCGCTCGCACGCCTCGCCGCCCGCCGCACCGGCCCCGAGGACGACGGCCAGCGTGCCGCCCGGCGCCAGCACCCGTGCCACCTCCGCCGCGACCCGTTCCGCCTCACTCATCAGCATCAGCGCCATATGGGATACGCAGCCGTCGAACCGGCCGTCACTGAAGGGGAGTTGCTGCGCTCGGCCGACTCGGAAGCCGGCTCCGCCGAGCCTAGGAGCCGGCCCCAAGAGCGGGCCCTGGGAGCGGCCGCGGCCGCCACGCTCAGCTCTCGGGACGTTCCTGGAGTGCCCAGCCATTGCCGTCCGGGTCGCTGAAGTAGACGAACGAGTTCCATGCCCCGCCGGGGCCGTCCGCCATCGCGCCGTCCTCGACGTGCTGCACGGGGCCGGCCGCCACTCCCCGTTCGACCAGTTGCGCACGGGCCGCGGCGATATCGGAGACCACCAGCTGCAACCCCTGTAGGGAACCGGGCTTCTCCTCCATGACGCCGGTGCCCGCGCCGATGACGATCGAGCAGCCCGACCCCGGCGGCGTCAGCTGCACGATGCGCGCTTCGTCGCCGATGCACATGTCGTGATCGACGGCGAAGCCCATCTGTTCGCTGTAGAAGCGCTTCGCCCGCTCCACATCGGTGACCGGAACCGGTACCAGTTCGAGCTTCCAGTCCATGGCGCGCCGTCCTTCCGTACGGGCGACGGCCCCTGCACAGCGGCCGTCGGCACCGGCCTTGTCGCGCTGCAAGAAGTCTAAGGAGCGGGGCGGGGAGGCGCGCATCCATTGACGGAGTGAGTACTCACTCCGTACTGTGCCGCCATGACACCACCCCCCTCCCGCCGACGCGCCCCCGGCATGAGCGTCGAGGAGCGCCGGGCCATGATCGTGGCCGCCGCGCTGCCGCTCGTGGCGGAATACGGCGCGGCCGTCACCACCAGCCAGATCGCCCGCGCCGCCGGCATCGGGGAAGGCACGATCTTCCGGGCCTTCACGGACAAGGACGAGCTGCTGGACGCCTGTGTCACCGAGGCGGTCGGCACCGATCATGTGCTGCGCGAGCTCGCCTCGATCTCCCTGGACACACCGCTTGCCACCCGGCTGGCCGAAGCCGCCGAGGCGCTGCGCGCCCATATGGAACGCATGGGCACCGTCATCGGCGCCCTCCACGCCTCGGGACACCGGCGAGGCCGCGGCCCCGGCACCGGCAGCCGGGCCGGGAGGGCTTCCCTGCCGGACGGCCGGGACGGGACGGCTTCCGAGTCGGAGGGCCGGGACGGGGAGGGTTCCCCTCCCGACGGCCGGGACGGGAAGGCTCCCCAGATGGACGGCCGGAACGGGGAAGCAGCCCCGCCGACCGGCCGGAACGGGGAAGCTCCGCCGCCGGACGGCCGGGGTGGGGACGTTCCACCGCCGGACAGTCGGACGCAGTCCGTCACCGCCCTGCGCAACGCCGTCATCGAGCTGCTCGAACCCGACCGGGCCGCCTTCCGCCTGAGCCCCGAGAAGGTCGCCGCCGCCTTTCTGGCCCTGCTCTTCACCCGGCTACAGGGCCCGGCGCCGGCGCAGGAGGCCGACGCGCCACTCACCGCCGACGAACTCATCGCCATCCTGCTGCACGGCACCCTCAACGCCCCCGGGAGCGCCTCATGACCGTGACCCTCAACCACACCATCGTCCCGGCCGCCGATCACCGCGCGGCCGCCCACTTCTTCGCCTCGGTCATGGGCCTGCCGGAACTCCCGCCGGCCGGCCGCCATGGACACTTCCTCCCGGTCCGGGTGAACGAGACGCTCACCCTCGACTTCATGACCGCGCCGGACGCCGCGGGCCACCACCTCGCCTTCGACGTCGACCCCGACACCTTCGACGCAATCCTCACCCGCCTCCAGACCGCCGGCATCCCCTACGGCAACACCCCCACCGAGCCGGACAACCGCCGCACCGACCACCCCCTGTGCCCCCGCGGCCTCTTCTTCCGCGACGCCTCCCACAACCTCTACGAGGTCATGTCACCGGAGTGACCAGCCACCAGCCGTCAGCCCCCTCGCCCGGGCCCGTCCTCAGCGCCTCACCCGTCGACGAACGTCAGGCTGACCTCGTCGTACCGGGTTCCGGCTATCTGGCCGGCCGGGGCGGCCGCGTCGATCGCGGCGAGTTCCTCGGTGGTCAGCTCAATCGCGAGGGCGCCGAGGTTCTCTTCCAGGTACTTCTGGCGGCGGGTGCCGGGGATCGGCACGACATCGGCTCCGCGGTGCTGCACCCAGGCCAGGGCGAGCTGGCCGGCGCTGACGCCCTTCTCGGCGGCGAGTTCGTCGAGCTTCTCCACGATCGCCAGGTTCTGCTCCAGGTTGCCGTCGGCGAAGCGCGGCTGGCTGCGGCGCATGTCGGACTCCGACAGGTCCTTCGCCGAGGTGTAACGCCCGGTCAGGAATCCGCGGCCGAGCGGCGAGAACGGCACCAGACCGATGCCGAGTTCGCGGCACACCGGTGCGATCTCTTCCTCCAGGACGCGGGTCCACAGCGACCATTCGCTCTGGAGCGCGGCGATCGGATGCACCGCATGCGCGCGGCGGATGGTCGCCGCACTCGCCTCGGACAGCCCGAGGTGGCGCACCTTCCCGGCCGCGACGAGTTCGGCCATGGCACCGACGGTCTCCTCGATCGGCACCTCGGGGTCGACGCGGTGCTGGTAGTAGAGGTCGATGTGGTCGACCCCGAGCCGGCGCAGGGACGCGTCGCAGGCCGCTCGTACGTAGGCGGCGTCGCCCCGGATCGCGGTCGGCTCGCCGAGGGTGTTGGCGAAGCCGAACTTCGTCGCCAGCACCACCTCGTCCCGCCGTCCGGCGATGGCCCGGCCGATCAGCTCCTCGTTGTGTCCCGCACCGTAGAAGTCGGAGGTGTCCAGGAGGCTGACGCCGAGGTCGAGCGCGTGGTTGATGGTCGCGGTCGACTGCGCGTCGTCCGACTCCCCGTAGCCGTGGCTCATGCCCATGCAACCGAGCCCCTGCGCGGAAACCTCCAGCTCACCGAGGTGACGCGTCGGGATGTTCGTCGTGGTCATGTTGCTGCTACCTCCTGGACGTGCGGTGGACGGATCTGAATCCCGGAACCTGCTCAGAGCCCCCGAGCTCCCAGCGCCCTGATCTCTGAGCCCTGAGTCCGGGGCCCATGTGGCGGACCTGTCCCGTAATCCCGTCCCGGACGGTATGAGTTGGAGTGCGCTCCAAGTCAACAGGGATTCATTCAGGCCGGGTTGGACCGACCGAAGGTGAGCAGGTGGGGGTTGGTCAGGAGGGGGTTAGGCAGGACGGGTTGGGCAGGACGGAGGTTTGGCGGGCGAGTGTCGGCTCGCTGGTACGGCGCGCCCGACAGCCGCCCCTCCGACAGCCCGGCGTCCACGTCCTGCGTCCCGCCTCCCGCGTCCTGCGCCCTGCGCCCCGCGCCCCGCGTCAGCCGCCGTCGGCGCCGTCTCCCGCTATCGCGCGCAGGGCCTGGCAGTGCGCGGCGAAGGCGGTCCGGCCGCCGGGTGTCAGGGCGAGCCACGTACGCGGGCGCTTGCCGACGTATCCCTTGGTGACGGCGACATAGCCGGCCTTCTCCAGGGTGGCGACCTGTCGCGAGAGGACCGAGTCGCTCACCTCGACGGTGTCGCGGACGAAGGCGAACTCGGCCTTGTCGGCGGCCGCCAGGGTCGCCACGATGGAGAAGCGGACCGGGGCGTGAATCACCTCGTCGAGTTCATGACGTGGATGACCCCAAGGCGATGCCCCCGGACTCGATTCGGTCACCGCCGCGCCTCCAGATAGCCGCCTATCAGCCCGGGAAGGGCCACCACCACTGCGCCGGGGACCCACCATGACGCGGCGCCCTGATGCCACATCACTCCGGGGAACAGCACCGCGAGGTAGAGCAGCGTCCACACCATGATCAGGCCGACATGCCGTCGGCCGAACCCGCGCCGGGAAACGCGCTGCCGGACCGCGTAGACCGACAACCCGGCGATGGTGGCCATCCACATGCCGATGCCGATCGCCACCCCATGGGGCGGGGGCAACAGTCCGATGGACAGCACCATGACCGCGGCCGCGCAGCCGTAGATCACTTGATAGCGGACATACCACTTCGAGCTCTTCCGCACCGTCGAGTTCAGCTCCTGCACTCGGGCCAGTGCGGCCGCCGCGTCTTGTGAGGCGTACTCCCCCATGCCGGTTCCCCCAGTCCGATGATCCGACTTCCTGCATTCAGCGTGACAAGTACTTTCCGATCTGACAAGTACTTTCCAGCCATTGTGAGTTGGCCTCGGAGATGGCGATCCCGCGCCCCCGCGGCGTCCGGGGCGGGAGACAGCAGTCGCGGGACCGGCCACGCCACGACCGCCTGGGCGGCGAGGCCCAGGTCAGGTAGGGTGGCGCTGCCATCAGTGAACCGACCGAGGAGGTGAGACCGATTCCCCGCCAGACCAGGCAGGTGCTCCCGGCTCACGTCCGTGCGGTCCACCCGATGCAGGTGACCCTCCGGCACACGTGACCCGGGAAGCGCACTCGGCGCCCCGAAAGGCTCACATGTCGTCATCTCCGATGCCGTCCCACCCGTCACCGCTCCCATCGCCCCTCCCGGCCCCCCTCTCCGCACCTCACTCCGCACCGCACTCCCGCTCCACCGTCATCAGCGAACTGCGCGCCGCCGGCTGTGTCTTCGCCGAGGACGAGGCGGAGCTGCTCCTCTCCACCGCGCGTACCGCGGCTGAACTCGCCGCCATGGTGGAACGGCGCGTCATCGGCCTGCCCCTGGAACACGTCGTTGGCTGGGCGGAGTTCTACGGCCGGCGGGTGAGCGTCGATCCCGGCGTCTTCGTGCCGCGCCGCCGCACCGAGTTCCTCGTGGGCCAGGCCGTCGGCCTCGGACGCCGGGCCGGCGACCGCACCGGGCGGGCCCCGGTCGTCGTCGACCTGTGCTGCGGATCCGGCGCGGTGGGCGCCGTATTGGCCGATGCCCTGGACCGGATCGAGCTGTACGCGGCGGACATCGAGCCCGCCGCGGTGCGCTGCGCCCGCCGCAATGTCGTTCCCGCCGGGGGCGAGGTGTACGAGGGCGATCTCTTCGACGCCCTGCCCGGCGGCCTCCGGGGCCGTATCGACGTTCTGGTGGCCAACGTTCCCTACGTACCGACCGGCGAGGTCGGGCTGCTGCCGCCCGAGGCCCGTGAGTACGAGCCGATGGTGGCGCTCGACGGCGGTGCGGACGGGCTCGACGTCCTGCGACGGGTGACGGCTGCGGCGCCGCAGTGGCTGGCGCCAGGAGGCCATCTGCTGGTCGAGGCGAGCGAACGGCAGGCCCCGCACGCGGTCGGCGCCTTCACCCGCAACGGGCTGGTCCCCAGGGTGACCGGCTCCGAGGAGCTCTACGCCACGGTCATCATCGGGACCCGGCCGGCGGAGGGGCAGGACATAGCAGGGCTGCCGTAAAACGTCCCCGCCCCGTGATCCCGCCCCCCGCATAACTCCATTGCCCGGCAGACGGCGGCCCGGTCACCCTGGCACCGGAGCAGGTCACGTCGTCGACCCAGGTGAGGCCAACACCCCATGCAGCGCCATGAGTACACCGGTCCTGTGGCGTTGCGCGCCATGCAGAGCCTGGCCGGCCACCTCTTCCCGGACAGCGGCTACCGGCACATCGGGGACCCCACCTGGGCCTGGTGTCTCGCCCTCGACCGGGAGGACGGCAACCCGACGGCCGTCTGGACGAACGGGGGCGGGGACCGGGTCAGGGGCGGCGTCAGGGACGGCATCAGGGGCGGGGATGCGCACGCGGCCGGATGCCCCGCCCCCGGCCGGACGACGGTCTGGGCGTGGCTGGAACTGCCGGGCAGTCTCCAGTTCCAGGTCGACCCGGCGCACCCGGAGCTGGCCGACGAGGTGCTCGCCTGGGCTGTCGGGCGAGCCGCGGCGGGGCGAACTGCGGGCGGCGCGCTGAGCGTTGAGGTCGCGGAGACCAAGCCGCATCTGATGGCCGCGCTGGAACGGCACGGCCGCACCCGTAGGGACGGTGAACCGTTCATGCTCTGCCCGGGCCGGTCGCTCGCGGAGCCGCCGGACGCACCGGCGCTGCCGGCCGGCTATCGGATCCGCGCGCAGCACAGCCCTGCCGATGTGGCGGGCCGGGCGGCGGCCCACCGCGCCGCGTTCGGGTCGAAGCGGGTGACCACCGAGCGGCATGCGCGGATGCGGGAAACCTGGCCGTACCGGGCCGAGTTCGACCTCGTCGCGGTCTCTCCCGCCGGTGAGGTCGCCGCCTATTGCCAGGGCTGGTACGACGCGGCCAACGGCGTCGGCGCGTTCGAGCCGGTCGGCACCCACCCCGAGCACCGCCGGCGCGGTCCGGCCCGTGCCGTCTGCCTCGCGGTGCTGCGCGCGTTCGCCGCGGCCGGCGCCCGGCGCACCCCCCGCCCCCGTCGGGCACCCGGCAAGCAAGGAACCGGCCACCCGGCCCGGCGCCCCCACCCGCCGGCCGCACCCCCCGGCCGCACCCGACCGGACCACTATTGCTAGCGCTTGCTTGCAATAGTTAGCACGGCGAGGCACCATCGAGGTATGGCATCACTCAATGTCGGCAATCTCGGCGAGTTCCTGCGGGAGCAGCGGCGCACGGCGCAGCTGAGTCTGCGGCAGCTCGCGGATGCCGCCGGGGTGTCCAATCCGTACCTCAGCCAGATCGAGCGCGGCTTGCGCAAGCCGAGCGCGGAGATTCTTCAGCAGCTCGCCAGGGCGCTGCGGATATCCGCGGAGACGCTGTACGTCCAGGCCGGGATCCTGGACGAGCGGCGCGGTCTGGACGGGGTCGAGGTGCAGACCGCGATACTCACCGACCCGGCGCTGAACGAGCGGCAGAAGCAGGTCCTGCTCCAGATCTACGAGTCCTTCCGCAAGGAGAACGGGCTCGGGAGCGACGGCAAGGACGCCGCTGCGAGCGGACATGAGGACGGGCGCGGCACGGAGCCCCTTGAGACAGAGGCCGACGGCGGCCCGCACGCCACCTGAGCAACCGATTCCGTTTCCAGGAGGAACAACGCCATGGCCATCAACACCGATGACCTCCGCAAGGCCCTGACCGACGCGACCCCGCTGTACGCCCTGGCCGGCACCGTCGACCTGGCCGCCGAGAAGCTCGGCGAGGTCCCGCAGTTCGTCGAGAAGATCCGCGCCGAGGCGCCCAAGCGCTTCGAGTCCGTACGCAGCACCGACCCCAAGGACGTCCAGGCCCTGGTCAGCAAGCAGGCCAAGGACGCCCAGGACAAGCTCACCGAGCTGCTGGGGTCGCTGGACGGCGACATCAAGAAGGTCCGCGACCAGGCGCAGGAGCTGGCGCTTCAGGGCGTGGGCCGGGCCGCCGAGGCCGTCGTCCGGGCCCGTGAGGGCTACGAGGAGCTGGCCGAGCGCGGCCGGGGCGCCGTGGCGACCTGGCGCGGCGAGGCCGCCGACCAGGTCGAGGACCTCGCGGTGGCGATCGAGCCGGAGCCGGCGCAGAAGCCCGCCAACAAGAGCGGCGCGAAGAGCCAGGCCGCCAACGGGACCAAGGCGGAGACCAAGGCCACCCCGTCGACGCAGCCCAAGCCGGCCGCGCCGAAGAAGCCGGTCGCGCAGCGCAAGCCGGCGCCGGCGAAGAAGAGCACCCCGCCGTCCGCCAAGTGACCGCGGAGCACCGCGTGAGTGGGCTGTGAGCCGGCTCACCCGGCGCCGGGGGCGCCGATTGACCGCACGGGCCGGGCACACTTCAGGTGCCCGGTCCGTTGTGCGGGTACGGTGGGGCCGCATGGGCGGCCGACGGCCGCAGCAGCGGACCGAGACGACACGACGGGCGAACGGGCGGTGCAGGGCGTGCTGATTTACGGGTTCCAGAGCATTCTGAGCTGGGTGCAGCTCGCCCTGGGTGTCTATGCCGCCGTGATGCTGATCGACGCGGCCGTGCGGCGGGAGGACGCCTATCGCGCCGCGAGCAAGCAGACCAAGGGCATGTGGCTGATCTTCCTCGCCTTGGCCACGGCGCTGCTGTTCATCCTGCCGATCATGTCGTTCCTGCCGGTCATCGGCGTGATCGCGGTGATCGTCTACACCGTCGACGTGCGGCCGGCGCTCCGGGAGGTCTCCGGCGGTGGCCGCGGGCCGCGCCGCGGGGGCTCCAGCTCGGACGGGCCGTACGGGCCCTACAACGGCGGGCGCTGAGCCGCACCGGGCCTTCCGGCCCACGGGGCCCGTGGCGGGCGCCGAGCCGCGCCGAGCCGCCCGGCTTCGGCGGCCCGCGGTTCCGTCAGCGCCGGTCCAGCAGCAGGACGGCCACGTCGTCCGTCAGCTCGCCGCCGTTCAGATCGCGGACCTCCCTGACCGACGCGTCCAGCAGCTCCTCGCCGCTGAGACCGGCCGCCATCTGGCGGCTGACCAGCTCGGTCATGCCTTCCTGGCCGAGGCGCTGGTTGCCCTTGCCGATCCGGCCCTCGATCAGGCCGTCGGTGTACATCATCAGGCTCCAGGAGCCGCCCAGCTCGACCTGCCGGCGCGGCCAGCGGGCGTTCGGGAGCAGGCCGAGCGCCGGGCCGCCGAATTCGTACGGCAGCAGGTCCGGGCGCTCGCCGGCCCGGGCCAGCAGCGGTGCGGGGTGGCCGGCCAGGCAGAGCCCGGCGCGGCGGCCGTCCGCGGAGATGTCGACGGTGCACAGCGTCGCGAAGATCTCGTCGTCCGCGCGCTCGTGCTCCAGCACCTTCTGGAGGGTGGCGAGCAGCTCGTCGCCGCAGAGTCCGGCGAAGGTCAGCGCGCGCCAGGCGATCCGCAGCTCGACGCCGAGGGCGGCCTCGTCCGGGCCGTGGCCGCAGACATCGCCGATCATCGCGTGGACGGTGCCGTCCGGGGTGCGGACGGTGTCGTAGAAGTCGCCGCCGAGCAGCGCGCGGCTGCGGCCGGGGCGGTAGCAGGCGGCGAACCGGAGGTCGGAGCCGTCCAGCAGGGGCGTGGGCAGGAGGCCGCGCTCCAGGCGGGCGTTCTCCTGGGCGAGCATCCGCGACTCGGTCAGCTGGCGCTGGGCGAGGTCGGCACGTTTGCGTTCGACGGCGTAGCGGACCGCGCGGCTGAGGACCGCGCCGTCCAGCTCGTCGCGGAAGAGGTAGTCCTGGGCGCCGACGCGGACGGCGTCGGCGGCGCGCTCGGCGTCCGTCTCGTAGGTGAGGACGAGGACGGCGTGCGAGGTCGCCATGCGCAGTACGTCGTGCAGCATGCCCAGGGCGTCCCCGGGGACGCCGTCGCCGTCAGGGTCGGCATGGGGCTCCGCCGGGGGCAGGTCGAGCAGGATGCAGTGCACATCGTCGGTGAGCAGCCGCTCGGCCTCGGTGAGGTTGCGGGCGGTCCGCAGGCGCACCTTGCGGCCGGCCCAGTCCCACATCTCGGGGACATGGCTGTTGGGGTCCTCGCCGATGAGGAGCAGGGTCAGGCCCTGGTGCAGCGGTCCGCGATCGGCCGAAAATCGCTCTTCGGCAGGCTGGGGCTGCCCGGACTCCGGGAAGCCCTGCGGTGCCGGGCGGGCGGTTTCCTGGCCGACGGCGGGCGATGGGACGCTCATGCCCCGGGCCGTCGCGTCCCCCGCGCCCGGCGCGTCGGCGACCCGCGCGGTATCCGCGCAGGCGTCGTCCGCCGGTCCTGCCTGATGCGGCAGCACGACCGACCGCTGGTGCGGTACGGGTACGGGCATTGGTCTGCTTCCTTCCCTCCCCCCGAGGGGTGCGGCGGGGCGCCGACGGCGCGCCACCGTGCCCGGCTCCACGTCGCTCGTCGGTCAAATGAGTGGGCCGTGCCGGGCACTGACAGGCGACCATAGCGTCAGTACGGAGAGGTTTGGAATGCCCGGCGGCAATCGGCCATCGTCATATGCCGCACCCGATAAGCCATTTGACCTGGGGAGGGCGGAATGCGGAATGACGAACATCACCCCGCTTGAGTGCATTCAGCTACGCCGCGACAACCCTCAGACAGCAAGAAATCCGGTCATTCATCGTCCATTGTGACGCGCGCCATCGTCATCGCCCCCGCCATCGGGGCGGACGACGCCGAGGATCGGCATGGAACCGGCGCCGGTGATCGTCACCTGCCGGCCGGGACGCGGGGCATGGACAATCGCGCCGTCACCGAGATACATCCCGACATGACTGGCATCCGAGAAGTAAATGATCAGATCGCCCGGCCGCATATCCCTGAGGCCGACCCGGGGCAGCTGCCGCCACTGCTCCTGTGAGGTGCGCGGAATCGTGTGGCCACCGGCCTGCCAGGCCCGCAGCGTCAGCCCGGAGCAGTCGAAGGTGTCCGGCCCCTCGGCGCCCCAGACATAGTCCTTGCCGAGCTGTGCGGTGGCGAAGGAAATCGCTTTCTTGCCGGCCGCCGACGCTTTGTTGCTGATGTCTTTCAGCACGCCGGAGTCGAGCCACTTCTGCTGCCGCGCGAAGGCTTGGGCGTCCTCCAGCTTCTTCAGCCGGTCCTTTTCCTTGGCGGCCAGCCGGGATTCCAGCTGCTTTGCCTCGTCGATCTTTTTCTTGATGTCCCGCCGGGCGCTTTCCTTCTTCTTGCGGTTCGCCTCCAGCTGCTCCCAGCGGTCCGTGGCGGAGTCCGAATACTTCTCCAAGTCACCCTTGAGACGCCCGAGTTGACTGATCACACGCTTGGCGGCGAACTGTCCCTTACGGGCCAGGGTGGCATTGTCGAGAAAGCCTTCCGGGTCGGTGTCGAGCATCAGTTTCGCCTCGGAGGGCAGCCCGCCACCGCGGTACTGGGCGCTGGCCAGCGAGCCCGCCTGCCGCTTGAGGGCGGCCAGCTTGCGCTGGGTGCGGTCGATGCTGCGGGCCAGCCTGACGATCTCCTTCTGCTGGAGCCCGACCTGCTCCTCGGCGGCGTTATAGGCGTCGGTGGCCTGCTCGGCCTTGCGGTAGAGGGCCTCGACCTTCTTGCGTACGTCGTCGAGGCGGCGGGCGTCGGCGTCCGCGGCGGCCGCGGCGTCCCCGGCCCGCCGGGCGTCCGCGGACGGGTTCTTCGGGTCATCGGCGTAGGCGGCCGTGGCCGTACCGCCGAGCAGCCCCATCGCGCACAGGACGACGGTGGTGGACGCCACCAGCCGGCGGCCTCTTACTCCCCATGCCCCCCGCATGCCCCGTACATCCCGTACGTCCCGAACGCCCTGCTGTGCCCCCTGGCTCCCCACCAGCCACCTCCGGTCGTTCCGCACCGATATCGCCTTGCCTCCGGCGCGGATGCTGCCATACCGACTGGTAATTCAACAGGGTGACGGGCCGTTTCGCACCAGTCAGCGAGCACTTCTCCCCCCGCACCCAGCCGATGGCCGAGGTTCACCCTGCGTTCACTCTCCTCCATCGGCCGCTTCACCTGATCTACCTAATTTCAGCCGTACCGAGTGCGCGCCATGCCCACAGCGCAAGCGCGACCCGGCTAGCTGGCATCGCACGACCGCGACAGCCAATGCCCTGCTCACCACCTCGCACGCCGACGAAGCGGCGCGCCCCAGGAAGGAACTCTCGACAGTGAAGCTTCAGCGCAAGAACCGGGTTCGCGCCCTCGCCGTTGGCGCTCTCGCCGTCTCCGGTGCCCTGGCCCTGTCCGCGTGCGGCTCCGATGACACCACCGGTGCTGGTGGCGGTGGCGCCGCCAAGCCGTCCAACATCAAGTGCGACGGCAAGGGCAAGCTGCTCGCGTCCGGCTCGTCCGCGCAGAAGAACGCCATGGACGTCTGGGTACAGAACTACGCGGGCGCCTGCAAGGGCACGGAGATCAACTACCAGCCGACCGGCTCCGGTGCCGGTGTGACCACCTTCCTCCAGGGTCAGACCGCCTTCGCCGGCTCCGACTCGGCCCTCAAGCCCGACGAGGTCACCAAGTCGAAGCAGGTCTGCAAGGGCGGCCAGGCCATCGACCTGCCGATGGTCGGCGGCCCGATCGCGGTCGGCTACAACGTCCCCGGCGTCGACAACCTGGTGCTGGACGCCAAGACCCTGTCGCAGATCTTCGACTCGAAGATCACCAAGTGGAACGACCCGGAGATCAAGAAGCTGAACCCGGACGCCAAGCTCCCGGACCTCAAGATCCAGGCGTTCCACCGCTCCGACGACTCGGGCACCACCGACAACTTCACCAAGTACCTCAAGGCCGCCGGCGACTGGAAGCACGAGCCGGCGAAGAAGTGGGAGGGCGCGGGCGGCCAGGCGGCCTCCGGCTCGGCCGGTGTCTCCTCGCAGGTCAAGCAGACCAGCGGCGCGATCTCCTACTTCGAGCTGTCGTACGCCACGGCGAGCAAGATCCAGACGGCCAAGCTGAACACCGGCGCCAAGGAGCCGGTCGAGGCCACCGTCGACAACGCCTCCAAGGCCATCTCCGAGGCCAAGCAGGTCGGCAAGGGCGATGACCTGGCCCTGGACCTCAACTACACCACCAAGGCCGAGGGTGCCTACCCGATCACCCTGGTGACGTACGAGATCGCCTGCAACAAGGGCAACAAGGCCGAGACGCTGCCCGCCACCAAGTCCTTCCTGACCTACATCTCCAGCAAGGACGGCCAGAGCGCCCTCAAGGCCCTCGGCTACGCCCCGCTGCCCACCGAGATCGCCGACAAGGTCCGCGCGACCGTCGCCAAGATCTCCTGACCTACCGGGCGGCGGCCCATGAACCGCCGTACGGTCCACAAAAGGGGGCCCCTTCACCAGGGCCCCCTTCGGGCCGCCGCCCGTCCGGTGCACCGCCGCGCCAGGAGCCGTCATCCGGCTCCGCAGACCGGAGAACCCATGAACACAGCTTCCTCCACCACCGACACCCCTCCGCCACCCCACGACGGCCGCTCGGCCATATCGGGCAAGGCGGTCCGCCCCGGTGACCGGATCTTCCTCGGACTCTCCCGGGGCTCCGGTATCGCCCTCCTGGTGATCATGGCCGCGATCGCGGTCTTCCTCACCTACCGGTCCGTGCTCGCCATCTCCGGCGACAAGGCCGACTTCTTCACCACCTGGGACTGGAACGCGAGCGGGGCGGAGCCGAAGTTCGGCATCGCGGTGCTCGCCTTCGGCACCGTCGTCAGCTCCGTGGTCGCGATGCTCCTCGCGGTCCCGGTCGCGGTCGGCATCGCGCTGTTCATCTCGCACTACGCCCCGCGCCGGCTGTCCTCGACGCTCGGCTACGTCATCGACCTGCTCGCCGCGGTGCCCAGCATCATCTACGGCCTGTGGGGCGCGCTCTTCCTCGTCCCGCATCTGACCGGCCTCTACACCTGGCTGGACGACTACCTCGGCTGGACCGGCATCTTCGAATACGGCGGCGGGGCGGCCCGATCGCTGTTCACCGTCGGCATCCTGCTCGCGATCATGATCCTGCCGATCGTGACCAGCGTCAGCCGCGAGGTGTTCCTCCAGGTCCCGAAGATGCACGAGGAAGCCGCGCTGGCCCTCGGCGCCACCCGCTGGGAAGTCATCCGGATGTCGGTGCTCCCCTTCGGCCGCTCCGGAGTCATCAGCGCCTCCATGCTGGGCCTGGGCCGTGCGCTCGGCGAGACGATGGCCGTCGCCACGGTCCTCTCGCCCAGCTTCCTCATCAACGCCAGCCTGCTGGATCCGGGCGGCGGCACGTTCGCCCAGAACATCGCCAGCAAGTTCAGCGAGGCCGACCAGTTCGGCCAGGACGCCCTGATCGCCTCCGGTCTCGTCCTCTTCGTGATCACGCTGCTCGTCAACGGCGCGGCCCGCCTGATCATCGCCCGTCGCAAGGAGTACTCGGGAGCCGCCGCATGAGCATCACTACTGACCGCCCCGCGGTCTCCAACGGCGGCAGCCCGCTTCCGGTCTCCCTCAAGCAGGCCCGGCTGCCGCGCTGGTCCCCGCCGGTCATCGCGCTGGCCGCGGCCGGCGCCGGCGTCGGCATCGGACTGGGCGCCGGCCTGGACAGCACGGTCCAGTGGGGCCTGATCGCCGCCGCGCTCTTCGTCCTCGGCACCTTCGCGCTGTCCGCGGCCGTCGAGGGCACCCGGCAGGCCAAGGACCGGCTGGCCACCAGCCTGGTCTGGATGGCCTTCCTGATCGCCGTCGTACCGCTGGCCTCCCTGCTGTGGGAGACCGTCAGCCGCGGCACCAAGGTCCTGGACATCTACTTCATCCAGCACTCGATGGGCACCACCCCGGACGCGCTGCCCGGCGGCGGTATCTACCACGCGATCATCGGCACGCTGGAGCAGGTCGGCCTGGCCACCCTGATCGCCGCGCCGATCGGTCTGCTCACCGCGATCTACCTCGTCGAGTACGGCCGCGGCCGGCTCGCCAAGGCCGTCACCTTCTTCGTCGACGTGATGACCGGTATCCCGTCGATCGTGGCCGGCCTGTTCATCCTCTCCGTGTGGATCCTGATCCTCGGCTTCGGCCCGTCCGGCTTCGCCGGCTCGATGGCGCTGGCGATCCTGATGATGCCGGTCGTGGTCCGCTCCACCGAAGAGATGCTCAAGCTCGTCCCGAACGAGCTGCGGGAAGCCTCGCTGGCCCTCGGCGTCCCCAAGTGGCGCACCATCCTCAAGGTCGTCCTGCCCACGTCGATCGGCGGCATCACCACCGGCGTGATGCTCTCCATCGCGCGCATCACCGGAGAGACGGCGCCCGTGCTGCTCCTGGTGTGGGGCGCGAAGACGATCAACAACAACCCGTTCGAAGATGCCCAGCAGTCACTTCCGCTCTACGTTTTCCAACAGTGGCAGCAGGGTTCCGCGGCGTCGTACGACCGCGCCTGGGCGGCGGCACTGGTCCTCATCGCCTTCGTCATGATCCTCAACCTGGTGGCCCGCGGCATCGCCCGCTGGAAGGCCCCCAAGTCCGGCCGCTGACCGCGTCCACAGAAAGAAGCAGTGATTTCCATGGCCAAGCGAATCGACGTCAGCGGCCTCTCCGCGTACTACGGCAGTCACAAGGCCATCGACGACATCTCGATGACCGTCGAGCCGCGCTCCGTGACGGCCTTCATCGGCCCGTCCGGCTGCGGCAAGTCGACCTTCCTGCGCACCCTGAACCGGATGCACGAGGTCACCCCCGGCGGCCGCGTCGAGGGCAAGGTGATGCTGGACGACGAGAACCTCTACGGCTCCGGGGTCGACCCGGTCGCCGTCCGCCGCACCGTCGGCATGGTCTTCCAGCGCCCCAACCCGTTCCCCACGATGTCGATCTTCGACAATGTGGCGGCCGGTCTGCGGCTGAACGGCTCGTACAAGAAGAGCGAGCTCAAGGACATCGTCGAGCGGTCGCTCAAGGGCGCCAACCTCTGGAACGAGGTCAAGGACCGGCTGAACAAGCCCGGTTCCGGGCTCTCCGGCGGCCAGCAGCAACGGCTGTGCATAGCCCGCGCCATCGCGGTCGAACCGCAGGTGCTGCTGATGGACGAGCCGTGCTCGGCGCTCGACCCGATCTCCACCCTCGCCATCGAGGACCTGATCGGCGAGCTCAAGGAGCGCTTCACGATCGTCATCGTGACGCACAACATGCAGCAGGCCGCCCGTGTGTCGGACCGGACCGCGTTCTTCAACCTCGCCGCCGTCGGCCAGCCCGGCAAGCTGATCGAGATCGACGACACCGAGCGGATCTTCTCCAACCCGTCGGTCCAGGCCACGGAGGACTACATCTCCGGCCGCTTCGGCTGAGCGACACGCGCGGCCCGGCCACTCCGGCCGGGCCGCCCCCACCAGCGTCCTGCGGTGCTGCATGGCGGTGCCACCGCAAGGCGAAGGGCCCGCCCCCACTTCCCGGGGGGCGGGCCCACTTGCTTGTCCGCTTGCTTGTCCGCGTCAGCCGCCGGACCGGACGGCTTGCGTCCGCGTCAGCCGAACGCCAGCTCCACGATCCAGTAGCTGCCCGCCGCGACCAGCGCCGCCGCCGGCATGGTGATGAACCAGCCCATCACGATGTTCTTGGCGACGCCCCAGCGCACCGCACGGGTGCCCTTGGTCGAGCCCACGCCCATGATCGCGGAGGTGATGACATGGGTGGTGGAGATCGGCGCGTGGAACATGAACGACGCGGTGTACATGACCGAGGCGGCCGTGGTCTCCGCGGCGAAGCCCTGCGGCGGGTCCAGCTCGATGATCCGGCGGCCCAGGGTGCGCATGATGCGCCAGCCGCCCGCGTACGTGCCGAGCGAGAGGGTGATCGCACAGGCCAGCTTGACCCACAGCGGGATGGCCGCGTTCTGGTCCTCGACGTCGGCGATGACCAGCGCCATCACCACGATGCCCATGGTCTTCTGCGCGTCCTGGAGGCCATGGCCGAGCGCCATGCCCGCCGCGGACACGGTCTGGGCTATGCGGAAGCCGCGCTTGGCCTTGTGCGGGTTGGACTTCCGGAACATCCAGAGGATCACGACCATCACGAGATAGCCGAGCACCAGACCGATGACGGGCGAGATGAACATCGGCAGGACGACCTTCTCGACCACCCCGGACCAGATCACGGTGGTGCCACCGGCGAGGGCCGCACCGACCATGCCGCCGAAGAGGGCGTGCGAGGACGACGACGGCAGACCGAAGTACCAGGTGACGAGGTTCCAGACCACCGCGCCGAGCAGCGCGGCGAAGAGGATGCCCATCCCCTTGCTGCCGTGCGGAGTGGAGATCAGCCCCTCACTGACGGTCTTGGCGACCCCGCTGCCCAGGAAGGCACCGGCGAGGTTCATCACGGCGGCCATCGCCAGCGCCGCCCGCGGGGTCAGCGCACGGGTCGAGACCGAGGTCGCGATGGCGTTCGCCGAGTCGTGGAAGCCGTTGGTGTAGGTGAAACCGAGCGCGACCGCAATGGTCACGACGAGCGCGAAGGTGTCCATGGGAGGCGCTCAGGACTCCTTGACCGCGATGGTCTCGACGGTGTTGGCGACGTGCTCGAAGGCGTCCGCCGCCTCTTCCAGGATGTCCACGATCTGCTTGAGCTTGAGGACCTCGATGGCGTCGTACTTGCCGTTGAAGAGGTGCGCCAGCAGCTTGCGGTGGATCTGGTCGGCCTGGTTCTCCAGGCGGTTGACCTCGATCCAGTACTCGGTGAGGTTGGTCATGGTCCGCAGATGCGGCATGGCCTCGGCGGTCAGCTCGGCCGCCCGCGCCAGCACCTCGATCTGCTGGTCGATGCCCTTGGGCAGTTCCTCGACCTTGTAGAGGACGACCAGGTCGACCGCCTCTTCCATGAAGTCCATGATGTCGTCGAGCGACGAGGCGAGGTTGTAGATGTCCTCGCGGTCGAACGGCGTGATGAAGGAGGAGTTCAGCTGGTGGAAGATCGCGTGGGTCGCGTCATCACCCGCGTGCTCCGCCGCCCGCATTCGCTCGGCGATCTCTGCCCGTGCGGAGGCGTCCGCCCCGAGCAGTTCCATCAGGAGCTTGGAGCCTGTGACGATGTTGTCCGCGGAGGCGGCGAACATGTCGTAGAAGCTCGTCTCCCTGGGGGTCAGACGAAAGCGCACGTGAAATCCTCGGGGTACATCGGATTCGGTCGAGTTGATGCTAGGCGCATCATCCAGCCACTGCTAACCGGCATTCCTTCAGTGTCGCCCATCGTGCAGCATGCTCTGCACGGGGTACCACAGGTGCCCGCAAAGTTCGGTACCATATACCCACCAGGGGTATATGGATCGCCTAGATACCACGGGAGACGGCCATGCCGACCACGGACGCCGACACCAACGGCAGCACCGCAGCCGCCGCGGCCCCCCACCCCCCGAAGCCGGATGCCGACCCCCGAAGCGACGTTCAAACCGTGACCCATCACGCAGAGACTTCTCCGGCAGCCGGCGTGCACGGCTACGCACAGCAGAAGGACGCACACATCAAGCGACTGCGGCGGATCGAGGGGCAGATCCGCGGACTCCAGCGGATGCTCGAAGAAGATGTCTACTGCATCGACATACTCACCCAGGTCTCCGCGAGCACCAAGGGCCTCCAGTCCTTCGGCCTTCAGCTCCTGGAGGAACATCTGCGGCACTGCGTCGCCGACGCAGCCGTCAAGGGCCCCGAGGCCATCGACGCCAAGGTCCAGGAGGCCACCAAGGCCATCGAGCGGATGCTGCGCACCTGAAGGGCGCGCTAACCGGGGCAGCGTCCGGCGGTCCCGGACCCGGGCGGCACCCGGTCCGCGGGGTCGCCACCGTCCCCGTCGACCTCCAGCACCTCGTCGATACGGTCCGGGCTGAGCCGATCCTCGCTGGCGGCCGCGGCCGCGATCATCAACTCACCGGTCAGGTCGATCTCGACGAGGGCTACGTGGTCCTGGACCGTCGTAGGGCGGTGTCCGGCCACGTACAACACCTCCTCCTTCGAGCGCCTTCCCACGCCTGGGGTGGTTACCGCAAGCCTAGGGACGGGCGCACGCTCCGCGCATGGCACGGATGGACCATTTCCGCCATCCGGCAGGCGCCCCCGTCACATGCCCGGCCCACGGCGCCCGCCCTCATGGCGTGGGTGAAGCGATCTTTCCCGCGTAGATGTCCCGTTCGTCCGGCAGTTGCACCGCGACCTTCGTCCCGAAACCGGACAGTTCCGTCGTGGACGTCACCGAGGCCCCCTTCGGCGCACCGTTGGCGAAACGGAACCACTGGCGCACCTTGCGCAGCCGCCCGGCCTCGTCCAGATACGCGTCGAACGGCACCTCGCCGGTGGTGAATCCGTCACCCGCGGCGATCAGCGCGGGCGCGGTGCGCGGCGACGCCGCCGCGGCGGCCGCCCCGATGTCCGTCGTCCCGCGGTAGTGCCGCACCCGGACCCCGTCCAGCCATTCCTCGCCCTGATACGTCACCTCCCGTGCGCCGCGCAGGAGTTCGGCGGCGGCCAGCGGATCGGTCGCGCCGCCGGTGACCAGATTCCCGTCGGACAGTGAGGCGGTGGCCACCCGCACCCATTTGTCGGCCGGCACCCCGGCCCCGCGGTTCTTCATGAACAGCGCACCGGGCGCCAGGATCTCGGTGATCGGCTGATGGCCGCCGCTGGGCCGGCCCGCCGGATCGGGGAGCACGACCCGCAGCCGGCCGGTGCTGGTGGCGAAGTCGTAGCCGCCGGTGCCGCGGATGGCGACGCGGGTGCCGCCGCTCGCGGTCTCCATGGACGTGCGGACCGTGGCGGAGCCGGCCCGCACCAGGGCGTCGGCGCTGTCCCGGACCTCCGCGGCGGCGGGGGCGGCCCGCCCGGCCGGCTCCTGGTCGTCGGCCGCGGCGCCGTCCTGGGAACAGCCCGAGGTCAGCAGCCCGACCGCCAGACCCGTCCCGCACGCCATGGCCACGGCGACCGTGCCGCCGCCTCGCCTGTCCTGCACCACCATCGCGTACGAGCCCCCTCGGCCGCTGTCTTCGGGAACGGCCTGGGCCGGCCGGTCCGCTCGGGAGGGTCGGACGTTCCGCCGCCGCGCCTGACGTTTCACCGACCGTTCCGTTCAACGACCGCCGAGGGGGCTCGTCACGCAAGGACACCTGGGGCGCGTAGCGTGGCCGGGTGCCCCACCGAGCCCCTCACGCGACCTCCACCACCGAACGCGGCGCCTTCTGCACGGCCCGCTGTGACTGCGGCTGGCGGGGACCGGCCCGGCGCGCCCGCTCCCAGGCACGTACGGACGCGCAGCGCCATCTGGCCGAGGTCGCGCCCGGATCCGGCCACGACGGCGACGGATCCGGGCGCCCGCTGGAATGAGGAAGTCCGTTCCGGGAACCCCACACGCCCCTGCCGCATCTGCGTAGTCAGGGAAGCAACGGCACCGCGCCGCCAACGGACTTCACGGACAGCACCGGACAGCGCGGGCATCACCGGACACCGCGCAACGCGGGGCAGCGCATTGCCGCGACGGTCCGGTGCGGATTCCCCGGCAGCGCCCCGTGACCACTGGCCGGTCCACCGGCAGGCGGGGCGGGACCGTACGACATCGAGGGGGATTCATCCCAGTGAAGCGGCGCACACTCCTTCAGACCGGCGGCGGACTGGCGGCGACCGCGGTCGCCCTGGCCACCGGCTGCGACAACAAGACCGGCACGGCGGGCGCGGCGTCCTCCGCCACGGAGGCCGCGGCCGGCGCGGGCGCCACCAGGACCAACGCGGCGGCCGCCGCCGGGGGCGCCGCCAAGGGCCGGGCCTCCCAGTCGTCCTGGACCGCGCTGCGCAAGAGCCTGGACGGCAAGCTGGTGCAGGCCACCGACAGCGCCTACGCGACCGCCCGGCGGCTCTACAACACCCGCTACGACACGCTGAAGCCGTCGGCCATCGCCTATGTCAAGCATCCGGCGGACATCGCCGAATGCCTCTCCTTCGCGCGGCGCTACGACACCCCGGTCGCCATCCGCAGCGGCGGCCACTCCTACGCGGGCTGGTCCAGCGGCAACAACAAGCTCATCATCGACGTCTCCGCCCTGTCCAAGGTCGGCGCGCCGTCCGGCGGCATCACCCGCATCGGCGCCGGCGCCAAGCTCATCGACGTCTACGAGGGCCTCGGAGCGCACGGCGTGACGATACCCGGGGGCTCCTGCCCCACCGTCGGCATATCCGGCCTCACCCTCGGCGGCGGCCATGGCGTGGTCTCCCGTGCGTACGGTCTGACCTGCGACAGCCTCGTCGGCGCCACGCTGGTCACCGCGGACGGCAAGACCGTCGACTGCGACAAGAAGCAGCACGCCGACCTCTTCTGGGCGCTGCGCGGCGCCGGCAACGGCAACTTCGGCGTGGTCACCGAGCTCCGCTTCCGTACGCATCCGGCGCCGCGCGCGGTCATGGCGTATCTGACCTGGCCGTGGTCGAAGGCGGCGAAGGTGGTCGCCTCCTGGCAGAAGTGGGGGCCGGTGCAGGCCGACGAGATCTGGTCCGCCTGCCATCTCGACGCACACCCCGGCGGCACCCCGTCCGTCTCCGTCGCGGCCTTCTCGCTGGGCAGTTACAGCGAGCTGAAGAACGCCCTGGACAAGCTCGCCGACCAGCCGGGCGGCCCCGGCCCCGCCAAGAGCGTGCATCTCACGCCGACCGGCTACCTGGACGCGATGGAGTCCTACGCGGGCTGCTCCTCCAAGTCCACCGCCCAGTGCCACGCGCCGGGTTCGCTGCCCGGCCAGACCGGTGCCGGCCAGCTGGGCCGGGAGACCTACGCCGCCCGCTCGCACTTCTTCGACCGCTCGCTGTCCGCGGCCGGCATCCGCACGCTGATGGACCAGATCGAGGCGGGCGGCCGCAAGGGCGTCGCCGGGAACGTGGCGCTGACGGCGCTGGGCGGCGCGATCAACCGCGTCAAGAGCTCCGACACCGCCTTCGTCCACCGCGGCTCGCGGTTCCTCGCCCAGTACCTGACGTCCTGGCCGGCGAACGGTTCGCCCGGCTCCCGCACAGCGTGGCTGAATTCCTTCCACGACGCGATGCGCCGTCACTCCTCGGGCGCCGCCTACCAGAACTACACCGACCCCGGCCTGAGCAACTGGAAGTCGGCCTACTACGGCGGCGCCGCCACCCGGCTCGCCGAGGTCAAGCGGACCTACGACCCGCAGCGGCTGTTCAGCACCTTCCCGCAGGCGCTCTGAGCGCCCCCGGACACACGGACGGCCCGGCCCCCGCGAGGGGCCGGGCCGTCCGCATCCGCCAGGTCTTGTGTCCCATGGGCGCGGCCCGCCGGTTCACCGGAACCGCCGGGCCGTGCCCTCAGGCCGCCAGGTCCTTGTCCCGCTCCTTGTGTCCGCCCCGCACCGCCGAGCCCGTGGCCACCACCCGGCTGCCCTCGCCGTCCTGCCCCGCGCCCGCACCGGCGCCCGGCGCGCACACCAGCCATGCCAGCTTCGACCCGGCGATCGCCGTCGTCACCGGCACCAGCAGGGCCTGTGCGAGCGGCGCGAGCAGCAGCGCCACGGCGGTGCCCAGGGCGAAGCCGCCGACCACGTCGGTCGGGTAGTGCACGCCCATGTAGACGCGGCAGAAGCCCTCGGCGAGCGCCAGCAGAATGCCGATCAGGCCGAACTTCCGGTGGGCGATGAACAGCCCGACACCGACCGCCATGGTGAGCGTCGCGTGGTCGCTCACGAACGAGAAGTCGCTCTTGCCGGGGATCAGTACTTCCAGTCCGGCGTGTTCCTTGAACGGCCGCGGCCGTTCGACGAACGACCGGATCGGGATATTGGCCAGCAGGGCGATGCCCGCGGCCAGCGGCGCCCAGACCAGGCCCGCGACGGCGGCCGGCGCGCCCGGATTGCGGCGCGCGGACCACCAGGCGATCAGACACAGCACGGCGAGGCCGGCGATGATGCCGTACTCACCGATGTACTCCATGGCCTTGTTGACCCAGTGGGGGGCGTCCTTCGCGAGGCCGTTGATGCCGTCGAGCACGTCGACGTCGGGGTTCGGCCCCTCGAGTGCGAGTCCAGCCATCTACCGCGGCCCCTTATCTTTCGCGCGCGCGAGCGCCTTCGTGTGCTGCCTGCCCCCGTGGTCGTCGAGCGTGTGCCGTGTCAAGCGCGCTTACGTCCCCACGCCAAGGAAACGCGATGCCCGCCCCTGGCGTTCCAACCTCCACCGGATGATCACCAGGACGTTATCGAAGCTTGACTCATCACCGCAGTTCAGGGCCCTATGTTCACGCAGCGTTCGTACCGGGCAGCGCTTTTGCGCCATCCGACGTGACGCGGGTCGCACCGATGTAATCCGGCGTATCGATCTTGTCGAACCGGATCCTGGCCCCGGTGTACGGCGCGTTGATCATGTACCCGCCTCCCACATAGATGCCCACATGGTGGATGGACCGCGGGTCCTTCAGGTCGTAGGCGAAGAACACCAGATCACCCGGGAGCAGCTCATTCCGCTTCGGGTGCGGGCCGGCGTTCCACTGGTCGTTCGCCACCCGGGGCAGCTCGATGCCCACGGAGTGATACGCCGCCTGGGACAGCCCGGAACAGTCGAACCGGCCGCCCTGCGCGGCGGTTCCCGTGCCGCCCCACAGATAGCGCGTACCGAGCTTCTGCTGGGCGAAGTAGATCGCGCCCGCGGCCTGCCGGGACGGTTCCACCCGCTGCGCCGGCGCCTCGAAGCTCTTCGCCAGCGTCGTGATCGTCTTCACATAGTTGCGGGTCTCGCTGTACGGCGGGACCCCGTTGTACTGGATGACGCGATAGGCCCCGGCGTTGTACGCGGCGAGCATGTTGTGCGTGGCATTGCCCGGCGCGCGCTTCACATAGCTCGCCAGCTCGCAGTCGTACGAGGCCGCCGACGGAATCGCGTCCTCCGGGTCCCAGACGTCCTTCTTGCCGTCGCCGTTCCCGTCGACGCCATGGGTCTGCCAGGTCCCCGGGATGAACTGCGCCATGCCCTGTGCGGCCGCCGGGCTCTGCGCCCTGGGGTTCCACCCGCTCTCCTGATAGAGCTGCGCCGCCAGCAGTGCGGGACTTATCGCCGGGCAGAGCGTCCCCCACTTCTGCACCAGCTGCTGATACTCGGCGGGCACCGCCCCCTTCGCCAGCCCGAGCGCCCGCCCGCCGGCCCCGGCCAGCCCGGCCGCCGCCATGTACGTACCGATCACAAGCAGCCCGAGCAGGCAGAGCACCAGCCCCGCCCCGAGCCCTCCGGCCACCCAGAATTTCCGCACCCCCCAACCCTCCCCCATTCAGCCCCGGTTCACTGCCTTTTTCCGGCCGCTCCCGCGCGCGCCGCCGCCCCGGGTGCCGCACGACGGCGCATGACGCGGCGCACGCGGCGCTCCGGCCGGGGTACGGCCGCACGTACGGCGACGCCCCGTACACCGCCGGACGGGCGACGCCGCGTCAGAACCCCGGCAGGACCGTAACCATGGACCCGAACGGGCTACAAACGACCCGGCGCGCCGGACCGGCCACCGGTGCTCCCGATGATCATTGCCCAGGGTTATCCCCCGTGATACACACGGTGAGACCGGTCGGTTCAATGGAGGGCGTGCGCCCACGAAGACACGCCACCCGCACGGGATCCTTCAAAGAAAGCCGCCAAGTCGACAGCTGACGGCCCATTTGTCAGCGAAGATAGAGACTGACCTGTGCCGCGCCGGCACGGGGACACAACTACCCATCAAGGGGCGGTGAGTTCACACATGTTCATTGCGGCCGAAAAAGGCGACATCACCACCATCATCGGCGGAATCGCCCCGGACTGGGGGCCGTTCGGGAGCCTGGGCAACGAGGCCCGCGTGATGATCGAAGTGGTCATGGCGGTGGCGATCCTGCTGTGCCTCGGCATCGCGATCTGGGGCGCCGCCAAACAGCGCATCGGCGCCACCGCGCTGCGCGACACCTTCAGCGCCGAACAGGGCAAGGGCCTGATCGTGGCCGGCCTGACCGGAGTCTTCATCATCGGCTCCCTCGGGACGCTCTTCACCATCGTCTACGGCATGGCGGTCTAGGCCACACCCCGGCCCCACCGTCGCCCGTATGGCGCGCCTCCGGCACCCGTCCGTCCCCGCATCGCCCCCGTGCGCCCCCGCCCACCATCTCTCCGCCGCCCCGTGCCCCCACTCGCTCCCACCGGCCCCACCTCTCCTGCCGAGGCCCCATGCTGACGCCTGCTCACGCCGGCCCGACGGCACCGCAGCTCGCCCTCCTCACCCCCGCCACCAGCGGACCGATTGGGCCGAGCGCTGCGCGGGGACAGGTGGATCCGGGGGCAAGAAGGCGACCGGCGACCGCGGAGCAGACGATGCGCACAAATAACCCAGAGTCCCCCATTCGCCTCTGCCGTACCGCATCTGAGGACCCGTCACGGTGAGATGTACTCGTACCGCCGCACCCGAGCCGCCGCCCGCGCGGCTACGGTCATATGAGGGCGGCACAACACAGCACGCACGGCGACGGCGGCAGAGGGGGCACAGGCGCGATGAGTCTCAGTGACGACGGCGGCTACGGCGGCGACAGCCACCGCGGTCCGGGGACGGGCCAGACCCGGACCAGACTTCCCGACAACGACGGCGACATCTACGGCCCGGGACGGCGCTCCCGGACCGGCCTGTCCAGCCGCAACCTCGTCACGATCGTCGGCGTGATCGTCCTGCTGCTCGCGGCCATCGCCTTCGCCAACCGCGGCGGCAGCGGCAACAGCGAAACCACCGCCAACGACTCCCCCAAGGACCCCGGCCACACCCAGCCCACCGCCCCCACCGGCACCAAAGCCGTCGACGGCAAGACCGGCGGCATCGCGTCGGGGTTCGCCAAGACGGAGCAGGGGGCGCAGTCGGCGGCGGCGAATTACGTGGTCGCGCTCTCCAGCAGCGCCATGTACAAGTCCGGCGAGCGGGACGCGATCGTCGACGCCGTCTACACCTCCTCCGCGGCCGCGGCCCGCAAGGAAAGCCTCCGCAAGGTCTACACGGACCCCAAGTTCCTCGGCCGGGTCGGCCTCAAGGCGGACGGCAGCACGCCCGGCGGAATGACCTTCGTGTCGCGGGCGAACCCGGTCGGCACGAAGACCGAAAAGTTCGAGGGCACCACCGCTACCGTCGCGGTCTGGTACTCCACCCTGTTCGGCCTCGCCGGCACGGGCTCCCAGAACCCGGTCGCGGAGAGCTGGTACACGTCCACGATGCAGTTGCAGTGGGTCAACGGCGACTGGAAGGTCGCCGGCTTCACACAGAAGGCCGGGCCGGCCCCGATCGGCGGCGATCAGGCCGCTGCGACGGCCAAGGACATGTCCAAGGCCGTCCAAGGGTTCGGAGGGTTCACTTATGCGAGGTAACAACCGACGCCGTGCCCTCACCGTCGCCTCGGCGCTGACGGGTCTCCAGGCCACCCTGGTGGTCCTTTCGGCCCGCGCGTTCGCGGCGCCCTCTCCCAAGCCGACCGAGGGCGCCTGCGATCTGCTCACGGACAAGGCCAAGGAACTCTGTGAAAAGCGGGGCGGCGGCAGCGGCAGCACGCCCGATCCGGGAGGCGGCGGCCTCACGGACAACAACCCCCTCGACCCCCTCGAATCCCTGGCCAAAGGCTGTGCCAAAGCCGCCGCCTGGATCGTCACGAAGCTGTCGGAGGCGGTGAAGGCCACCTCCCAGGTGGACTTCACCAACGCCGCGTTCCTGCGTCAGTACGCCGTCGTCTTCGCCGCCTCCACCGTGCTCACCCTCGTCCTGTGGCTGCTGGCCGTCGCCAAGCGCGCGGTGCGCGGGGTGCGGCTGACGGAGGCGATCAGTGAAGCGGTCGGGTTCCTCTGGCTGACCGTGCTCGCCTCCGCCTTCACCCCGCTGATCCTCTACACCATCGTCTCGGCGACCGACGGGGTCACCGAGATCATCGCGAAGGGGACGGGGGCGCAGACCGACACCTTCTTCGGGGCCTTCTCCCAGGCGCTCACGAAGGGCACGGACATCGGCGGCGGCCCGATCATGCTGATCGTGGTGTCCCTGGTCTCGGTGCTCGCCGCCGGTGTGCTGTGGCTGGAGCTGGTGATCCGGGCCGCGCTGCTGTACGTCGGGGCGCTGCTCGGCACGGTGGTCTACGCCGGGCTGGTCGACAAGAACATGTGGGGGCATGTGCGGCGCTGGGCGGGCAT
Organism: Streptomyces sp. NPDC127097; assembly: GCF_042724075.1. Taxonomy (NCBI): domain Bacteria; kingdom Bacillati; phylum Actinomycetota; class Actinomycetes; order Kitasatosporales; family Streptomycetaceae; genus Streptomyces; species Streptomyces sp. NPDC127097. Next base: position 5,807 of record NZ_JBHXFI010000070.1, on the reverse strand, counting down.
CATGATCGCGGTGATCCTGGTGAAGCCGGTCATCGTGATCGTGCTCGGCGTCGCCGGTGCGCTCTCCCACGACAAGGGCCCGAACGCCTTCTCCGCGGTCGTCTCCGGCCTCTCGATCATCGTCCTCGCCATCTTCGCCAGCGCGGTGATCTACCGCTTCGTCCCCGGCTTCGGCGACGAGATGGTCTCGGCCCGTACGAACAAGGGCCGGGCCACCGACGGCAGCCAGGCCGCCGCGATGATCTCCTCGCCCGCCGCGCTGGTCTCCCAGGGCATCAAGACCCACAGCTCCCGCAGCTCCGGCGGAGACGGCGGGCAGGCGCAGGGCGGCCAGTCCCGGCCGGCCGACGCGGTGGCCGGCGGCGTCGCCGCGCACAGCTCCCGTGGCGGCCGCGCCCCGGCCCCCGCCACCCCCGCTCCCCGTACGAACCCGAACCCCGGCCCGGGCAGCAGTTCCCGCTCCGGCAAGACCGCAGGAGGTGAGGGGCGTTGAGTACGCAGTCCCACCCGATCGCCCCGCGCCGCACGTATCTGATCGGCCGCGCCCGGCCCAACGCGATCGTCGGCAAGAACCGCGAGACCGGTGAGATCGCGCTGATCATCGCCGGCGCGTTCCTCGGCATGATGTGCGGCCTGCTGGTGCCCATGCTGCCGCTGCGGATCGTGTCCCTGACCGGCTTTCCGTTGCTGGGGATCGCCCTCGTCTACGTCCCGTACAAGGGCCGCACGTTCTACAAGTGGTTCGAGATCCGGCGCAGCTTCCGCCGTACGGTCCGCCGCGGCGCCACCTACCGCTCCGGCGCCGCCGAGGCGGGCGTCCGGCTGGACGGCCGGGAGGTCGAGATCGGCCCGCCGCCCGGCATCGGCCGGATCAACTGGCTGTCCGCCCCGTTCGGCCCGGACGAGATCGCGGTGCTGCTGCACGCCGACCGCAAGACGGTGACGGCGGCCATCGAGATCGAGGGCCCGGGTGTCGGCCTGCGGGACAGTGAGGACCAGGAGGCACTGGTCGACCGTTTCGGGACGCTGCTCAAGCACGTCGCCAACGGGGACGGCTTTGTGACCCGGCTCCAGATGCTGGCGCGGACGCTGCCCGCCGACCCGGACGCACACGCCAAGGACGTCGCCCAGCGCGGCGACAGGAGCTCCCCCGACTGGCTCCAGGACTCCTACGACCAGCTCCAGTCGATGGTCTCCACCTCCTCGGAGCAACACCGCGCCTACCTCGTCGCCTGTATGCACTACACCCGCGAGCTGGCCACCGAAGCACAGACCATGGCCCGCGCCGCGCGGATGCACCAGGGCGGGCTGCTGCGCAAGAAGCTGGACCGGGACGCCGGTCTCGCCGTGGTCATGGCCCGTGAGCTCACCGATATCTGCGCCCGGCTCGCCGAGGCCGACATCCGGGTGCGCCAGCCGCTCGGCCAGGCCCGGCTCGCCTCCCTCGTGCACTCCATGTACGACCCGGACCACCCCATCGACCACATCCAGGCGATGAGCAAGCGCAACGCCTGGCCGGCCGAGCTGGACGCGATGGAGCCGACGTATCTCCAGGCCAAGACGCGTGAGTCGACGACCCGCGCGCCGTGGTGCCATGCCACCGCCTGGGTCAAGGAGTGGCCGCTGACCCCGGTGGGCGTCAACTTCCTCGCGCCCCTCCTGGTGCACACCCCGGATGTGATCCGTACGGTCGCGGTCTGCATGGACCTGGAACCCACCGAGATCGCCATCGAGCGGATGCTGACGGAGAAGACGAACGACGACGCCGAGGCCAGCCGCGCCGCGAAGATGAACCGCGTCGTCGACCCGCGGGACGTCGCCCACCACGGCCGCGTCGACCAGCGCGGCGAGGACCTGGCGTCCGGCGCGGCCGGCGTCAACCTCGTCGGCTACCTCACGGTCTCCTCCCGCTCGCCCGAGGCGCTCGCCCGCGACAAGCGCACCATCCGTGCGTCGGCCGGCAAGTCCTACCTGAAGCTGGAGTGGTGCGATCGCGAGCACCACCGGGCGTTCGTCAACACCCTGCCGTTCGCGACCGGGATCCGCCGCTAAAGCCGCTGGGAGGCGCGTACGTCATGGCCATGCTCGATCCGATCGGAGCGCTCACCGAGGCGTTCACCAGCTTCCTGTTCGGGAAGGTGGAGACCACCCGGCTGCCCGTACGCACCTCCACCGGCCAGGCCCAGGCGGTCTACCTGCCCACCGCGGCCCCCGGTCTCGGCGACTCCGGCGTGATCATCGGCCGTGAGGTCTACAGCGGCAAGGGCTACATCTACGACCCCTTCCAGCTCTACGGTCAGCAGCTGCCGGCCCCGCACTGGCTGGTCCTCGGCGAGTCCGGCAACGGCAAGTCCGCGCTGGAGAAGACCTACGTCCTGCGGCAGTTGAGGTTCCGCGACCGCCAGGTCGTGGTGCTGGACGCGCAGGGCGAGGACGGCGTCGGCGAGTGGAACCTCATCGCCCAGGAGCTGGGGATAACCCCCATCCGCCTGGACCCGACCGCCGCCCTCAACGGCGGCATCCGCCTCAACCCCCTCGACCCGTCGATCACCGCCACCGGCCAGCTGGCCCTGCTGCGCACCATCATCGAGGTCGCGATGGGCCACGGCCTGGACGAACGCTCAGGCTTCGCCCTCAAGGTCGCGCACGCCTACGTGACCGACACCATCACCCACCGGCAGCCCGTCCTGACCGACATCGTCGAGCAGCTGCGGCACCCGGAGGCGGAGTCGGCGGAGGCGATGAATGTCGACATAGACGACGTCCGGGCCTGGGGCCTGGACGTGGCGCTGGTGCTCGACCGGCTCGTCGACGGTGACCTGCGCGGCATGTTCGACGGACCGACCACGGCGGGCATCGACCTCGACGCACCGCTGATCGTCTTCGACCTGTCGCACATCGACCGCAACTCCATCGCGATGCCGATCCTGATGGCGATCGTCGGCGTCTGGCTGGAGCACACCTGGATCCGCCCCGACCGCAAGAAGCGCATCTTCCTGGTGGAAGAGGCATGGCACATCATCAACTCCCCGTTCGTGGCGCAGCTCTTCCAGCGGCTGCTGAAGTTCGGCCGCCGGCTCGGCCTGTCCTTCGTGGCCGTCGTCCACCACCTCAGCGACGTGGTCGACGGCGCCGCCGCCCGGGAGGCCGCGGCGATCCTCAAGATGGCCTCGACCCGCACCATCTACGCCCAGAAGGCCGACGAGGCACGCGCCACCGGCCGGGTGCTCGGCCTGCCACGGTGGGCCGTAGAGATCATCCCGACCCTCACCCCCGGCATCGCGGTCTGGGACGTCAACGGCAATGTCCAGGTCGTCAAACACCTCATCACCGAGGCCGAACGCCCGCTGGTCTTCACCGACCGGGCGATGACCGAGGCGTCCGCGATGCCGACGGACGAGGCACGCGCCATCCAGGAGGCGGCGGACGCCGAGGCCGAGGCGCGCGCCGAGGCCATGGCGATGGAGCGGCAGTGGAGAGACGAGTCGAGCGAGACGGTGGCGTGACCCGCGGATACGACGACGAACGAGGCGCCGCCCGGCCCCGGGGGCGCGGCGTCCCCGACTCCCTGCTCGTCGGGCTGCTCGCCTTCCTGCTGGGCCTGACGGTCCTGGTGTGGACGGCGACCGGACTGGCCGGCCTGTTCGCACACGGCACCTGGCCCGCCGGCGTCACCTACTCCGGTACGCCGATGGCGCTGCGTCATCTGGTCTCCGCACCGCACGACATGGCCGCCGCCTGGCCCGACACCCCCAAGAGCCAGCTCTCCGGCTACGGCCTCTTCTGGGGCATCCTCATCGGCGAGCTGATGGTGCTGCTGGTCCTGGTGATCTTCACACTGGGGACGGTCGCCCGCTACCGCGCCGTACGGACGGCCCGCCGGGCGAAGGCCCGGGAGGCGCGGGAAGCCCGTCCGACGGACCATGAGGCACGGGCGGCGGAACGGGCTGCGGAACGGGCCGCGCAGGAGGCCAGGGAGGCCCGAGCGGCCCGGGAAGCCGTACGGGAAACCGTCCCCGCCGCCCCGGAGCCCACAGCCCCCAGCGAGGACGCCCCGGCCACCCCGGCCGTCCTCACCCCGCCGCCCCTCGACCCCGTCGCCGCCGGCCCCGTCCCGGAACAGCGCACCGCGCCCCCGCTCACCCCTGCCGCCGGCGCCCCTACCGAACCCACCCTCCCCCGCGTCCAGTTCACCACCGACCGGGCCGCCGCCCGCGCGGCCTCCGTCGCCGCCGCGGCCGCCGCCCCGGGCCCGCTGATCGTCGCCACGACGGACCCCGCTGTCTGGGCCGAGACCAAGGACGCCCGCGCCAAACTCGGCCCGCTGCTGACCTACGACCCGACGCACCACCTCGACACCCCGGCCCGCCTGCGCTGGTCCCCCACCTCCGGCTGTACGGACCTCGCCACCGCCACCGCCCGTGCCACGGCCCTGCTGGCCCCCGTACGCCCGCCCGGCGCGCTGGACTCGGCGGTCGCGGACGCCGCCCAGACCCTGCTGCGCTGCTGGCTGCACGCCGCCGCGGTGGACGGCCGCCCGTTCCGCCAGCTGCACCGCTGGGCACACGCCACCGGCGCCGCCCAGGAACCCGTCCGCATCCTGCGCACCAGCCCCAAGGCGTCGGCCGGCCAGGCCGGCGAGCTGGAGTCGGTGCTCACGGCACACCCCGAACGCCGGGAAGCCGCCCAGGCGTTGATCGGCCGGGCGCTGACCGCCCTCTCCTCGATCCACATCCGGGACGCCTGCACCCCGCTTCGAGCAGATTCGGTTCTCCTCGAATCATTTCTCGATGAAGGGGGAACGCTTTACGTGGTAGGCGAGCCCATCGAGGATCCGCGTACCGACCCGGGTGCGATGCCGCTGCTCACCGCACTCCTCTCAAGCGTGGTCGAGCACGGCCGCCGCATGGCCGAACGGTCATCTGACGGTCGGCTCGACCCACCACTCACCCTCGTCCTGGATGACATCGCGGCCCTCGCCCCGCTGCCCGCCCTCCCCGGCCTCCTCGACACCGGCCGTGCCCGCGGCCTGCTGACCCTGGCCACCATGCGCTCCCAGGAACAGGCCCGCGCCCGCTGGCCCCACCACTCCCTACGGACCTGACCCAGGCCCGAGAACCCGCGCCGGCCCGCCACGCACTACCCCCGCAGCAGCGCCATCTCCCGCTCGCTCGCCGCGGGATCCTTCGGATCGGCCATGGTCCGCCCGGTCGCCTCGAACCCCAGCCCTCGGTAGAACGCCTCGGCCCGCCCGTTCTCCTCGTGCACCCACAGCCGTACGCGTTCGACCACCGGCTCGGCACGGCTCCACGACCACGCGATCGCCGCCCGCAGCAACTCCCCCGCCAGCCCCGTCCCCCGGTGCTCCGGCCGCACATACACCCCGACCACATGCGTCTGCGGCGCCTCCTCGTCCGTCTCGACGAGAGCCACCACCATGCCGCCCCAACCCCCGTCCGCGGCCTCCCCGATGAACGTCACCACCGAGTGCCCCTCAGCACTCCGCGCCGCCCGCTCCCGCCAGAGCTCCTCCGGCCTGCCCACGGCCTCCTCGAAGGTCTCGTTGAACGCCACCCGGGCCACCGGATCGGCCAGCGCCGCCAGCCGCAGCTCCTTCAGCCGTTCCCACTCGCCCGCCTGCACCGGCCTGATCACATATCCCATACCGCCCAGCATCCCAGCGCCCCTGCCGAACAGCAGGCCCTTTTCTTCCCGGAAACGCGAAAAAGCCCCCCGGGAACTTTCGTTCCCGAGGGGCTTCCTCTAAAAATTGTTCGGCGGCGTCCTACTCTCCCACAGGGTCCCCC
>NZ_JBHXFI010000069.1:0-35702 GCF_042724075.1 Streptomyces sp. NPDC127097 | reverse complement strand
GGCCCGGCGCCGGGGCCGGCGCAGGCTCCGTCAGCTGGTCAGCTCGACGTCCGGCCGGCCGGACGTGGTGTCCGCCCCGGAGACGAGGGCGCCGCCCCGCACGGCGCGAGCGGCCTCGGACGGGGACGGCGCGACGGTGCGCTCGGACAGCGGAATCGGAGCCGGGACCAGTTCCGGGTTGCCGAGGAAGGCCCGGTTGACCACCCGCTCGGCGGCGTGGCCGTCGTCCCACATACAGAAGCGGGCGCGGAAGGCGGCCCGCAGCTCGGCCGCCTCGGGGCCGTTCCAGCGGCCGCTGCGGAACGCCTCGATCAGCTCGTCCTCGCTGGTGGCGACGATCCCCGGGGTGTCTCCCGGCTTTCCTGACAGCAGGTCGAAGGTGACCCCGCGGGAGCGGACGTAGGTCTCCCAGTCGTCGGCGTAGTTGATGACCGGCCGGTCGAGGCAGGCGTAGTCGAACATGATCGACGAGTAGTCCGTGATCAGCGCGTCCGCGGCGAGGCACAGCTCCTCGACCGAGGGGTGCCGGGAGACATCGATCAGCGCACCCTCCTCCTGGAGCTTCTGGAGGTGCGGGTCCTGGCCGTAGAAGTAGTGCGTACGGACCAGCAGGACGACGTCCGGGCCGAGTTCGCGGGTGACCTTCTCCAGGTCCAGCTGCGGCACATAGCCGACTTGGTAGTCGCGCACCGTCGGGGCGTAGAGAACGGCGGTGCTGCCGGGGGCGATTCCCAGCCGCTCGCGGATGTCCAGGATTTCCCGGGCCCCGGTCCGGAAGAAGACGTCATTGCGCGGATAGCCGGCGTCGATGGACTCGAAGCTACAGGGATAGACCCGCTCCCACTGCTCACTCGTGTGCCGGTTGGAAGAGACGGACAGGTCCCAGCGGTCGGCGCGTTCGAGCAGCTTGCGCATGCTCATTCCCTTGCCGGCGGCCGGATATTTCTGCTGGTCGATACCCATCCGCTTGAGCGGGGTGCCGTGATGGGTCTGGAGATGGACCTGGCCCTTGCGCTTGACCACGTCGTCGGCGAAATTGACGTTGTTGACGAAGTACTTCGCGCGCGCCATCAATTCCCAGTAGCGCCGGCTGTTGACGACGACGTGGTCCATCCCGTCCGGCACGGTGTCCACGACGTCCTCGCGCACGACCCACACCCCGTGCAGCTGCGGGGCCAGCTCCTTGGCCTTTTCGTAGATCGCCAGTGGATTGCAGGAGGGGGTGCGATTCCAATAGGCGCTGAAGACGGCGAGGTTCTGGTCGATGGGGCGCTTCAGCTGCATCCGGTAGAAGCTCGTCGCGGCCCGCTTGCTCATGGCGCGCTGGGCCTTGCGCAGGCGCTGCCGGCCACTCTTCCGGGTACGGCTCACCAGATTCAGCGCCTGGAAGACGCGGTACGAACCGCGTTCCAGGGCTTGGAACTGAAGGGCGTCGACCTCCGGGGGCGGGGTGAATCCCGCGGGCTTGTGCCGCCGGTACATCGCCGCGGAACGGCGGAAGAATTCCGGCCGGTCCTGAACGTGCACCCGGCTCTCCCGCGCGCCGGTGAAGAGGAAGTGGCTGACCATACGCTCGAAGAACAGCGGCCGCAGATGACCGAGGTCCGGCCGGCCGTCGAGGAAGTCGAAGAGCCGCTGGTACTGGTCGAATATCGTGAAGTGCTTGCGGCCCGGTGTCTTCATGGAATTGCCGTGCCGGCGCTGGCGGTATTCCACGCAGGCGTGGTCCAGACATACGGCACGCTCGGCGGTGAGCATCGTCGTGTAGACCATGAGGGCGTCCTCGTAGAGCCCGTCGGTGTACCGGAATCCGTTGTCCACGAAGAAGTCACGCCGGAAGGCACGGTTCCACACCACCGCGAACATATGCAGGAACTCGGTGCGTTCGGCGGGCTTGAAGACCTCCTTTCCGGCCTCGGCGAGGAGTTCCCGGACGGCGCTCGGTTTGACCGCGTGCCACCAGTAGGTCCGTACATGGTCGAAGAGCAGCAGGTCCGGGTCCTCCGCTTCCCCCAGCCGCTCGGCCATGGCCCGCAGCGCGCCCGCGGTGAAGGTGTCATCACTGTCGAGGAACAGCAGATAGTCGCCGCGTGCCCGCTCTACGCCGGTGTTGCGGGCCGCGCCGATGCCGCCGTTCTCCTCGTGGCGTACGTGAATCACCCGCGGGTCGCGGGCGGCGAACTCCGCCAGGATCTCGCCACTGCGGTCCGGCGAGCAGTCGTCGACCGCGATGACCTCGAAGTCGGAGAAGTCCTGCGCCAGCAGCGAGTTCAGGCACGCGCGAAGATAGCCCTGCACGTTGTAGACCGGAACGATGATGCTGAAGCGCGGGGCGGATCCGCGGCCCGTCTCGGGCATGTCGGGGTTGCTCCTCGAAGCTGTCGGCCTCAAGACGAGGACCGGAAGTTTTCGTGACGGGAAGTGGGATCCCCGACGACCCCGAATGGTTGTGCCCGAACCAGGCAAAATCCCTGTTGTGCCCCTCACACGACATCGGGACCGTCCTCGTGCGTGGGCTGGTGGCCGGGCTTCCGGCTGCGCTCGCGTCGGACTTGATGGACGGGCTCGTGGTCGGGCCGGCCGGGCTCGGGGACGGGCGCGAGGACCGGCTCGTGAACACGCTCACGCCTTGCTCCCTGGCGAGGTCCTGCGGAGACGATCAGGCAGATAATCGATTATCCCGCCGGGTGAACACCGCACGGCGCGAAACGACACCCGTACGTAACAACGCCGTCGGCACGCTCACGGTCCGATACTGGAGCCACCGGGGCCAGGCTCAGTCGAGGCCGCACGGAACGCTCCTGGCAATCCCTCAGAAGAGTCAGTACGAAGTCGGCATCCGTACTGCCGGACCCCTTCCCCCGCCGCCCCGAGACCGCCAAGATCGATAGCGATGCATCACCACAGCCTGACCTGGGCAAACGCCAGTCAGCGACCCGATTGCCAGCTCACCAGGAGGTACCCATGAAGATGCTGATCAACGTCGCGGAAACCGTGGTCGCGGATGCGCTGCGCGGGATGGCGGCGGCGCACCCCGAGCTGGTGGTGGATGCCGAGAACCGGGTGATCGTGCGGCGGGACGCGCCGGTGGCGGAGAAGGTGGCGCTGGTGTCCGGGGGCGGCAGTGGGCACGAACCGCTGCACGGGGGGTTCGTCGGGCCCGGCATGCTGGACGCCGCCTGCCCGGGCGAGGTCTTCACCTCGCCGGTGCCCGATCAGATGGTGCGGGCCGCGGCGGCCGTGGACAGCGGCCACGGCGTGCTGTTCCTCGTGAAGAACTACACCGGGGACGTCCTCAACTTCCAGATGGCGGCGGAGCTGGCGGAGGACGAGGGGGTGCAGGTGGCCAGTGTGCTCATCGATGACGATGTCGCGGTGACCGACTCGACGTTCACGGCGGGGCGGCGCGGCACCGGGGCGACGCTCTTCGTGGAGAAGATCGCCGGTGCCGCGGCCGAGGAGGGCATGCCGCTGGAGCGGGTGGAGGCGCTGGCCCGGCAGGTCGTCGCGTCCTCGCGCAGCTTCGGGGTGGCGCTGAGCGCCTGTACGACCCCGGCGAAGGGCAGCCCGACCTTCGATCTCCCTTCCGGGGAGCTGGAGTTGGGGGTCGGGATCCACGGTGAGCCGGGGCGCGAGCGCCGCGCGATGATGACCTCGCACGAGATCGCGGACTTCGCGGTGGACGCGATCCTGGAGGATCTGGATCCGCGGCTGCCGGTGCTGGTGCTGGTCAACGGCATGGGGGCGACCCCGCTGCTGGAGCTGTACGGATTCAACGCGGAGGTCCGCCGGGTGCTCGACGAGCGAGGCGTCGCGGTGGCCCGTACGCTCGTCGGGAACTATGTGACGTCGCTGGACATGGCGGGCTGCTCGGTGACGCTGTGCCAGGTCGACGGGGAGCTGCTGCGGCTGTGGGACGCGCCGGTGCAGACGGCGGGGCTTCGCTGGGGACGGTGAGCGGGCCTCGGACCCGTACCCAAATCGCTTTCTTACTCAGTGCCTGAACAACCAAGGAGAGTAGTCCGTGTCCGAAACGGTGCTGGATGCCGGGTTCTTCGTACGCTGGATGACGGCGGCCGCCGACGTCATCGACCGGGAGGCCGACCGGCTCACCGAGCTGGACTCACCCATCGGTGACGCCGACCACGGAAAGAACATGCAGCGCGGCTTCGCGGCCGTGGTCAAGGTGCTGGAGACGGAACCGCCGGCGACGCCCGGTGCCGTCCTGACCGCCGCCGGACGGCAGTTGATCTCCAGTGTGGGCGGGGCGTCCGGACCGCTCTACGGGACGCTGCTGCGGCGCGCCGGCAAGACGCTGGGTGAGGCGCCGCAGGTATCAACGGCGGAGCTGCGGTCCGCGCTGGCCGCCGGGGTGACCGCGGTGGGACAGCTCGGCGGTTCGGCGCCGGGCGACAAGACGATGCTCGATGCGCTGACGCCCGGGGTCACCGCGCTCGCGGACTCCTTCGACGCGGCGGCCGCGGCCTCCCAGGAGGGTGCGCTGGCCACCGTACCGATGCAGGCCAGAAAGGGCCGGGCGAGCTATCTGGGGGAACGCAGTATCGGACATCAGGATCCGGGGGCGACGTCCTCGGCGCTGCTGTTCGCGGCGCTCGCGGAGGTGGCGAAGTGAGCGAGGGGACGACGAACGGGACGGCCGGCGGCGAGGGCGCGCGGGTCGGGGTGGTGCTGGTGTCCCACAGCGGGCCGGTCGCGGAGTCGGTGGCGACGCTGGCGGTCGGGCTGGCCGGCGGCGGGGACACGGTGCCGGTGGCCGCCGCGGGCGGTACCCCGGACGGCGGTCTCGGCACAAGTGCGGAGCTGATCACCGAGGCGGCGCGGTCGGTGGACCGTGGTGCGGGGGTGGCGGTCCTGGTCGACCTGGGCAGCGCCGTGCTGACCGTGAAGGCGCTGATCGCCGAGGGGGACGAACTCCCCGAGGGCGCACGGCTGGTGGACGCGCCGTTCGTGGAGGGTGCGGTGGCCGCCGTGGTCACCGCGTCCGCCGGGGCGGATCTGGACGCGGTCGCGGCGGCGGCCGGGGAGGCGTACGGCTACCGCAAGGAGTAGGAACGCCACGTGGGAGGCCGCCGGCCGCGCCCGCTCAGGGTTTGCGGGCGACGCCCGCGTAGCAGGCGGCCTCCGCGTCGGTGACATGGGTGGCGTCCTCGGGGCGGTCGGGGCGCCACTGGTGGGAGAGGGTGAGGCCCGGTTCCAGCAGCTCCCAGCCGTCGAAGAAGCGCAGGACCTCGGCGCGGGAGCGGAACTGGAGCCGGGTGTCCGCATCACCGTAGATCTTGACGATCTTCCGCATCGCCTCGGGGCTGAAGTCCGGTGTGGCATGGCTCAGCGCCAGGGTGCTGCCGCTGGGCAGTGCGGCCTTGAGGGTCTCGACGATGGTGTGGGCGCGGTCCTCGCCGTCGTCGGGGACGAAGTGCATCAGGGCGTTCAGGCTGAGCGCGACCGGGCGGGTCAGGTCGAGGGTGTCCAGGAGCTGGGGCGCGGTGAGGATGCCCTCGGGGTCGTTGACATCGGCCTGGACATACGCCGTACGGCCCTCGGCGGTGCCGATCAGCAGGGCCGCGGCGTGCGCGAGGACGATCGGGTCGTTGTCGGTGTAGACGACCCGGGCGGCGGGGGCGATGCCCTGGGCGATGTCGTGGAGGTTCGGCGGGGTGGGGATGCCGGTGCCGATGTCGAGGAACTGCCACAGACCGGCGGCGGCGAGGACCCGGGTGGCGCGGTGCATGAACTCGCGGTTGATGCGGGCGGCGACCAGCGCGGCGGGGAAGACGCCCAGTACGCTCCCGGCGGCCAGCCGGTCGGCCAGGAAGTTGGTCTTGCCGCCCAGGAAATAGTCATAGATCCGGGATGAGTGGGCCCGGTCCAGCTGTAGGTCCACCACGGAATCGTGCTCACTCATCGTGCGCTGCCTCCCCAATCCGGCATCCCGCCCGGCGCCTCCCCCGCGCACCATGATGCCCGTTCCGTGCGCCGCGCGCCGCCGACAGCGCGTCAAACAACGCCGCACGCCCGGCCGTTGGCGCGTGGTGTCCCGTATGTCACGGATCGTGCCGGAGCACACCGACACGTCCCATGACGGGCGGACATGTCGTGGTCATGCGCGGTCACATGCCACGGTCGTGCGTAGTCATATGAATACGCAGCGGCGGATTTTTGCCCTGCCGATGCCACAAACGGGCTCACTTTCCGGTTCATTGGAAGGTGAGAGCAACCGCTCTCCCGCTGCCGGCGGCGCCTCGGCGCCCGGCTCGGTGCATGTCCAACGGAACGAGGACGGCTTGTGAGCGCAGACCGGGACCGACCGCCGCCGGCGTGCGCTCCGGCGCAGGCCCGTACCGCGGAGTTATCGTCACTCCCCCGCTGTTCGCTCCCGGTCTCCGCGTCGGACCCGTTCGACCACCGGCTGTCGATCACCTTCGAGGCGTTTCTGGCCACCCATGCGCGCAAGTGGCTGACCTACGCCTATCTGCACACGGGGAGCCAGGCCGCGGCCCGGGAGGTCACCCGGGCCGCGTACGGGCAGCTCGGCCGGCTGTGGCCGCACGCGCTACGGCAGGCGTCGGTGGAGGCGTACGCCTGGTCGGTCCTCAAGGAACGCGTCGTGGAGTGGCTGTACGACCACCAGCAGCCCACCGCACTCACCGAGACCGCCGCCTTCGCCGTCGTCACCCATGCCCTGCTGCGCGAGTGCCAGCAGCAATTCGCGATGCTGGAGAGCCAGTTGGGGCTCTACGCGGCGATCGCCCGGCTGCCGGAGCGGCAGTGCGACGTGATCGTGCTGCGCCATGTCATCGGGTACAGCGACGCCCAGATCGGCTCGCTGCTCGGCGTCGACGAAGTCACCGTCCGCTCCTATGCGAGCCGCGGCAAGCGCAAGCTCGCCGCCGCGCTCGGTATCGATCAGGGAAACGCAAGGGGGAACTGACCATGTGGCACACCCGTCCCGCCGACCGCCGCGAGACCGTCGAGACACTGCTCAGCGCGGCCGCGGCGGTCTCCGGAATCGATGATCTGGCCGGGTTCCGCGACCTCGATGACGCGGGCGCGCTCCGTTGCCTGGGCGCCTCCCCACGCACGGGGCCGGCGGCCGCGGAGGGTCGTCCGACGGCGGTGCGGACGGCACGGGCCGACCAGGGCGCACCCAGCACCTATCCCAGCGCCCGGGACGAGGCCACCCATGAGCTCCAGCTGGCCTGTGCGCTGGTCGTCAATGCCGCGGCGGCCGCGGCGAGTCTGGAACGGCTGGTCGACGACCATCACATCGACCCCGAGGGCGCGCTGGTCTTCGCCTGTCTGCTGCACATCACCGGGCGCACCGACGCGGCGCACTTCTGGTGGCACTTCGGCGCCGGCGCCGGCAGCCGGACGGCCGCCTACTGCCTGTATCTCTCGCACCGCCGCAACGGCGAGTACCGCGACGCCGCCTACTGGCGTGAGCAGGCCGCCCACGCGCCGGACGAGGAGCGCCGCTCGGTGGCCGCGTTCGACGAGAAGCAGCTGCTGCCGGACGCGGCCCGGCACAACCTCCTCGTCCAGTGGCACAGCGGGCTCGCCCCGACCCTGCCGACCGCGCTGGAGAATGTGATCAACCGTCTCGTCGTGGACAGCGACGACGAGGACTTCGGTGAGATCCCCCGCCCCTCCCCCACGCTCGTCCGGGACCTCGGCCGGGCCGAGTAGCCACCCGCCGCGCGCCCGCGCCCGTCCGGGCCGGTGAGCTGCCCGGACGGCGGGCCAGCCGCTCAACGGCCCGCCGCCGACGCCGGGCCACCGGGACGGCGGGCCGCCGGGCTCAGATCTCGTCGGCCTCCGCGGGCGGGTCCGCCACCGCGGGCGGCCACGCCGGGCGGCTGGCGTCGGGGACCGCGGTCAGCGCATGGCCGACGGTGGGGTAGCAGGAGAAGACGCCGAGGGACTGGGTGCCGACCAGCAGCCGCAGCATCCGTACGCCGAGCGAGGCCAGCAGCAGCCTGCCCTCCAGGCGCCGGCAGAGCCATTCCAGGGCGAGCAGGCAGCTCAGCCCGCGTGAGTCACAGAAGCGCAGCGCGGTCAGATCGAGTACCAGGAAGCGGTGGCCGGCCGAGACCACCTCCCGGGCCTCGGCCAGAAATGCCTGTTCGGTACGGAGGTCCAGCTCTCCGCTCACCCGCAACACCGCACACTCTTCCGCCTGCACGATCGCAGTGACCGCCAACGACCGCATCTCCGAGCTCATGCCGTCCAGACTAAGGGCCGCCGCCGGCCGCACCACCGCGGTGGGCCGCGGGCGCACAACGCCCGGCCCGGACTCCGCCCCGGCCCGCCGCGCCCGGACGGACCCTCCCCACGTGCCGTACGGGCACCCGTTCGTGCGTACGGCCAAGCTGACAGCGTTCGGAAGCGGGCGGAAACGGTCAGGTTTTTTGCCGCGACGGGCAGCCTGCGGACCCGCTCCTGTTGCTATAAACCTGATGCGGGCGGAAACGGGCAACCTCGTGACCGAACGCAGACCGGAAGCACACGGAAAGCGGCAGGAGTGAACCATGAGGGCCGAGGAACGCCAGCACCGCCTCCTCGCGCTCGCCCGGCAGTCCGGCCGGATCGAGGTCGCCGAGGCCGCGGCGGAATTCGGGGTCGCCCGGGAAACCGTCCGGCGCGACCTGAGCGAGCTGGAGCGCCGGGGCCTGGTCCGGCGTACGCACGGCGCGGCCTACCCGGTCGAGAGCGCCGGTTTCGAGACCACGCTGGCCCGGCGGGAGACCCAGCAGGTGGACGAGAAGCGCCGGATCGCGGCGGCCGCCGCGGCGCTGGTGGGCGAGGCCGAGACGGTGTTCGTCGACGAGGGCTACACCCCGGAGCTGGTCGCCACGCTGCTGCCCACCGACCGCCCGCTGACCGTGATCACCGCATCGCTGCGGACCGCCTCGCTGGTCGCGGCGTCCGAATCCACCACCGTCCTGCTGGCCGGCGGCCGGGTCCGCTCCGGGACGCAGGCGACGGTGGGGTCCTGGGCCCGCGACATGCTCGCCCGGTTCGTGATCGACCTGGCTTTCATGGGGGCGAACGGCATCTCCCGGGAGCACGGTCTGACCACCCCGGATCCGGCGGTCGCCGAGGTGAAGGAGCAGGCCGTCCGCTCCTCACGGCGGCGGGTGCTGGTCGGGGTACACAGTAAATTCGGCGCCAGCAGTTTCTGCCGGTTCGCCGAGGTTCGTGACTTCCACACGATCGTCACCGACGCGGGACTGTCCGCGCCGGAGGCGCATCGCTACTCGCTCCTGGGGCCGCAGGTGCTCCGGGTCTGACCGCGGCCGGGGCCGCCGGACGACCGGCCCCGCACCGCGGCACCACATCCCCCACAGCTGACCGCCGAAGGCCGGGCCCGCACCGCCGGCCGTCGGACGGCTCCCCGGCGTACCCGCGAAACGGCGCCGTACGCCCCGGAACCGCCGCTTGTGCGGCATTTGCCGGACACGCACCCCTCTTGTCCCCAGAAAGGTACGAGCCGTGAGAGCACGACCCCCCGGACCAGGCCGCGGCGCCCGCTCCCTAGGGCTGACCGCCCTCGCCGTCGCCCTGGCGCTGTCCACCGCCGGCTGCTACCGCGGCGCCGGCGACGCGGGCAACGAGAGCGGCCGCAGCATCAACGTCCTGATGGTCAACAACCCGCAGATGGTGGATCTCCAGCGGCTCACCGCCGAGCACTTCACCAAGGAGACCGGCATCAAGGTCAACTTCACCGTGCTGCCGGAGGACGATCTGCGCGACAAGATGAGCCAGGACTTCTCCAGCCAGGCCGGGCAGTACGACGTGGCGAGCGTCAGCAACTACGAGACGCCCATCTACGCCCGCAACGGCTGGCTGACCGAGCTGGGCACCCGCGCCGCCAAGGACCGCGCATTCGACCAGGGCGACATCCTCCCCCCGGTCCGCTCCTCCCTCACGGCCGCCGACGGCAAGATCTACGCACAGCCCTTCTACGGCGAGTCCTCGTTCCTGATGTACCGCAAGGACCTCCTCAAGGAGGCCGGGCTGACCATGCCCGCCCGGCCCACCTGGCACCAGGTGGCCGCCCTGGCGGCGAAGCTGGACGGCTTCCGCAAGGACATGAAGGGGATCTGTCTGCGCGGCCAGCCGGGCTGGGGCCAGCTGGCCGCCCCGCTGAGCACCGTCGTCAACACCTTCGGCGGAACGTGGTTCACCAAGGACTGGCGGCCGCGGGTCGACAGCCCGGAATTCACCCGGGCCACCCGGTTCTACGTGGATCTGGTCCGCAAGCACGGGGAGGCCGGCGCCCCGCAGGCGGGCTACACCGAGTGCCTCAACGACATGCAGCAGGGCAAGGTCGCCATGTGGTACGACGCGACGGCCGGCGCCGGTTCGCTGGAGGGCGACGGCTCCAAGGTCGCGGGCAAGGTCGGCTACGCACCGGCGCCGGTGGAGCGGACCCGGGACGCGGGCTGGCTCTTCACCTGGGCGTGGGGCGTACAGAAGGCCAGTAAGCACCAGGACGCGGCCTGGAAGTTCATCCGCTGGGCCTCGGGCAAGGACTACGAACGGCTGGTGGGCCGCGAGCTGGGCTGGGCGAACGTGCCCGGCGGCAAGCGGGCCTCCCTGTACCGCGATCCGGCCTACGTCAAGGCGTCCGGGGCGTTCGCCGGCCCGACCGAGCGGGCGATCCGCTCGGCCCGGCCCGGCGACCCCGGCGTACAGCGGCGCCCGGCCCCCGGCATCCAGTTCGTCGGCATCCCCGAGTTCGCCGACCTGGGCACCAAGGTGTCCCACGAGATCAGCTCGGCCATCGCCGGGAAGCAGAGCGTGTCCGAGGCCCTGAAGAACAGCCGGCGACCGGCGCAGGAGGTGTCCGATGCCTATACGGACCACTGAGCCGGCCCCCGCGGCCGAGGTGGCCGCCGTGCACCGCGGCGGTGACCCGGCGGCCCGTGCCCGCCGCACCGAGCGGGCGAAGAACTGGGCCCGCCGCGCCCCGCTGCTGCCCGCGCTGGTCTTCCTCGTCATCGTCACCCAACTGCCGTTCGTGGCCACCGTGGTGATCTCCTTCACCCGCTGGAACGCGCTGGCGCCCGAGAACCGCGGCTTCGCCGCCTTCGACAACTACCGGGCGGTCTTCACCGATCCCGCGATGCGGGCCTCGGTGGGCACGACGGTGCTGCTGACCGTGACCGTGGTGCTGGTCAGCCTGCTGCTCGGGCTGGGTCTTGCACTGCTGCTCGACCGTGGTTTCCGCGGGCGCGGCATCGTCCGCACCCTGCTCATCACGCCGTTCCTGGTCGTCCCCGTCGCCTCCGCCCTGTTGTGGAAGCATGCGCTGTACAACGCCTCGTACGGGCTGCTCAACGGCTCGCTGACCTGGATCTGGCGGCTGTTCGGCAGTGACGACCCGCCGCAGCCGGACTGGATGACCGACTCCCCGCTGGCCGCGGTGGAGGTGTCGCTGATCTGGCAGTGGACGCCGTTCATGATGCTGATCCTGCTGGCCGGGCTCCAGAGCCGGGCCACCGACGCCATCGAGGCGGCCCGGATGGACGGCGCCTCCGCCTTCGACATCTTCCGCTATCTGACCCTGCCGCATCTGCGCCGCTACCTCGAACTGGCCGCGCTGCTGGGCACGGTGTACGTCGTGCAGAACTTCGACGCGGTGTTCACCATCACGTCCGGCGGCCTGGGCACGGCCAACCTTCCATACACCATCTACCAGACCTTCTACCAGGCCCATGACTACGGACGGGCGTCCGCACAGGGCGTCGTCGTGGTGCTGTGTTCGCTGCTGGTGGCGACCTTCGCGCTGCGCACCGTCTCGTCCCTGCTGCGCGAGGAGGTCACCCGATGAACCGCCCGCTCCTGGCCCCGCGCCGCCCCGGCTCCCCCGCCACCCGGCGCCGGCGCCACACCGGCACCCTGCTGGGCCTGGTGGCCTGGCTGTGCGGGATCGGCTTCTTCCTGCCGGTCGCCTGGATGGTGCTGACGTCCTTCCACAGCGAGACGGACGCGGCGACCAACCCGCCGAGCGTCGGCGCCGGGCTGAGTCTGCACGGCTACCGCGAGTTCTTCGGCGCGGGCAGCGGTGTCAGCCCCTGGCCGCCGCTGATCAACTCGCTGACCGCCTCCGTCGTCGCCACCGTGCTGGTGCTGCTGCTGGCGGTACCCGCCGCCTACGCCCTCGCCATCAAGCCGGTGCGCAAGTGGAGCGATGTCCTCTTCTTCTTCCTGTCCACGAAGATGCTGCCGCTGGTGGCCGGGCTGCTGCCGGTCTACCTCGTCGCGCAGAACACCGGGATGCTCGACAGCATCTGGCTGCTGGTCCTCCTCTACACCTCGATGAATCTGCCGATCGCGGTGTGGATGATGCGTTCGTTCCTCGCCGAGGTGCCGGTGGAGATGCTGGAGGCCGCCTCGATCGACGGTGCGGGACTGACCACCACGCTGACCCGGATCGTGGCGCCGGTGGCCATGCCGGGCATCGCGGCCACGGCGCTGATCTCCTTCATCTTCAGCTGGAACGAGCTGCTGTTCGCGCGGGTCCTGACCGGGATCGTGGCCGGCACCTCGCCGGTGTTCCTGACCGGACTCGTGACCAGCCAGGGCCTGTTCCTGGCCAAGGTGTGCGCCGCCGCCACCGTCATCTCCCTCCCGGTGATCGTCGCCGGGTTCGCCGCCCAGGACAAACTCGTCCAGGGCCTGTCGCTTGGAGCCGTGAAATGAAAGCCGCAGTGATCAGCGCCCCCGGGACCGTCGAGGTCGCCACCGTCGAGGACCCGGCGCCCGGCCCCCGCGAGGTCGTGGTCTCGGTCGCCGCCTGCGGGCTGTGCGGCACCGATCTGCACATCCTCCAGGGCGAGTTCGCGCCCACCCTGCCGGTCGTGCCGGGCCATGAGTTCGCCGGTACGGTCGTGGCGACCGGCAGCGCGGTCACCGAACTCGCCGAGGGCGACCGGGTCGCCGTCGACCCGTCGCTCTACTGCTTCGAGTGCCACTACTGCCGCATCGGCCGCAACAACCTCTGTGAGCGCTGGGCCGCCATCGGCGTGACCACGGCGGGCGGCGCCGCCGAGTTCGCCGTGGCCCCGGTCGGCAACTGCGTCAAGCTGCCCGAGCACATCCGTACCGAGGACGCGGCGCTGATCGAGCCGCTCTCCTGCGCCGTACGCGGCTACGACATCCTGCGCTCCCAGCAATTGGGCACCCGGGTCCTCATCTACGGCTCGGGCACCATGGGCCTGATGATGCTCGAACTCGCCAAGCGCACCGGCGCGGCCGGGGTCGATGTCGTCGACATCAACCCGCAGCGGCTGGCCACCGCCCGCACCCTGGGGTGCAGCGCCGCCGCCGGTTCCGCCGACGAGCTGGACCGCCCGCGCGGCTGGGACGTGGTGATCGACGCCACCGGCAACGAGCACGCCATCCAGGACGCTCTGGGGCGGGTCGGCAAGGGCGGCACCTTCCTCCAGTTCGGCGTCGCCGACTACGCCGCCCGCGCCACCATCGAGCCCTACCGCATCTACAACCAGGAGATCACCATCACCGGCTCGATGGCCGTCCTGCACAGCTATGAACGCGCCGCGCAACTCTTCGCGGCGGGCGTCCTGGACCCGGAGGTCTTCATCAGCGACCGGCTCCCGCTGGACCACTACGCGGAGGCGCTGGGCCGCTTCCGGGCGGGCGAGGGGCGGAAGATCCTCGTACGGCCGTGAGCGGAGCCCGGGGCGGTCCTTGGGGGCCGCCCCGGGGCGGGCACCTGGCTCCTGAGCGGGGCGCGGGACATGAAGTGGGCCTGGCCTCCTGGTTCTTGGTTGACAGTGCGTAGACCCGCGCGACAGCATCCGGCCGGTGGAGATCACCGAGCTGACCGCAGCGGAACGCCGTGTCTGGCAGGCGTTCCCCCTCGGCGAGGGCGTCGACTTCCGGGAGAACGCCGACGAGGACCCCGCCGACGGCGCCACCTGGGGCCCCGAGCGGACCGTGCGCGCCGCGGTGCTCCGGGTGCTGCTGCTCAACGGGCCGTCACGGGACGGCGAGATAGCGGGGCTGAAACTGTGGGGCGCCCGCATCACCGGGGAGCTGAACCTGAAGTACGGCAGGGTCGAGCACCCGGTACGGCTGCGGTCCTGCTCCTTCGAGGAGACCCCGGATCTGTACGGCGCACAGCTGCGCATCCTGGCGCTGAACGACTCGGTCCTGCCCGGTCTCACGGCCGGACACCTGCACGTCGACGGAGTGCTGCGCCTCACCTGCTGCCGTATCAAGGGGCCGGTGCGGCTGGCCGGGGCGCAGATATCCGGTGCGGTCTTCGCCAACGGAGCCCACTTCGGCGATCCGGCCGCCACGGAGCCGCCGCAGGAACCCGTGCTCCAGCTGAACCACGCCGACATCGGCACCGACCTCTGGGCTCCCGGCCTGGTCACCCACGGCCGGATCCGGCTGAACGGCGCCACCGTCGGCGGACAGGTCACGCTCGACGACGCACGGCTCAACGCCCCCGGCGGTCACGCGCTGGAGGCCGAGACGCTCGGCGTCGGCACCGACGTGCACGCCATGCGGCTGCGGGCCCACGGCCGGGTCGACCTGCGCGGTGCCCGGATCGGTGGGCAGCTCAACCTCGCCTATGCCGCCCTCGCCAACCCCGGTGGGGTGGCGTTACGCGTCAGCAGCTGCGTCGCGGGCGAGATGTGGCTGCGCGAGGCGCAGCCCGTGGTGGGCACGGTCAATCTCCGCCGCGCCCAGTTCGACGTCCTGTACGTCCCGCCGGAGGTCTGGCCGGACGAGGTCAAGCTCGACCGGCTCACCTACGGCTCGCTGCTCCCGCACCTTCCCGCCGAGGAACGGCTGCCGGTGCTGGAGCGCGAGCGCGCGGGCTATGTGTCGTACTCGTACGAGCAGCTCGCCGGCGCCTACCGTGCGGCCGGCGACGAAGCCGCCGCCCGCACCGTCCAGTTGGCCAAACTCCGCCGCCATCGCCGCACCCTGCCCTGGTACGCCAAGGTCTGGGGTCACCTTCAGGACGCCACGGTCGGCTACGGCTTCCGGCCGATGCGTGCCGCCGGCTGGTTGCTGGCCCTGTTGCTCATCGGCGCCCTCGCCTTCGCCCTGCACCCGCCACGCCCGCTGAAGACCGACGAGGCCCCCGACTTCAACCCCTTCTTCTACACCCTCGATCTGCTGATGCCGATCATCGGCTTCGGACAGGAGGGGGCCTTCGCACCGCGGGGCTGGTACCAGTGGCTCTCGTATCTGCTGGTCGTCACGGGCTGGACGCTGGCCACGACGATCGCGACGGGCATCACCCGCTCCCTGGCCCGCCAGTAGCGGGGCGTCCCACCCGCCCCGCCCTCGGCGACGCCACGCGCAACTCCCGCCTCACGGGTGGGAATCGGCCCTCGTGCCCGCACGTTCGGCGGTGGCGCGGGCCCACCGGCCGGAGCTGATCGCGGCGAGGACGAGGACGCCCACGCCGAGTACGACGAGCATCCACCACACCCGATGCGCCGCGCCCGTGAACGCCGCTCCGCCATGGGCGAGCTGCGGGCCGATGAGGGTGCCGGAGATCGCGACGCCCAGTGCGGTGCCGGTCTGGCGGCCGGTGGAGGCCAGCGAGCCGGCCAGTCCGGCCATCGAGCGGGGCATCCCGGAGATCGCCGCGTTGGTGATCGGCGGATTGACCGCGCCGAGGAAGACGCCGAACAACAGGTGGACCGCCAGCACGGCCGGCAGCGGAGTCTCCGGGCCGAGCCCCAGCGACATGCCGCCGCCGAGGGCCAGCGCCGCACCTGCCACCACCAGCGGTAACAGGGGACCGCGCGCGCCGACCACGCGCCCGGTGAGCGGCGCCACCACCAGCACCGGCAGCCCGACCGGGAGCAGGCACAGCCCGGCCGCCACCGGTGACAGCCCGCGCACGTCCTGGAGGTACTGGGTGGTCACGAACAGGAACGCGCCGAAGCCGCACAGGGCGAACAGCGCCATCACGATCGCGGAGCTGAACGGCACGCTGCGGAAGAGGCGCAGTTCCAGGAGCGGGTCGGCGCGGCGCGGTTCATATCCGAGGAGGCCCGCCACGCCGAGCGCGGCGACGGCGAGCAGCCCGATGATGACCGGCGAGGTCCAGCCGAGCGCGCCGGACTCGATGATCGCGTAGACGACGCAGCCCAGGACCAGGACCATCAGTACCTGCCCGACGGGGTCGAACCGGCGGGCCCGTTCGGCGCGGGACTCGGGTACGAACAGCGCGGCGCACACGATCGCCACGGCCACGATCGGGACGTTGATCCAGAAGACCGACCGCCAGCCGAGGGCATCGACCAGCCCGCCGCCGAGGACCGGTCCCAGCGCCAGCGCCAGTCCGGACATCGAGGCGAAGACCCCGATGGCCCGGGCCCGTTCGGCGGCACCGGTGAACGTGGTCGCGACGATCGCCATGGCCACCGGGTTGAGCATGGTCCCGCCGACCGCTTGCAGCGCACGCGCCGCGATCAGCCAGCCGATGTCCGGCGCCAGTCCGCACAGCACCGACCCGAGGCCGAAGGCCGCGAGACCGGCCTGGAAGACCCGCCGCCGGCCGACCCGGTCAGCGGTGGCTCCGGCCAGGACGAGGAACGCGGCCAGCACCAGGGTGTAGGCGTCGACCGCCCACTGGCGGCCGGATTCGGAGGCGTGCAGGTCGCGGCCCATGCTGGGAAGCGCGACATTGACGATGGAGATGTCCATCACCACGACGACGATGCTCACGCAGCAGATCGCGAGCACCAGGGATTTGCGGCGCGGGCTCATTTCGACGGCCGCGACGGGGGCAAGCACGGGTGAACTCATGGTCCGACGCTAGGATTTAGAGCGTGCTCGAAATCAAGCAGCACTCAGCATCCGGTGCCACCGAACCCCAAGCGCGCCCCGGCGCGGTGCCCGCGGAGGGCGTGACCATCGCCGAGGCGGCCCGCCGCACCGGAGTGAGCGCACACACGCTCCGGTACTACGAGCGGGCCGGTCTGGTCGTCAGCCCTGTCGACCGCACGAGCGGCGGCCGCCGCCGGTACCGCGAGCCCGACCTCAAGTGGATCGTCATCTGCACCAAGCTGCGCGCCACCGGCATGCCCATCAGGGGCATCCGCCGGTACGCCGAACTGGTCGCCGCCGGACCGGGCAACGAGGCGGAACGGCTCGCCCTCATGGAAGCCCACCGCGCCGACGTCCTGGCCGCGCTGGCGGAGACCCAGGAGAACCTGAAGATGATCGACCACAAGATCGAGAAGTACCGGGGCAGCATGGCCGCGGGCGACGCCGGCCGGCTCTGGGCACCCGTCAGCCCCCCTTGAGCGGTGTGCCGCCCCGGCACCTCTCAATGCGGCAGCCGTACGGGGGCGAGTTCACCGTGCAGCAGCGCCGTGCCGAGCGGGGTGAGGGCGTGGACGACCGAACCGCCGTCGCGCCGGCTGCGGGCCAGGTTGGCCTCCCGCAGGGCGCTCACGTGCTCGCTGGCCGAGGGGGCGGAGACCCGTAAGCGGCGGGCCAGTTCACCCGTGGTGGCCGGTGCGTCGAGCGCGGCGAGAATACGGGCCCGGGTGCGGCCGAGGAGGGTGGACAGCGCCTGCGGATGACAGCTGCGGGTGGTGGCCGGCGCCCACGCCGTGGAGTGTTCCACGGGGTAGACCAGCACCGGCGGCAGGCCGGGGTCGGCCAGCGCGATGGGTCTGCGCCAGCAGAAGTGGGACGGGATCAGCCGCAGCCCGCGCCCGCCCAGCCGCAGCTCGCGGTCCTGGGGATAGTCGACGTACAGCACCGGTGGCTCCCAGCGGAGCGCCGGGCGGAGGCTGTTGAGCATGCCGTCGACTCCGCCCCGGCAGAGGGCACGGGCCCGGGTGCCGCGGTCGGCGTCGACGGTGGCGGCCGCCTCCGTCCAGTCGGGGGCGATCACCGCGCGGTGCACCTCCCGGAAGGCGCGGGCCAGTTCGTCGAGCGGCTCCCGGCTCCCGGCGGCCAGTGCGGCGGTCCAGCGCGGGAGCCGGTCCGGCAGCGCGGCCCGCGCGGATTCCGCCGTCAGCCGGAGGGGGGAGGTGTCCCGGAGCGCCGCCAGCCCGGCGGCCAGCCCGTCGCGGGCCGCGTCGGGGGTGAGGAAGTCCGGGAAGTAGCGGGCATCGGCCGGGGCCAGTGCACTGATCAGCCGGGCGGCGGGGGTCAGTCCCCGGGCGTCCAGTTCGCGGCGGGCGCGGGCCCGCCAGGCGCCGTACACCGGCACTCCGCGCCCCGGTGGGGCGACATGGTGCAGGGCGAGCACCGTTTCCCACAGTGGATCGGGTTCGGCGGCTATCTGTACCCGCGCGACATCCCGGTCTTCGAAGTGAATACGCAACATGCGGCCCCCGCGGCATGCTCATGACCCTGTGGCCAGGGCCCCCCGTTCGGGACCTGGTGGCACGGCCCCGCCGCCAGAGTGCCGGGTGGGGAACGGGGGTGTCCAGGGCGAGTGGTGGCATCTCGCCTGCGCGCGTGGTGAAGCCGGGGAGTGCGCGGCGCCCGCGGTCAGGCCCCGCTCGCGAGCCGTTCCGCCAGCCGCTCCAGGAACACCCGCTGGCCCGCCACCAGCCGCGCTCGCGCCTCGTCCGGACCGAACCAGGCCACCCGGTCGATCTCGGGGAACGTGCCGGTCACCCCGGACCCGCGCGGCCACTCCATCTCGAAGGTGCCGGGCACCACGTGCGCCGGATCGAGATCGCTCTCGACGGCCCAGGCCGTCACCACCTTGCCGCCGGACTGGCGGATCTCACCCAGCGGGAGAGCGGGCCCGGCGGGCGGCGGCACGCCCAGCTCCTCCTCGAACTCCCGCCGGGCCGCGGCCCACGCCTCCTCCGGCGGTACGTACTCGCCCTTGGGCACGGTCCACGCCCCCGCGTCCCGCCGCTCCCACAACGGCCCGCCCATGTGCGCCAGCAGCACCTCGACCCCGGTCGCGGTGCCCCGGTACAGCAGCAGTCCGGCGCTGCGCTTACCGGCCACGGCGCTACCCGGCCCCGCCGTCGTGCGCGGTGAGCACCGTCTCGACGGTGTCCGCCTCGGCCGCGGTCTTGTCCTCCCGGTAGCGCACCACTCGCGCGAAGCGCAGGGTCACGCCCGCCGGGTAGCGCGAGGAGGTCTGGAGCCCGTCGTAGGCGATCTCGACGACGAGCTCCGGACGCACCGTCACGACATGGCCGTCGTCCGCCACCGCGAGCTCCCGCAGCCGCTCGGTCTGCCAGCCGAGGGTGGCGTCGGTGAGCCCCTTGAAGGTCTTGCCCAGCATGACGAAACCGCCCTCCGGGTCCCGGGCCCCGAGGTGGAGGTTGGACAGCTTCCCGATGCGCCGGCCGTGGCCCCACTCCGCGGCCAGCACCACCAGGTCCAGGGTGTGCACGGGCTTGACCTTCAGCCAGGCGGCGCCGCGGCGGCCCGCGCTGTAGGGGGCGTCCAGCGCCTTGACCACGACGCCCTCATGGCCCCGGCGCAGGGTCTCGGCCCAGAACTCCTCCGCGGCGGCGCGGGCGGCGGCGTCGGCGGGGTCGCCGACCACCTCGCGGCGCACCCGCAGCGGCTCGGGAACCAGCCGGACCAGCTCCGCATGCCGCTGCTCGCCGGGGAGTTCCAGCAGGTCCCGGCCATCGACCGAGAGCACGTCGAAGAAGACCGGGGACAGCGGCAGCGCGGCCTGCGCGGCGGAGACGTCCACCCGCGAGCCGAACCGTCCGGCGACCCGCTGGAACGGCACCGGCCGGCCCGCGCCGTCCAGGGCGATCACTTCGCCGTCGAGGATGAACCGGCCGGCCGGCAGCTCCCGGGCGACGGCGGTGACCTCGGGGAGCCGGTCGGTGACCTCGTCCAGGGTGCGGGTGTGGATCCGTACGTCCGGCCCGTCGCGGTGCACCTGGACGCGGATGCCGTCGAGCTTCTCCTCCACGGCGCAGGCCCCGAGCCGGTCGACCGCCTCGGCCACCGACTTGGCGCTGTGCGCCAGCATCGGCCCGACGGGCCGGCCGACGGTGAGCCGGAAGTCCGCGAGCGCCGCCGGCCCCTCGGCGAGCAGCGCCCGCGCCACGTCCGGCAGCGAGCCCGCCAGCATCACGGCGCGCCGTACGTCCGCCGCGGGCACGTCGGTCGCGGCGGCGAGCCCTTCGGCCGCGATGGCGTCCAGCGCGCCCTGCCGTACCTCGCCGGTGAGCAGACCGGTCAGGAACCGCTGCTCCGCCGCGGTCGCCGCGGCCAGCAGCTCCCGGACGAGTGCCCGCCGCTCGCCCTGTGCCCCGGCCCCGGAGACCCGCGCCAGGGTGGTCAGCGCGGTGTCCACGTCGCGTACGGTCAGCGTGGCGCGGTCCGCGGCCGGCACCGGTTCGCGCAGCACGCTCCAGCCGATCCCGATCCGCCCCTGCGGCAGCCGGCCGGCGAGGTACGGGATGACCACCGGGACGTCCTCCGGCGCCGCGGCCCGGAACAGCCCGGCCAGCAGCGCGATCTTCTGCGAACGCGCCGGCGTCGCGGCGACCTCCCCCGATACCTGTGCGAGATGCGCCAGCAGCATAGGGCCATGGTGCCCCCGCGGCGCCGTCCCCGCTTCCCCTGGCGGCGAATCCGCGCGCTGCCCCTGGTGCCGTCAGGGGGCGAGGTAGGAGTGGAAGAGGTTTTCCGGGTCCCACTGCGCCTTGACCTCCTGGAGACGGTCCCAGGTGGCGGGGGTGTAGGAGCGCCGGGCCCGTGCCGGGTCGGCCTCCAGGTCCGTCTCGGCGATGTAGTGGGAGCCCTCGCCCCGCGGGTCCGCGGCGGCCATGGCGTCCCGCAGCCAGCGGGCGTTGTCCCGGTCGCCGGCCGGGTCGTCCCAGACCGCGTAGCAGACGAGATAGGACGCGCCGAGCGGGGCGAAGGCCATGTTCCGCAGCAGCGCGGGGTCCTGGGCGACCGGCTGTACGGGCGAGAGCACCAGGGACTTCCCGGAGGGGGCGTGGGCGACCGCGTCGGTGATCCGGGTCAGCTGGGTGGCGTGGCTCTCCGGCGACCACAGGGTGTCCGCCGCATACCGGTGGGCGGGCGGCCAGACGGCTGCCGCGCCCTCGTGCAGCGCGGCGAAGGACACCGGCGTGGGCAGTTGCCGGGTGACGGCGCATTCGCCGAAGGGACAGTCGGCGTACGGCTCCAGCGCCTGCCGGGCCGCATGCTCCGTGGCGGCGAACGCGGTGGCGGCGACCGTGATCCGGGGTCCCCGGGGAGCACTGGTGGTCGGTGGACCGGAGGCCGCGAGGACGAAGGCGGTCTCGACGTACGGCGGGAGGCGGCGCGCGAGCGGCTCCGCCCACTCCGTCACCGGGCCGACATCGGCCAGCGGGAAGGTGAGGCTGGTCGTCAGCATCGAGGCCGGGTGCGGGTGCAGGGCGAGGCGGAAGCTCGTGACGGCCGCGCAGAAGCCCGGTCCGGCGCCCCGGGCGGCCCAGAAGAGGTCGGGGTGCTCGGTGTCGCTACAGGTGACCGTCCGCCCGTCGGCGGTGACGGCCCGGATCTCCCGCACATCGGCGCAGGACGCCCCCCAGGCGCGGGAGTTCCAGCCGAGGCCGCCGCTGAGCAGGAATCCGCCGACCGCCACCGTGGGGCAGTGCCCGACCGGGAAGGCCAGGTCGTGCGGGGTGAGGGCGGCGACCAGGTCCTGGCCGGTGGTGGCGGGGCCCACGGTGGCGGTGGCCGGATCAGCGCCCCGGGCGGGCGTGATGCCGCACTGCCGGAGCCCGGCGAGGTCGAGCAGCAGGCCCCCGTCGCGGAGGGGTGAGCCGGACCAGTTGTGTCCGCCGGACCGGATCGCGACCCGCAGGCCCCGGGCGCGGGCCCAGGTGACGGCGTGCACCACGTCCGCTTCCGTGGCGGCGCGCACGATGAGTTCGGGGTACCGCGGGGGCGTGACCTCGTTCCACACCGCGCCGGCCCGGGCGTCCTCGTAGCCGCGGTCGGCCCGCCGGATCAGCGTGCCCTCGATGTCCGCCCCAACTGCCGGTGCCCGTGGGCGCATCGCCGCCTCCTCACCAAATCTGGCCGGTGATCAGGCCGAAGACGCCGATGCACACCACGTAGCAGAGCAGCATCACCGCGACACCGGTCACCTGCACCCGGCGGGTGCGGGCCCGGGCGGGCACCAGCCAGAAGGCGAGGGCCCGGTTCACGGTCGGCATCAACAGCCAGGTCAGTGCGCTGACGCTCAGCACATTGGAGAGGAACAGCCCGATGTACTCCCGGATTCCCAGCTTCTCCAGTCCGTATCCCACGGTCAGGTTGAGCACCATCACCGTCGGATAGAGCGCCAGCAGAACGGACATGGCCTGTTTCCAGTTGGGCGGTGCGCTCTGGTCCTCGCCGTGGTCGAACGTGAACCAGCCGCTGAACGACGAACCCACCTTGCGTACGTCGTAGGAGGTGAAGTATTTGCTCCCCTCCTCCAGCAGCTTGCTGCGTACGTCGGAGGAGAGCCAGTCGTCGAGGTAGGCACGCGACTCGAACCGGAAGACGACAACCCAGTTGTCCTGCACGCCCGCCACCGGCTCGAAGAGCTCGGACCCCATGAAACCCGGCGCCTTCTCCTGCTCTTTGAGCGTCTTCTGCTGCCAGTTCACAAAGCCCTCTTCGCAGCCCGGCTTCACCTCGTGGGAGATCACGGCGGTGACCGCCTCCGGAGCCGGCTGCGCGGGGGTGCCGCCCTGGAGCACCTCCTGCGTCGGGGGGCTTTCGAAGAGTCCGCGTGCTTCGTCCAGCAACTCCTGCCGTCGGTCCGAATCCAGCCAGGCGGTCAAATGGTCCATGGCGGAAAAGCGGAATACGGCTACCCATTCATTGGTTTCACCGGCGGCCGGCGGATATACCTCGGCGCCCACAAAACCCTTGAATTCGCCGGCCGCCCGATTCACCCGGTCCTGCCAGCGCTGATACTCGTCGGCCCGGCCCTCGCGCACCTTCTGCGAGGTCACAACGGTGGCGTTGAGCGCCGTGGAGTCACGGCTTGCACGGGAACTCACATCGAGTAGCCTAGTACACAGGGGAATTACCGGGCAAATTGGGCATTAATGCAGTCCGTTCCGCAGAGGACGCTGAGGAATCGATGCCGATCGGAGAGTCCGTGATGGAAGACAAAGAACTCCTCGCAGAGGCCGTACGGCTGGCCACGGAATCCGTGGAGAACGGCTGGGGCGGCCCGTTCGGCGCGGTGATCACGCGCGACGGCGAGATCCTCGCCCGCGGGCAGAACCGCGTTCTGCTGACCGGCGACCCCACCGCTCACGCCGAGATGCAGACGATCAGCAAAGCCATCCAGGTCCTCAACCCTGAGGCTCCGTCAATCGCCGTGGAGCACCAGAACGAGAGCACGCTGGAGTACGTCGCCCGGCCCGAGGGTTCACCGGACCCGCTGCCGGAGCGCGCCCGGATGCTCCAGGGCTGCTCGATCTACATCAGCGGCGCCCCCTGCCCGATGTGTATGAGCGCCATCTACTGGTCACGGATGGACGCCGTGTACTACAGCTGCGACCTGGAGGACACCGCACGGATCGGCTTCGACGACTCGTTCCAGTACGAGGACTTCAAGCGGCCCCTCAGCGAGCGGCGGATCAAGATCGAGCAGATCCACCCCGAACTGGGCGCCCATGCGTATGCGGCATGGACCAACCGGGCCGACCGGCACGCGTACTGACGACGGGACACGGCCCGCCGCGGCGGCACGGTGACCGCCGCGAAGAGCCGCTCCCGCGACCCGGCTCCCGAGCCGTCCGGACCGAAGCGTTCCGGGCGGCTCACTCGTACATCACGTACTCCGGCTGCGGCCGGAGGGCCAGCACCTCCTTGGGCGTCATGAGGCGGCTGCCCTCGGCGTCCTCCTCGTAGAAGAGCTTGAAACCGGTGTGCAGGCCGTCGGGCAGCTCCCGGACCAGCTTGTGCCAGGTCCCGCGCTTCAGGCCGGGCGAGCCGATCCCGTCGGCGCTCTTGATCAGCGCCACACCGGGCTGGGGGCGCAGCGCCGACTGGTCGCCGACGACGGACGTGGCGACCTGGTGGAAGACCAGCGGCTTCTGCGGCAGATCGTGCTCCTCGACCAGGCCGGACAGATAGCGGGCGACCTTCGTCAGCTCATGGCCGTCGGTGTGCCCGTAGGTGTCGCCCGGCACCTCGCCGGAGCCCATCTCCCACTCCGGGTCCAGGGCGATCCCCACGTCCGGGTGGACGAGCCAGTCGCGCAGCGCCTTGACCTCGTCGAGCACCGCGGCCCGGCCCGGCTGGATGTTCAACAGCAGCAGCCCGCGGCGCTCGCGCGCCACCCGGTGGAAACGGCGGACGGTGGCGGCAGGCGTGCGTGAACGGTACTTACCGTCCGGGCCGGCCGTGGAGTTGGCGACCGTCGCCAGGAGTTCGAGGACCGGCAGGGGCTCCCGCCCCGCGGCGAAGGAGTGCGCCACCTTCTCCGCCTCGGCGGCCCGCCGCCCGGGGTCACCGGTCCCGAGCCGGCCGAGCGCCGCCGCGCCGGGCAGGCCACAGAACCCGACCATCCGGTAGCGCGGGAACAATTCCCGTCCGCCACGCGGGAGTTCCGGGCGGCGTCGCTTCTTCGGGCGGCCCGGGGACGCGGAGCCGGACGGGCCCGGGGAACCGCTTCCGGCCGACGGGGAGGATCCCGGCTGCCCCGGCGGTGACGCCCTGGACGCGGAATCGGCCCGTGAGGACGTGCCCCCGCAGGCCGTGAGCAGCCCGAGCCCGGCCGCTGTCGTGACCGCGAGCATCCGGCGCCGGCTCGCGTCCGGCGCGGGTACGGGGTCGCGCCCCGCCGTCCTGCCCCCGCGTATCTCCGTGTCGGTGCGTCCTGACACCTTGTCCGCCATGTTGCCTCCGTCCCCCGGCATCCGGTCGTTGACCGGCCACCGGTTGCCCTGCGGACCAGTCCGTTCCGGTCCGTGCAGTGCGCATCTCCAGCACCTCCGCGGCAAAACCCGGGGTGGTAACGATCAAGCCAGGTTCCCCGCGGCCGCTCGGCTGCACGTCCTCGCCCCGGCCGCACGTCCTCGCCTCGCCGCGGGCCGGTCCGCGTAGCGTGGGAGCGTGACCAGGCCCCGACGCCTCGAAGCCCTGGACGACTCCCCCGAAGCCGTCCGGCGCCGCACCCCCGTCCGCCGCCTGTGGTACGCCGCGTACGGCTCCAACATGCATCTCGACCGGCTGACCGCCTACCTGGCCGGCGGCCGGCCGCCCGGTGGGCTGCGCAGCTACCCGGGCTGCCGGGACCCCCGCGGCCCCGCGCGCACCGCACCGGTCATGCTGCCGGGCCTGCTCTACTTCGCCACCACTTCGGAGGTGTGGACCGGCGGCAGGGCCTTCTACGACCCCGATGCCACCACGGCCCCGGGCGGTCGGCCGGAAAGCGCCGAACTGCCGTCCCGGGCCTATCTGCTGACGCTCTCCCAGTTCTCCGACATCGCCGCTCAGGAGATGTACCGGGAGCCCGGCGAGGACCTCGATCTCACGGCGGCCCTCACCCACGGGCGGGCCCGGACCGGCCCCGGACGGTACGAGACGCTGGTGTGCGCCGGAGCGCTGGACGGGTACCCGGTGCTGACCTTCACCGCACCGTGGAGCAGCCAGGACATCACCATGAACGCACCGTCGGCGGCCTATCTGCGGCATATCGCGGCCGGCATCGTCGCCGCCCACGGATGGAGCGCCCGCCGGGTCGCCGCCTATCTAGCCGGCTGCCCGGGGGCCGACGGCCACTGGACGGCGACGGAGATCGCGGCACTGCTCACCGACCAGTCCTGACCCGCGTCCTCGTCCCGGCACACCGTGCGGGCGGGTCACCCATGAGCTGATGGCCGGATTCTGGCCCACGGCCGATGCCGATCCGGCGATCACCGGCCCGGCGTCGTCCCGCTCCACTACCGGCGCGCCGGGGCGGCGGCCGTCGCGGGGTGAGCCCTGGGGTGCGGTGGGGGTGCGGTCCCGCACCCCGGCTCACGGGGCGGGCCGCTCCGGCAGACCGAGCAGGGCAGGCAGCTCGGCGAAGGAGTCGAGCACCCGGTCCGGGGTGCCGGAGGCCGCGTGATGGGTCTCCGGCAGATATTTGCCGGTCTTGACGAGCACCCCGGTGAGCCCGCAGCGCTGGGCCGCCAGCACATCGGACTCGATGTCGTCACCCACCATCAGCGTTTCCGACGCCGCGGCGCCGAGCTGCGCCAGGGCGGTGGCGAAGAACGCTTCGGCCGGTTTGCCGGTGACCACCGCCTCGACCCCGGCGGCCCGTTCCAGGCCCGGCAGAAAGGCCCCGGTGTCGAGTTCGAGCCCGTCCGCGGTACGCCAGTACAGATTGCGGTGCATGGCGACCAGCCGGGCGCCGCCCTGGAGATGACGAAACGCGGTGTTGAGGGCCGCATAGCCGAATTCCGCGCCCGCACCGCCGAACACCACCACGTCCGGCGCCGCCCGGCCCGCTCCGCCGGCCCCCTCCTCAACGATCTCCACACCCTCCAGATCGGCCCCGACCTCGCCGCTGTTGATCAGCAGACAGCGCGCGTCCGGATGGTGGGTGCGCAGGTAGGCGGCGGTGGCGGCGGGTGCGGTCAGAATGTCGTCGACGCCTACGGGGAAGCCCTCCCGGGCCAGCCGTCCGGCCACCACGGCGCGGGTCCGTGAGGTGGTGTTGGTGACCAGCAGCAGCGGCAGCCCGGCCGCGCGCAGCCGCTCCATGGCCGCGACGGCGCCGGGCAGCGCCTTCCAGGACACGGTGAGCACACCGTCGATATCGATCAGAACCGCTCCGATTCCTTCCATATGCCGACGGTAACCACGGTCCGCCGGGGCCGGGCGGAGGGCAGGGCCAGTCCACCGTCCGACTTGCGAAGGAGCGGTGAATGGGGTTATTTCGAAGTGAGGTGTGAACGCGGCTTCCGTCTCCCCTGGCTAGGGGGTGCCACTGTGCTGTTCACTGACCGCGCGGACGCGGGGCAACGCCTCGCCGAAGCGCTACAGCACCTGGAGGGGGAAGAGCCCGTCGTGCTGGGCCTGCCCCGTGGCGGGGTCCCGGTGGCCTTCCAAGTGGCGCGGGCGCTCAAGGCGCCGCTCGATGTGATCGTGGTCCGCAAACTGGGCGTCCCCTACCAACGCGAGCTGGGGTTCGGTGCCATCGGCGAGGGCGGCGTGCGGGTGATCAGCGACGACATCGTCCGCCGGGGCCGGCTCGGACAGGCGGATCTGGCGTCCGTGGAGCATGCCGAGGCGGCGGAACTCGCCCGTCAGGCGGAGCGTTTCCGTGCCGGACGGCCGCGGCTCTCCCTCAAGGGCCGGACCGCGATCGTGGTGGACGACGGGATCGCCACCGGCGCCACCGCGGCGGCCGCGTGCCAGGTGGTCCGCGCACAGGGCGCGTCCCGTGTGGTGCTCGCCGTCCCCGTGGCGCCTCCGGACGCGGCCGAGCGGCTGCGCACCGCGACCGATGAATTCGTCTGTCTCTCCACCCCGTTCGCCTTCTCCGCCGTCGGCGAGTGGTACCAGGACTTCTCTCAGACCCCCGACGACGAGGTCGTGGCGCTGCTGGCGCAGGCCGCGGCCGACCCCGGGCCGGAGCGGTCCGCGCCGGACGCGGGGACCGCGGCGGACAAGGACGTCGCGGACAAGGACGTCGAGGAGGAGGTGGCGATCGACGCCGCCGGGGTCCGGCTGACCGGGGATCTCCACCTGCCGGCCGGCGCCCGCGCGGTGGTGATGTTCGCGCACGGCTCGGGCAGCAGCCGGCACAGCCCGCGCAACCGGCTGGTCGCCGCGGCCCTGAACGAGGCGGGCCTGGGCACCCTGCTCTTCGACCTGCTCACCCCGGCGGAGGAGGCCCACCGGTCGAACGTCTTCGACATCGGCACCCTCGCCGACCGGCTGACCGCCGCCACCCGCTGGCTGCGCGACCGCACCGCCCTGCCGATCGGCTACTTCGGCGCGAGCACCGGCGCCGCGGCGGCGCTGTGGTCCGCCGCCACGCCCGGTGCGGACGTCGGTGCCGTGGTGTCCCGCGGTGGCCGCCCCGATCTCGCCGAACCGCTGCTCGTCGCGGTACGGGCGCCGACGCTGCTCATCGTGGGCGGCAACGACAATGTGGTCATCGACCTCAACCGGGAGGCCGAGGCGGCGCTGCGCTGCGAGACCCGTCTCGAAATCATTCCCGGTGCCACCCATCTCTTCGAGGAGCACGGCGCCCTCCAGCAGGTCGCCGACCTCGCCCGGGACTGGTTCCTCCGTCACTTGATGCAGGAGGCGTAGCGGGCTGCTCGGCGGAGGCGCTCCCCCCTTGGTGGTCCCGCCGACTGCCTTCCAGCCGAGGGCCGTTCAGCCGGATGTCTTCCAGTCAGTGGCCGTTCAGCCGGTCGCCGTTCAGCCGGTCGCCGGTCCTTCAGTCGATGGTGATCTCACCCATGGCGCTCCAGCCGTCCGCGCCCTCGATGGTGGTGCTCACGATGTCGGGGGTGCGGCGCAGCAGCGGGCGCATCTGCTCGATCGCGGCGCGGAAGTGGTCGGAATTGACATGCGCTTCGGCGGCATCGTCCTTGAATGCCTCGACCAGGACATAGGTGTTCGGGTCCTCGATGCTGCGGGACCATTCGAACCAGAGGTTGCCGGGTTCGGCGCGGGTGGCCTCGGTGAAGGCGGCGACGTGCTGCGGCCACTCCTCGGCGTACTCGGACTTCACGGGAAACTTGACGACGATGAAGATCATTCATCGATTCTAGATCACATGGCACCCGGTGCCGTCAAACCCTCACCGCGATACCTCGGGCTCCGCCTCTTTGCCGCTGCTCAGGGATTTGACGAGCACTACGCCCAGCACGATCAGCCCCACGCCCAGCCACACCGGCCCGGCGCCGAAGGCGAGGACCACGATGCCCACCGGGGTCAGATACCCCGCCAGCGGGACGAGCAGGCTGCTCAGCGGGGGTTCGGCCGGGCCGGGCAGGTTGCGTTCGCGCAGTGCACGCGCCCGTGCGACGTCCGGGTACCACTGGGTGAACTGCAAGGCCGCGATGATGGCCCCGATTTGGATGATCCAGCCCGTCCACAGGTTATTCGAATTGTGCAGCACGAGGTCGCCATAGGCCCCCGCTATCGCCGCCACGGCGAATGCGGCGCCCCAGGCACCGGTGATGTAGTAATTGGTCCGCAGAAATCTGGGCTCGCTCCAGAACTCGCGGGGCACCTCTTCCCGGGCGTACTGGAGGGTGAACGGCACCCGGCACGCCATGGAGCCGAGGGCGATCGTCATCAGGGCGATGTTCGCGACCTCGCCCGAATAGTTCTCCAGCCAGCGGTGGGTGCCCGGGGAGGCGAAAATGCCGATGATCGCCAGCACCACGAAGAACACCACATCGGAAATCTCCAGAATTTTGAAGGAGGACCCGGGACGGCGTATACGGCCGGCGATGACGATCACCACGGCAAGGGCCAAGGCTATGGCGACCGCCAGCTCGAAGCGGCCCGGACCGACCAGGACCGACATCGCGATCCATGGCGACATTCCGATGACGGGGCTGTCGAGGAGATGCGACAGCCGGCCGGTGTCGGCGGTGTCCGTCGGGCCGTGAGACATGGCAACAGCCCCTCTTGGGAGGCGAAACTCCCTTCCACGCTAGACCGCCGCCTGGGCTCCCTCTACTCGGGCGCGGCAGCGGTGCGGCGGGACGGGCGGTGCGGCGCCGCGGCGGGGAGCGGCGCGGTGACCGGCCGGAGTCCGGTGGGCTCGGGGACCGCCTCCGGGGTGGGTCAGGGGTGGGTCAGGGAGACCCCTGACGACGGCGCGGTGCGCAGCCGCGAAGCTGTTCGACATGAGCCTTTCTCCCTTGTCCCGCAGGGCCGTTGTGGGGGCCGCACTGTCCGGCGCGGTGGTCGCCGCGACGGCGGGCCCGGCCGGTGCCGCGTCCCGTCCGGCCCCGTCCCCGTCGTCGGGCGGCGGCCCGGCCGCTCGGAACCCGTCCGCCGGCGCCGCCGACCCCGTCCGCGTCCCCGTCCCTCCGCTGAACGTGCCCGCGCTGCGGGCGGCCCTCGCCGATCTGGAGCATCCGCAGCTGACCGCGGCCCAGCTGCGGGTGAGTGGTTCGGCCGGGCGGTGGTGCGGCACCGAGGGTGTCGCCGACCGGGCCACCGGCCGCGAGGTTCATGAGCGGGACACCTTCCGGATCGGCAGCATCACCAAGGCGTTCGTGGCGACGGTGGTGCTCCAGCTCGCCGCCGAGCGCCGGCTGTCGCCGGAGCAGTCGATCCAGCGTCTGCTGCCCGGCGTGCTGCCGTCGAGGTTCCCGCCGATCACGGTGTCACAGCTGCTGAACCACACCAGCGGACTCCCCGACGAGCAGGACCCGCCCTACGACCCGGCCTCCCCGGAGGACATCGCCCGGCACCGCTACGACCGGTGGACGCCCGAGCAGCTCGTGGCACAGGTGTCGCACGGCACCATGAAGTTCACCCCCGGCACCAAGCAGGAGTACCGGGGCATCAATTACGTCCTGCTGGCCCTGCTGATCGAGCGGCTGACGGGCTGCCGCTACGGCGAAGCGATCACGCACCGCATCCTGCGCCCGCTGGATCTGCGGCACACGGCCGTGCCCGGCAACGACCCACGGATTCACTGGCCGCATGTGCACGGCTATATGAGGATGACGGACGGCTCCCTGCTGGACATCACCCGGTTCGACCAGTCGGCCGCCTGGGGAGAGGGCGAGATGATCTCCCGTACCGGCGATCTGGACCGCTTCCTCACCGCCCTGTTCTCGGGCGAACTCCTGCCGCCCCATGAGCTGGAGCGGATGTTCACGCTGCCGCCGGACGAGGTGCGCATGGTGGACGGCACCCCGGCGCGCTATGCGGCGGGCCTCCAGACCGTCACGGTGAACGGCATCACCCTGTGGGGCAAGACCGGCGAACAGTACGGCTACAGCTCGGCCATGTTCGCCACCCGGGACCAACAGCGCCGCGCGGTCTTCTCGTTCAACCCGACCCGGCGCGACGCCACCCAGGCGCAGGTCTCCCTGCGGATAGCCGAGGCCCTGACGAAGGCATGAGCCGGGGCCGCACAGCACTGTGGGCTCCGCGTCCGCTGAAGCGCGGAGACGCGGAGCCCACCAGAACCCCATCGGCGAGGTCCGGTCACAGCCTTCGTTCAGGACTGGGGCCGCTTGCCGTGGTTGGCACCGTTCTTGCGACGGGCCTTCTTCTTACGACGGCGCTTGGATGACATACGTCTCCCTCCTCAATAACTCAGCGATGCTTTTCGCCGAATTTCTACCACTTCTCAACGGTATCTCGCCCGGCGATCACGAGGCCGCGTACCCAGGTCCGCGGGATCGCACCCCACCCCGGTTTGTGAGTCACCCCACGGAGGCACCGCCCGCCCGGTCCGCCGGGGCGTCACAGATCGGCTTCCTCGCCCATGTACAGCGCGGCGAAGGCCCGCGCCGCGGACTTTGACCCCAGCAGCCGCCGCAGCCGCGCCCGCGCCGTGCCCGCCAGGAAGCGGTCACCGGACGAGGCACCGTGCAACACGTAGGACAACCACTCGGAGAACTCCAGGTACTGCCAGACCCGCCGCAGACACGCCTCCGAATAGCCGGCAAGACCGCTGTCGTCGCCCTCGTAGTGCGCGATCAGGGCGTCGCCGAGCAGCAGCGCGTCGTTGATCGCGAGGTTCATGCCCTTCGCGGCGATCGGCGCGACCAGATGCGCCGCGTCACCCGCCAGGTGGAGGCGGCCGAACACCATCGGCTCCACCACATAGTTGTGCATGTCCAGGACCACCTTCTCGATCAGCGGTCCTTCGGCGACCGGCGGGGCGCCGTCGGCGGCGAGCCGGACACGCAGCTCGTCCCACACCCGGTCATGCGACCAGTTCCCGGCGTCCTCACCCGGCGCGACCTGGAGGTAATAGCGGGTGACCTGGGAGCTGCGGGCCATATGGGCGCCGAACCCGCGCTCGTGGATGCCGAAGATCACGCCGTCCGCGGACGGCGGTGCCTCGGCGAGGAGGGCGAGCCAGGCGACGCCGTGGTCATGGCGGGTGAGGACGGCCCGGCCGTCGGGGACGGCCGCCCGGGACACCCCGCGGGCGCCGTCGCAGCCGGCGATGAAGTCGCACTCGATCCGGTGCCGGGCACCGGTCACCGGGTCGGTGTACGACACCGCCGGCCGGTCGCTGTCGATGTCGTGCAGCGCCACCTCACGTACCCCGAAGCGGACCTCACCGCCCGCCCGGTCCACGTACGACGCCACGAGGTCGGTGACCAGGAGCGGCTGCGGATAGACGAAGTGCCGGCGGCCCGACAGCTCCCCGGTCCGCATCGTGTGCCGCTCCCCGTCGAACCGGAACTCGAACTCGCCCTGAGTCGCGGCCCGTTCGAGCAACCGGTCGGCCAGCCCGTGCCGGGCCAGCGCGCGCACCACCCACTCCTCCATGAACCCGGCACGCGGCCGCTGCTCGATGAACTCCCGGCTCTCCGCCTCCAGTACCACACAGTCAACTCCGGCGGTGCGCAGCAGATTCGCCACGGTGAGCCCGGCGGGACCGGCGCCGACGATGACGACACGGGTGCGTGTGACGGGGAGAGGGGCGGTGGAGGACACGTCGCGAGGTTCCCTTCGGGGGCGAGGAAAGATCGCAGGCAGTATGGCGGTTGCCCCGGGCGGACGGTCCGGCGCCCCGGCTCCGGGCCGGGGCACCGGCGAGCGGCCCGGTCACCCGTGCGGGGCGCCGGACCGCCGGCCGGTGCGGCGCGGGTCCGGTCTACGCGCTGCCCGTGAGGCTGGCGAACACCACCACGTTGTCGGGGTAGTAGTGCTGGCCCTGGTCGTAGTCACCACCGCAGGTGATCAGGCGGAGCCCGGCGTGATCGAGGTTCTTGTACACCTCCAGCGTGGGGAACTTGTTCTTCGGGTACTGGGCGATGCGGTCGACGGTGAACTTCGCCGTCTTCCCGTCCTGCCGGGAGACCTCGATGGTGTCCCCGCGCTTCATCGACGACAGCTTGTGGAACACCGACGGCTTGCCGTTCCAGGAGACATGGCCGGCGATCACCGCCGGTCCCTGGGAGCCGGGCGTGGGCCCCGGCTGGTACCAGCCCGCCTTGTCGGGGTCCCGGGGCGTCTCCATGGCACCGTTCTTCTGCTGTCCCAGCGTCTCCAGGGTGGAGGAGACCTGGAGCGACGGGATGGAGAGCCGCTGCGGAGCCGACTTCGGCATGCTGGCGGCCGCCTTGCTCCCGGAGCCGCCGCCCCGGGCCGTGTCGTCGGACGACTGCCCGCCGCCGTCACCGGGCTGCTGCCCCGCGGGGAGCGACTGGGCCGGCGACGCGTCCTGCCCTCCGCACCCGGCGAGAAGCACGGCCGACAGGGCCGCGGCGACGGCGTAGGCGGTGGCGCGGTGGCCCCGGCGGCGTACGGTGCTCATGGTGTCCTCGCTCCGGCGGCTCACGCGGCGGCCCCGTTGTCCCCGGCCCGCCCGGCGGCGAGGACGGTCTTCCGGCGCCGCGCGAGGGCCAGCGCACCGGCCGTCGCCACGAGGGCGGCTCCGCCGGCGCCCAGCACCGCGGCCGGAACCCCGTTCTCCTCGACGGGCCCGGTGCCGGTCTCGACGCCGCCGACCGGAATGGAACCCACCGCGGCGCCCAGGACCTCACCGCAGTTGGTCGGGGCGGTCGCCTCCTGGGGGAGCTTGGGGTCGAGTTCGCTCTTGCCCGCCCCCTCGAAGTCGTACTTCTTGTTGTCGTTGCGGTCGATGCCGTGCTGCACGATGTGCAGGTCCTTGATGTGGTCGACCACGTCCTGGGAGACCGGGATGGTGCGCTCGTAGGAGAGCTTTCCCTGCGCGTTCGCCACGGGCATCCGGTCGACGGCGAGACCGCTCTTCATGTCCGTGGGCCCCTTGGTGGCGAGCGAGATGTTGATATCGCCGTAATCGACCGTGGCTTCGGTGTTGTTGAGGACGCCGTCGCCGTTCGTGTCGTCGCTCGCGTCCGGGCAGTGGAAGTCATGGCCGTCGGTGGAGCCGTGGAGGTGCTGGGCGGAGGGCTGACCGGGCACGAGCCCCTCGGACTCGATCTTCACGGTCAGCTGCCTGCCCTGGAGGCTGAGCATCGCCGTGCCCTTGGAACCGGAGTTGTTCAGCTGCGCCAGGTTGATCTGGAACGCTCCGGTGCCCTGGGCGACGGCCTGGGACGAGGCGCCTGCGGTGAGGGCCAGGGCGGCGGGCAGAGCGACGACTACGGCGAGGTGGCGGGTGCGCTTGGCTATCACGATCGTTCCTTTTCCGGCGGCCTCCGCGAGGGAGGGGGGACCGCACGTCGTCCGGGTTCGACAGCAACACCTCGGCGAGGTGTCACGCGTCATTCGGAGCCGCAACGCCCGTGGATTGGTGGCGGGTTAAAAAATTTTTCGGCGGCCTTCTCGCGGGGCCCACGACGGCCCCTCCACCGGTTTTCTCAGGCGCGGTTGCTCCCCGGCCCAGCCGTGCGCCGCGAGGTCCGACGGCAGTGCCCCGTCCCCGTCCCTGCTCCCCTGTTCGTTCCGCCGTCCCAGGAAAGCATTCCAGGCAGTGGTCGTTTCCCCAGGTCAGCGCCTGTCCCAGCGTTCCGGCTTCTCTTCTTGCCCCGGGTCGGTTGGCACCGGGGCGCCCGCCGCGCAGGCTGTGAGCAGCACCACCGAGACGGGAGCCGCCATGCGAACCCGCTGGTGTGTCAGCGATGTTGTCGCCCTCGCCGTGCTGATCATCTGCGCCGCGGTGGTGATCTCACTGATCAGTCGCCGTTGAAACCCTCGCTAGGAGAAGTCGAATCACCATGCGTACCCTCCGATCCCGTACCGCCGCCGTCGCCACCGCCGTCGTGCTCGCGGGTGTGTCCCTGACCGCCTGCCAGAGCGACAGCGAGGCGGCGTCCGGCGGCCAGTCCGGGGCTCGCCCGGAATCCGGCGCCCCGAGCACGCCGGGCGGCGAGGCCGGCGGAACCGGCAAGGCAGACGGCACCGGCAACGCCGACGGCGAAGGCTCCGGCTCCGGGCAGGGCGCCTCCAGCGGTCAGGACAAGGGCGCCGGAAAGACCGGCGGTGCCGGAAAGACCAACGGCACCGGGGCGAACCAGGGCGCCGGGAACGGCTCGTCGGGCCCCTGTACCGGAGCGAACGTCAAGGCCGTGGTAAGCAAGGTCAAGCGCCCCATCAACCACTTGCTCCTGACGATCACCAACACCGGATCCCGCGCCTGCGACGCCTACTCCGCGCCCTTCCTCGGCTTCGACGACGACCAGTCGACGACCCGGATCATCGAGGACAGCAAGCCGCAGTCCGTCGTGTCCGTCGCCCCGGGGCAGTCCGCCTACGCCGGGATCCAGCTCAGCGGCGAGCCCGGCGGTGACACCCATGGCCGCACCGCCCGGAAGCTCACCGTGCACTTCGCTCCGCGGAACGGCTCCGGTTCGGTGGGCACCCCCGCCAAGCTCACCCTGCCCGCGGGCACGTACAAGGACGACAACGCCGCCGTCACCTACTGGCAGAGCTCGGCGTCCGACGCGCTGACCTACTGATCACTCATGACGCGCGGACGACCGGCCCTCCGTGAGGAGTCGTTGATCTCTCGTTGATCAGCCGGCGATCCGTCGTTGATCAGCCGCCGCCCCCTCCGTCCGCCCGGACCGCTGGTC
>NZ_JBHXFI010000068.1:0-36126 GCF_042724075.1 Streptomyces sp. NPDC127097 | reverse complement strand
ACAACCACCCGGCCCGCCGCAGGCGCAACGGCGAACAACCACCACGGCGGGGAGGCCGAAAACGTGGGCCGAAGGCAAAGCGCAGCGCTTGGCGCCACGGCGAACAACCACCACGGCGGGACAGCCGAAAACGTGGGAGGTCAATCCTTGGCCGGCCAGAGGCGATTACGTGGGCCGGCCCGTTCGTCGGTGGCTACCGACATCGCCCCGGTGGTCACCGTCTCGTAGACGGCGAGAATGTCGGCGCCAACAGTCGCCCAATCGAAGCGGCGTACATGCCGAGCGCCGCGCTCCCGCAGCTCGGCGAGGCGCACGGGGTCACCGAGAAGTCGTACCGCCGCAGCGGCGAGCGCATCGGCGTCCTCGTTGGTGAAGAGGTCGCCCGCCTCACCCTGGTCCAGGACCTGGGCGAAGGCGTCGAGGTCGCTGGCCAGGACGGGTGCGCCGGCGGACATGGCCTCCACGAGGATGATGCCGAAGGATTCGCCGCCCGTGTTGGGCGCGACATAGAGGTCGACGCTGCGCAGCAGGCGGGCCTTGTCCTCGTCGCTGACCATGCCGAGGAATTCGACCCGGGAGCGCAGGTCGGCGGGCAGTTCCGCGACGGCCTCCGCCTCGTCGCCGCGGCCGGCGACCAGCAGCCGCGCGTCCGGTACGGCCGCGAGGATCGTGGGCAGCGCCTTCATCAGGACCGGCAGGCCCTTGCGCGGCTCGTCGATCCGGCCGATGAAGCCGATCGTCCGGCCCTGCCACTCGGCCTTGGGCTCGGCGGTGGCGAAGAAGTCGACGTCCACGCCGTTGGGGATGACCACCGCATCGCCGCCGAGGTGTTCGACAAGGGTGCGGCGGGCGTATTCGCTCACCGCGATCCGTGCGCTGATCTTCTCCAGCGCGGGCTGGAGGATCGGATACGCGGCGATCATCGCCCGCGAGCGCGGGTTGGAGGTGTGGAAGGTCGCCACGATCGGGCCCTGGGCCGCCCAGCAGGAGAGCAGGCCGAGCGAGGGCGAGGCCGGCTCGTGGATGTGGATGACGTCGAAGGCGCCGTGCTGGAGCCAGCGGCGGACCCGGGCGGCCGAGAGGAAGCCGAAGTTGAGGCGGGCGACCGAGCCGTTGTACGGGACGGGGACGGCGCGGCCGGCCGAGACGACGTACGGCGGCAGGGGGGTCTCGTCGTCCGCGGGGGCGAGGACGGAGACCTCGTGGCCGAGGCGGATCAGGTGGTCGGCCAGGTCCCGGATGTGGAACTGCACGCCGCCGGGGACGTCCCAGGCGTACGGGCAGACGATGCCGATCTTCACACGGACTCCGTTCCGGAGGCTCCGGAGAGCCCGGTGCCGCCCGGGGCGCCGGGCTGCTCGCGCGGTTCCAGGTCGGCGAGCCAGAGCCGCTGGAGCATGTGCCAGTCCTCGGGGTGGTCGGCGATGCCGGAGGCGAAGGCGTCGGCGAGCGCCTGGGTCATCTGGGCGGCCTTCTCGGCGCGGGTGCCGTTCTCGGGGACCTCGATCTCCGGGTGGACCCGGCCGCGCATGACGGGGGTGTCGTCGTACCAGAGGGTGACGGGCAGCAGCATGGCGCCGGTCTGGACGGCGAGCACGGCGGGGCCGGCCGGCATCTTCGTGGCCTCGCCGAAGAACTTGACCTCTATCCCGGAGGCGGAGAGATCACGGTCCGCGACCAGGCAGACCAGCCCGCCGGCCCGCAGCCGCCGGGCGAGCGTGCCGAAGGCGGTACCGCCGGTGTGCGGCAGGACCTCCATGCCCAGGCCCTCGCGGTAGGCGACGAAGCGGTCGTAGAGGGTTTCCGGCTTGAGGCGCTGGGCGACGGTGGTGAAGGGGACCCCGAGCTTGGTGGTGACCCAGGCGCCCGCGAGGTCGTAGTTGCCCATGTGGGGCAGCGCCAGGATGACGCCCCGGCCGCTCTTGAGCCCGTCCTCCAGATAGTGCACGTCCTCGGGGGTGAAACCCGCCCTTATCCGGTCCTTGCTCCAGGCCGGCAGCCGGAAGGACTCCATCCAGTAGCGCATGTACGAGCGCATCCCGGCCCGGGAGAGCTCGGCGAGCCGCTGCGGTGTGGCGTCCGGGACGACCCGGGCGAGGTTCGACTCCAGGCGGCGGACGCCCTTGCCGCGGCGCTTCCAGGCGGTGTCGGCGATCCGGCGGCCGAGGCGTACGGCCACGCCCTCGGGCAGTTTCTTGACGGTGCTCCAGCCCAGCGCGTAGAGCGCCTCCGCCAGCTTCTCCGTATCGATCACCGGCCGGCCGTTCCTGCGCGGGCTCATGCGCTGTTCCCCCCTTGTGCCATGGCGTCGGCCTCCGCCGACTCCCGTCGTACCGTCACCACGCGCTGGCCCAGGGTG
Organism: Streptomyces sp. NPDC127097; assembly: GCF_042724075.1. Lineage (NCBI taxonomy): Bacteria > Bacillati > Actinomycetota > Actinomycetes > Kitasatosporales > Streptomycetaceae > Streptomyces > Streptomyces sp. NPDC127097. Next base: position 33,767 of record NZ_JBHXFI010000068.1, on the reverse strand, counting down.
ACGGCGCTGCCGATGCCGACGATCCACAGGGCGATCGGCAGCAGGATCTCGACGCCGGGCACCCCGAAGGCGTGCAGGCCCGACAGGCCGCAGGCGACCAGCGTGATGACCAGCCGCTCGGCGCGCTCCACCAGGCCGTTGACGTCCACCGGCAGCCCGATGGCCTCCCCGCGGGCCTTGGTGTAGGAGACCACCTGGCCGCTGGCGAGGCAGAAGATCGCCATCCCGCAGAGCACCAGGCTGTCGCCCCGGCCCGCGTACCAGAGGGCGAGCCCGCCGAAGATCGCCGAGTCGGCGACCCGGTCGAGGGTGGAGTCCAGGAAGGCCCCCCAGCGGCTGGAGCGGCCCAGCTGCCGCGCCATGTTGCCGTCGACGAGGTCCGAGAAGACGAACAGGGTGATGACGATCGTGCCCCAGAAGAACTCGCCGAGCGGGTAGAAGATCAGGGCGCCGGCCACCACGCCGCCGGTGCCGACCAGAGTGACCGCGTCCGGGCTGACGCCGATCCGGATGAGCAGGGCGGCGAACGGCGTGAGAACACGCGTGAAGAACGCACGCGCGTACTTGTTCAGCATGGCCTTCCCGGGAGTCGATACGGGCCGTGCGGTCTAGCGGCCACCGGCGGGCCCATCGTAGCCAGGAGGTCAGGGGGCACCACGAACGCATCGCGGCGCGGGGTGCGTCCCGCGGCTCGGGGCCACCGGTGCGCGCCGGTGGACGCGCCCGCAGGTCCGCCGGGGCGCCCGGACCCCTTGGGAGCACCGGGCCCGTGCGCCACGTATGGACGCGGCATGGCCCCAGTGGAAAGCTCGAATCACCGCAAAGTGTCGACCTGGAGGCGAGACACATGAGCGAGAAGTCGAGTACACACCCGGGAGCCGCCGGCAGGGCATCAACGGCCGACCAGCCCACGGCCCTGCGCAATGTGGTGCTGGTCGGCCACAGCGGCTCGGGAAAAACCACCCTGGTCGAGGCCCTCGCGCTGGCATCCGGCGCGGTCAACAGGGCGGGCCGGGTCGAGGACGGCGGCTGCCTCTCCGACTACGACGACATCGAACACCGGCAGCAACGCTCGGTACAGCTCTCCCTGGTCCCGGTGGACTGGGGAGAAGTCAAGATCAATATCTTGGACACCCCCGGATACGCCGATTTCGTCGGGGAACTCAGGGCCGGTCTGCGCGCCGCGGACGCGGCCCTTTTCGTTGTCTCGGCGGCCGATGGCGTGGCCGGCGCGACCCGTATGGTCTGGGACGAGTGCGCGGCCGTCGGAATGCCGCGCGCGCTGGTCATCACACACCTGGAGGCGTCCCGGGCCGACTTCGACGAGATGACCGAGCGCTGCCGCTCCACCCTCGGCGGCGAGGACCCGGACGCCGTCCTCCCCCTCTACCTCCCGCTGTACGGGACGCCGGGCGCCGATGGCCACGCCCCCGTGCACGGCCTGATCGGCCTGCTCTCCCAGCGGGTGTTCGACTACTCCTCCGGCGAGCGCACCGAACGCGCACCGACGGCGGACGAGCTGCCGCTGATCGAAGCGGCCCGCAACCGCCTGATCGAGGGCATCATCGCCGAGAGCGAAGACGAGTCCCTGATGGACCGTTACCTCAGCGGCGAGGAGATCGACGTCAAGACGCTCATCGGGGACCTGGAGACGGCGGTCGCCCGGGGCACCTTCCACCCCGTGCTGGCCGCGGCCCCGGCCGCCGAGGGCGCCAAGCAGGGGCTGGGCACCGTGGAGTTGCTGGAGCTGATCACCGGTGGCTTCCCGACGCCCGTGGAGCGCGAGGCGCCGGCCGTCACCACCCCGGACGGCGCCCCGCGCCCGGCGCTGAGCTGCGACCCCGACGGACCGCTCGCGGCCGAGGTGGTCAAGACCTCCTCCGACCCGTACGTCGGGCGGATCTCGCTCGTCCGCCTCTTCTCGGGCACCCTGCGCCCGGACGAGACGGTGCATGTCTCGGGCCACGGCCTACAGGACCGGGGGCACGAGGACCATGACGTCGACGAGCGGGTCGGCGCGCTGTCCACCCCGTTCGGCAAGCAGCAGCGCCCGCTGTCCAAGGCGATCGCCGGGGATCTGGCCTGTGTGGCGAAACTGTCCCGGGCCGAGACCGGGGACACCCTGTCCAGTAAGGACGACCCGCTCCTGATGGAGCCCTGGACGATGCCGGACCCGCTGCTGCCGGTCGCCATCCAGGCCCACAGCAAGGCCGACGAGGACAAGCTCTCCCAGGGCCTGGCCCGGCTGGTCGCCGAGGACCCGACGATGCGTCTGGAGCACAACCAGGACACCCATCAGGTGGTGCTGTGGTGTCTGGGCGAGGCGCATGTCGATGTCGCCCTGGAGCGGCTGCGGGCCCGCTACGGCGTCCAGGTGGACACGGTCGCGCACAAGGTGTCGCTGCGGGAGACCTTCGGCGCCCCCGCCGCGGGCCGCGGGCGCCATGTGAAGCAGTCCGGCGGCCACGGCCAGTTCGCGATCTGCGAGATCGAGGTCGAACCGCTGCCCGGCGGCTCCGGCATCGAGTTCGTGGACAAGGTCGTGGGCGGCGCGGTGCCCCGGCAGTTCATCCCGTCCGTGGAGAAGGGCGTCCGCACCCAGGCCGCACGCGGGGTCGCCGCCGGGCATCCGCTCGTCGACATCCGCGTCACGCTGCTGGACGGCAAGGCGCACTCGGTCGACTCCTCGGACGCCGCGTTCCAGACGGCGGGCGCGCTGGCGCTGCGGGAGGCCGCCGGCGAGGTCCGGATCGAACTCCTCGAACCGGTGTCCGAGGTGAGCGTGATGGTTCCGGACGATTTCGTCGGCCAGGTGATGAGCGATCTGTCGGGGCGCCGCGGCCGGGTCGTGGGCACCGAACAGTCAGGGGCGGGACGCACCGTGGTGCGCGCCGAGGTGCCCGAGATCGAGATCGACCGGTACGCCATCGATCTGCGCTCCCTCTCGCACGGCACCGGGCGGTTCTCCCGCGTCCACCTGCGACATGAGCCGATGCCGCCGCAGCTGGCCGACAAGTGGCGGGAAGAGGCGGAGAACGGCGCATAGTTGACGGCCGATCAACCGTTGGAGCGGCCGCTGTCCTGCTCAACTCCTCTGGGCGGGACGGCGGCTGTACGCTGAGGCCCTGCCGTTGAACGGGGTTCGACGCCAGGATGCGAGGTCACGGGCTCGAAGACAGGCTCTCAGCAGGTGTGCCGTCAGCGGAAGTCGGGAAGAGCCGCATCATGCGATGCGTGCGGTGTGGGGGGCGGTAGTGGCAGACGGCTTTGACTTCAGTCCCGGGGCGCAGGTCCCGCTGTCGGGGAGCGCCGGGCAGACGGCGGCGACCCAGGCGCTGGCCTCGGCCGCCTATCGGGACAGCCCGCTCGCCGATATCTCCAAGGCCGACTCGGATTCCGGCAAGTCCGCCATCAAGAAGCCCAAGCTGTCGCTGTTCGCGCCCAATCTCGGCGAGGCGTTCGCGCGTGCGGTGCAGGTGCGGATGCTCGGCGGCGGGCGGGCCGCGCTCATCCAGTCCTTCGGGACCGAGCCGCAGACCATCGTCGAGCACTGCCTGTCCGCGACCCGTATCCGCAAGCAGCGGGACGCCAAGCTGACGCTGCTGATGGTGCTGTTCGGGGTGCTGTTCCTGCCCGGTGTGCTGCTGTGGCTGGGCGTCTTCCAGCTGCGGAAGATGCTCTCCAAGGACGGTGCGGGCAAGGGCCTGTCCCTGATCGGCGGGGTGCTGCTGACGGTGCTGGGCGTCCTCGGCGTGTTCTTCATGATCAAGCTGCCGTTCAACGGCTTCTGGCCGCTGTACGCCCGCGGCGCGGTCGTCGCCCCGGTGATCGGCTGGTGGCTGGCCAAGCAGATCTGTGAGAAGACCGCGGTGGCCATGCGGGAGTCCTGGAAGGGGCTGCTGGAGGGCGGCGGGGTGGCCGCGAAGATCCCCGAGGCGGTCCCGCAGGACCCGAACCAGACCGCCGCCGAGACCCTCCGCCAAAATCTCGCCAAAATCTCCGCCGAGCAGAACAGCAACGTCGTCTTCTACGCCGGTCCCAAGGGGATACTCGGCATGGGCACCCGCTGGGGCAGCTGGCAGCTCGCCGAGGAGCTGATCCCGGCGCACGAGGGCAGCGAGATCCACCCGTTCCGCAGCTGGGACGTGATCCGGGCGATCCACGACAAGCTGCGGCTGCTGGAGCGCAGCCCGCTGCACACCGGCGGCTTCCCCACGCCGTCCGTACGCCACTGGATCGTCTCGCCGGTCGGTGAGAAGGCCGCCGCGGTCTCCCGCCCCGAGGGCAGCCATGTGGAGGCGTTCCAGATCCGCGGGCACGAGATAGAGCGGATCTGCAACGAGCAGCAGTTCGGCAGCGGCAACCGCCACTACCTCGGCGTCCAGTTCGTCCTGTGGGACGGCCAGTTGGTGATCACCCTCATGATCACCGTCACGGTGCTCCACGAGACCCTGCGCATCGAGGTGACCGGCCATGCCCTCGGCCCGGTCAACGGCCTCTTCACGACGAAGCCGGAGCCCAAGACCAAGGACGTCGCCAAGGTCGTCAAGTTCTGGGAGACCAAGACCCAGCAGCTGCCGCTCATCGAGCCGCAGGAAGTGGTCCGGCTCGCCGCCCGCGCCCCGCTGACGTGGTTCCCGCCGGTGCTGGACTTCCTCGGCGGCAAGCTGACCCTGCCCGAGCCGTTCGGCCTGCGGCACGTCTGGGCCGACAAGCCCTGGCGGCACCGCTTCATGGCCGATGACGCGCTGCGCGCCGCGACCCCGGTGCTGCGCACGGTCCACTCCGCCGCGATGAGCGTCCTCAAGGAGAACGGCGTGGACACCGAGCGCTTCACCAACCGCTCCCTGGTGCTCAGCGGCATGATCCAGGGCGTGGAGCCGCAGAAGGCCGACGAGTACAACGCCTGAGCCCAGGGGCACGCCCGCTAGCGGAAGATGCCGGTGTGCCCCAGGGAGTACCGTCCCGGCTGCGGGTAGACCGCCATGCCGTGCGGACCCTGGCCGACCGGGATCTTGGCCAGGGTCTTGCCCGTACGGGTATCCAGCGCATAGACCTCGGAGTTGTAGCGGCCGGACAGCCAGAGCACCTTGCCGTCGGCGGACAGGCCGCCCATGTCGGGGCTGCCGCCGCCGCGGATGTGCCACTTGTCGACGAGCTTGCCGGTCCGGAAGTCCAGCAGGGAGATGGAGCCCTCGCCGCGGTTGGAGACGTACATGTGCTTCGAGTCGCGGCTGACGTAGAGGCCGTGGGCGCCCTTGCCGGTCGCCATGAGCCGGGGCCGGCCGAAGGTGTCACCGTTCAGGACCCAGATGCCGTCGGCCATCATGTCGGCAACGTACCAGGTCCTGCCGTCCGGGGAGATCTTCACGTCCTGCGGCATCGCGCCCTCGAACGGCAGCTTCTCCTGGCCGATGACCTTCATCTTCGCGGTGTCGACCTTGAGCAGCTCACCGGAGAACTCACAGGAGACGATGAAGTACTTGCCGTCCGGCGAGAAGTCGGCGTGGTTGACGCCGGCGCAGTTGACCGGGAGCGTCTTGCGGACCTCCATGGTGTGCGGGTCGCGGAAGACCAACTGCCGGTCCATGGAGGCCATCACGACCGCGTACTTCCCGTTGGGCGTGAAGTAGAGGTTGTACGGGTCGTGGACCTTGACGGGGTCGCCGGCCTTGCCGGTGGCGGGGTCGATCGGGGTGAGGTCGTGCCCCCGGTTGTTGTTGACCCAGAGCGTCTTCAGGTCCCAGGACGGCACGACATGCTGCGGCTGGACGCCGACCGGAATGGTCTCGATGACCTTGTAGGTCTTCGGGTCGATGACGCTGACCGTGTCGGAGCCGGTGTTGGGGACGTAGATCCGCGAGGGGAAGTCCTTGACCTGCGGCGCCAGCCTGCCCGGCCGGTCCGCCGCGTAGATGTCGTGCTCGTCCAGCAGCGGCGGCATCCCGGGCAGACCGGGCTTGGCGGCCTTGAGCGGTGCGCGCTCGACCGGCCGCGGGGTGTGCGAGGCCCGGCCGCTCTCGTCGGCGCCGCCACAGCCCGCGGCCACCAGCGCGCAGACCACGGCGAGCAGCGCGGCCCGGTGGCGGGGATGCGGGCTCCGACGGGCGTGGGTACGGTTCCGGTCAGCCATCAGGTCACTAGCTCCGTTGTCGTCACCGCGCGCAGACCGCGCCGGCGGAGGCCGTCGAGGATCGGGGGCAGCGCGGCCACCGTGCCGGCGTGCCCGAGGTGGAGACTCACGACCGAGCCCGGCCCGACCGCGTCCAGGACCGTGCGCTGGACGGCGGCGGCACCGGGGTCGTTCGCGTCGAGGGAGTCCACGTCGTAGGAGAGGACGTGCGGATAGCCGGCCTTGCGGGCCAGCTCGGTCACCAGGGGCGTGGCCCGCCGGGTCTGCGAGGGGCGGAACCAGCTGCCGATGGTCCCGGTGAGCTTGCGCAGCCGGTCGGCGCAGCCGCTGATCTCGGCGTAGGCCGCGGTGGCCGGCAGGGCGCAGATGTTCCGGTGGTGCAGCGTGTGATTGCCCAGCTCATGGCCGCCGTCGAGGATCCGGCGGGCCATCGCGGGCTGCTCGTCGAGCCAGTCGCCGACGGCGAGCACGGTGACCCTGGCGCCGGCCCGCTCGGCCTCGCCGAGCAGCGCGGTCGCCATCCTGGGGTCGCCCCTGCCGTGAAAGGTCAGTGCGACCGCCCGGCCGTTCCGCGGCCCGTGTTCGATCTGTACGGGCAGGCCGGGCACCCGGGTCGGCGGCCGGGCGGCGCGCACCGGGGCGGGCGAGGCGTGGCCCGCCCCGGAGGGGCCCGGTCCGCCGGGGGACCGGACGGCTCCGGGGTCCTCGTCCCGCGCCGGGTCGCAGCCCGTCACCAGCGCGCCGGCGGCCGCGGCCGAGGCGGCCGCGCGCAGCACGGAGCGGCGATCTAGGGAAGTCACCACCCCATTAGAGGGGCAACTAATCCGAATTGGGGCGATCTATCCGATTCGTCCGGGTGCGTGTCGCCCCGGAGGCCCGCCCCGGAGCGGACCGGACGGGCTCTAGGCGGGCCAGGCGCGCGCGAGCATCGCCCGGGTGTCGGCAAGGAGTTGGGGCAGCACCTTGGTGTGGCCGACCACCGGCATGAAGTTGGTGTCGCCGCCCCAGCGGGGGACCACGTGCTGGTGGAGATGGGCCGCGATCCCGGCCCCGGCGACGGTGCCCTGATTCATCCCGATGTTGAAGCCGTGCGCCCCGGAGGCGGTGCGCAGCGCGGTCATCGCCCGCTTGGTGAACTCCGCCAGCTCCGCGGTCTCCGGGCCGTCCAGCTCCGGGTAGTCGGCGACGTGCCGGAACGGGACGATCATGAGGTGACCGCCGTTGTACGGGTACAGATTCAGCACCGCGTAGACATGCTCACCGCGCGCGATCACGAGGCCGTCCTCGTCCGACTTCTCGGGGATCGCGCAGAACGGGCAGCCGTCATCGGCCCCCGGGCCGGTCGGCTTGTTCTCCCCCTGGATGTAGGCCATCCGGTGGGGCGTCCACAGGCGCTGGAAGGCGTCCTGCGTCCCGACTCCGATCTGCTGCTCCGGCTCGCTTGTCATACGGGCCAGCATATGGCTTCGCCCGTTGGCACCGTGTCGTTGGGGCGGATACCCTGGCCCGCTCCGCGATGCTGTGCCGGTGGACAGGGACGCGCGGCTACAGGAGTGGGAGAGGCGCGCACAGCCGTATCTCTTCATCGCCTCGATCCTCTTTCTCACCTCCTACACGGTACGGGTCCTGATCCCCGGTCTCTCTCCCGGTTGGTACGTCTTCTGGGGGACCCTCACGGTCGTGAGCTGGGGTGTTTTCGTGGCGGAGTACCTGGCGCGGCTGGCGTTCAGCAGGAACCGCTGGCACTTCGTGCGCACCCGCTGGCTGGACCTGATGGTGACCGTGCTGCCGCTGCTGCGACCGCTGCGCATGATCGATCTGCATGAGCGGATGCAGCTGCGCCGGGCCGGGCCCGGGCTCACCCTGGAGGCGCGGGTGATGACGTACTCCGGGCTCGCCGCGCTGCTGCTGGGCTACGCCGCCAGCCTGACGGTCTACCACGACGAGCGGTCCGCCCCGCACGCGAACATCCGCACCTTCGGTGACGCGGTGTGGTGGGCCGCCTCCACGCTGACGACGACGGGGTACGGCGACGCCACCCCGGTCACCCCACGCGGCCGGGTGATCGCGGTGGGGCTGATGTTCGTCGGAGTGGCCCTGGTGGGAGCGGTGGTGGGCTCCTTCTCCGCCTATCTGATGCGTCGCTTCCGGCAGGAGAGCGAGACATGACGCGGCCCCGGAGAGCCGCTCGCTCTCCGGGGCCGGCCGCTCAGGCGGTCACACCTGGACGCGGCGCTCCACGACGTCGAGGAGCTCGGCGATCGCCTCCTCGCGCGGAATGCCGTTCTTCTGCGAACCGTCGCGGTAGCGGAAGGACACCGCGCCATGCGCGACATCCTCGTCACCGGCGATGATCATGAACGGGACCTTGCTCTTCTGGGCGTTCCTGATCTTCTTCTGCATCCGGTCCGACGAGGAGTCCACGTCGATCCGCAGCCCCTTGGTCTTCGCCTGGGCGGCGAACTCCTGGAGGTAGGGGACATGCGCGTCACCGATCGGGATGCAGGTCGCCTGGACCGGCGCCAGCCAGGCCGGGAACGCACCCGCGTAGTGCTCCAGCAGCACCGCGAAGAACCGCTCGATGGAGCCGAACAGCGCGCGGTGGATCATGACGGGGCGCTGCTTGGAGCCGTCGGCCGAGGTGTACTCCAGGTCGAACCGCTCCGGCAGGTTGAAGTCCAGCTGGATGGTCGACATCTGCCAGGTACGGCCGATGGCGTCCTTGGTCTGCACGGAGATCTTGGGCCCGTAGAACGCGGCGCCGCCCGGGTCCGGGACCAGCGGCAGGCCCTGCTTCTCGGCCACCTTCCGCAGTACCTCGGTGGCCTCCTCCCAGGTCTCGTCCGAGCCGACGAACTTCTCCGGGTCCTTGGTGGACAGCTCCAGGTAGAAGTCGGTCAGACCGTAGTCGCGCAGCAGGTCGAGGACGAAGGTGAGGGTGGCGTCCAGCTCGTCCGCCATCTGCTCGCGGGTGCAGTAGATGTGCGCGTCGTCCTGGGTGAAGCCGCGGGCGCGGGTCAGCCCGTGCACCACACCCGACTTCTCGTAGCGGTAGACGGTCCCGAACTCGAAGAGGCGCAGCGGCAGTTCACGGTACGAGCGGCCGCGCGCATCGAAGATCAGGTTGTGCATGGGGCAGTTCATGGGCTTGAGGTAGTAGTCAATGCCCTCGTCGAGCTGCATGGGCGGGTACATGCCGTCGGCGTACCAGTCCAGGTGGCCCGACTTCTCGAACAGCTTCCCCTTGGTGGCGTGCGGGGTGTAGACGAACTCGTACCCCGACTCCTCGTGGCGCCGGCGGGAGTAGTCCTCCATGACCCGGCGGATGATGCCGCCCCTGGGGTGGAAGACCGCCAGCCCCGAGCCGATGTCCTCGGGAACGGAGAACAGATCGAGCTCCGCGCCCAGCTTGCGGTGATCGCGCTTCTCGGCCTCGACGAGGAACTCCAGATGCGCCTTGAGCTCGTCCTTGGTCGGCCAGGCGGTGCCGTAGATCCGCTGGAGCTGCTTGTTCTTCTCGCTGCCGCGCCAGTACGCGGCGGCCGAGCGCATCAGCTTGAACGCCGGGATCGCGCGGGTGCTGGGCAGGTGCGGACCGCGGCACAGGTCCTTCCAGCACAGCTCGCCGGTCTTGGCGTCGAGGTTGTCGTAGATGGTCAGCTCGCCGGCGCCGACCTCGGCGGAGGCACCCTCGGCGGCGTCCGCGGCGGAGCCCTTGAGCCCGATCAGTTCGAGCTTGTACGGCTCGTCGGCCAGCTCCTCGCGGGCGGCGTCATCGCTGACCGCACGGCGCGCGAACTTCTGGCCGCGCTTCTGGATCTCCTGCATCTTCTTCTCGATGCGCTTGAGATCGTCCGGGTGGAACGGGGTCTCGACGTCGAAGTCGTAGTAGAAGCCGTCCTTGATGGGCGGGCCGATGCCGAGCTTCGCCTCCGGGAACAGCTCCTGCACGGCCTGCGCCATCACATGCGCGGTGGAGTGCCGCAGGATGTTCAGACCGTCCTCGGAGGTGATCTCGACGGGCTCGACCGCGTCACCGTCGGCGACCTCGTACGCCAGGTCCTTCAGCTCCCCGGCCACCCGCGCGGCGACGATGCTGCGCTCGCCCTGGAAGAGGTCGGCGGCCGTAGTGCCCGTGGTCACCACGCGTTCTTCCCGCTCGGAATCGCGCTGGATGGTCACACGGACGTCTGACACCGGTCTCTCCTGACTACTGTCTCTTCACGGCAGCGATTGCTGCGCAGCCGAATCGTACCGAGCCCGCGGACCCGACCGCGAAACGGTTTCACCACCCCCGGCTCGCACGGTGTCATTCCTCCGCGCCGCACGCCTCCTCGAAGAAGTCGAGATTCTCCTGGAGCGACTTCAGCAGCCGGTCCCGCTCCGCCTCGTCGACCTGTACGGGCGTGACATCGCGGCCGCCGGTGATCCGCCGGAAGCCGCCGCGGCTCTCCAGCCGCCCGCTCACCCGCACCGGTAGTCCCACCAGGTGCGCATGCCCGGCGATCCGGTAGTCCTCCTCCCCCAGCGCGACCCGTACCTGGAGCACATCGGCCCCGCTGATCACCCGCAGCCGCACCGTGCCGGGACCGCCCGGCCGCTCCCTGCGCAGCCGCACCACCGCACCCGTCACCCGGACCGGCAGCGACGGCTCATCGCGGACATAGCGCTGGGCGGCCTGCTGGAGCGCGGGCAGATCGCCGGGCGAGAACTCCACCGGCTCGGGGCGGGCCGGGCAGCCGGCCGGGGCACCGGCCGCCGGCGACCACTCGACCGCGATCCGCGCCCCCTCCGCGTCCCGCACCAGCGCGATCAGCGCCTGGGCCAGCTCATGGCAGACCCCCAGCTCGACGGCCGCGTCGAAAGCCTCCATACCGCCGGTGGCCCGCTGGTAGTCGGTGGCGTCGCGGACCGCGTGCAGCGCCCGCTGGAGCCCGGCGACCGCCCGGCGGCCGCCGGACACCGGCACGAACGCGGTCACCCGGCGCCCGGCCGCCGCCGGACCGACCAGCACCTGGCTCAGGAACCCCTCGGCCTGCCGTTTGTGCCGGGCGCCGTAGTAGCCGGCCCGGCCGTACGTCCCCAGCGCCCCGGCAAGCAGCATCGAACGGGCCGCCCCGCGCAGCTGCTCCTGCGCCACCCAGTGCGCGGCCCCCGAGCCGCCGTCGGGGACCTCGCGCTCCCAGCGGACCTCGTCACTGGGCACCGCCAGCCCCATCAGCACCTCCCGGGCGGAGGGCGCGGCGCTCCGCGCCAGCGCCGCCAGCGCCTCCGCGAGGAGTTCTCCGCTGTCGGGGAAGCGGCGGTCGTGCGGGACCAGCAGGCTGGTGCCGGCCGCGCCGCCGGGCGGAGTCCACCGGGCGTAGTGGCCGGCGGCCCCGCCCCGGCGCCGCCAGCCGTGCCGGGCCAGCAGCGCGCCGAGCACCGCCGGGTCGAGCCGCGCGGGATCCAGCAGCCGTGCGTCGTATTCGTCGGTCGGCCGGTACATCAGGGTCTCCCTCCCGCCCCGACGCGCGTCATGATCTCGCAGAGCGCTCGGTCGTCGAAGATCCGCGCGGTGGGGATCCGCACAGTGGTCCTGCGCCGGCCGGTCACCGGATGACCGGCCAGGTTGATCCAGTAGCAGCAGTGCCGCAGTTCGAGACGGTCGTGGCCGGCCCGCAGCCAGTCCTCCTGGGTCCGCGGGACCAGCATCACGACCAGGATCTTGTGCACCGTGACGGGCGTACGGGCCAGCTTCACCAGGTGGTCGTTGTCGAGCGTGAAGGCGAACGTCGGCCCCGGCGGGCGCGGGGCGGTCTGGTAGGTGCACTTGAGCTGCACCTTGATGGTGACCTCGTCGTCGACGGTGTGGCCGGGCGCGCCATGGCTGACGTGCCAGTCGATTCCGTTGTCCGGGAAGGGCTGCGCCAGCGAGCATCCGGAGGCGGCGGCGACCGCATGGAGATAGCCCACCTGAAGGGTCTCCATGCAGGCGGTGGTGGCGAGTCCGCCGCGCTGCGGTGTGGTCCGCTGAGGCAGCAGCCCGCCCGGTTCGGGCTGCGCGAGCGTCATCGCGGAGTGGCCTTCCGGGCTGTGCCGATCGATGCGGGTGGATGACGGGGAGAAGGCGGAGCGCGTCGGCCCGTCCCTCTGGTTGTCTCCGCGTCAAGTGGTCCGCAAACAAAGACGGTTCGAGCCCCCGGCGGCTCGGGTATCACCAGCTCGGATGGCGTACGTGTCATTCCCCGTACGAGCGCGAGGAGTTGGGATGATGCCGTGCTGGTATGACGGTCCACTTGCCGCCTTCGACACCGAGACCACCGGGATCGACGTCGAGCGCGATCGCATCGTCTCCGCGGCCCTGGTGGTCCAGGAGACACCGCGCTCCGCGCCCCGGATCACCCGCTGGCTGATCAACCCGGGCGTCGAGATACCGGACGCCGCGACGGCGGTGCACGGCCTGACGGCCGACCATCTCGCGCTGCACGGCCGCTGGCCCGCGCCGGTCCTGGAGGAGGTCGCGCGCGCCCTGGCCGCCCAGTCGGTGGCCGGCCGGCCGCTGGTCGTGATGAACGCCCCGTTCGATCTCACCCTCCTGGAGCGCGAGTTGAAGCGGCACCGCGCCAGCTCGCTGAACACCTATCTGGGGGGCCACCCGCTCTGCGTTCTGGACCCCCACGTCCTCGACAAGCACCTGGACCGCTATCGCAAGGGCCGCCGTACGCTCACCGATCTGTGTGCGCACTACGAGGTCGAGCTGACCGACGCCCATGAGGCGGCCGCCGACGCGCTCGCCGCGCTGCGTGTCGTCCGGGCCCTGGGGCATCGCTTCGCCGAGCGCCTGGAGGGGCTGCACCCGGCGGAGCTGCACACCCGCCAGGCCGTCTGGTACGCGGCCCAGGCCCGCGGGCTTCAGGCGTGGTTCGCCCGCAGCGGCAATCCGGAAGTCGTCGATCCGCACTGGCCGCTGCGTCCCGAACTCCCGGCGGCGGCCTGATCCCCCCTCAGGAATTCCGCAGGGCGGCAAAGGCGCCGGGTGGAATTCCCGCGGGGACCACTTCCAACAAAAAGAACCGGGCCGCTTTTTGGCGGCCCGGTTCTTGATCCCGGTGGGCGATACTGGGTTCGAACCAGTGACCTCTTCGGTGTGAACGAAGCGCTCTCCCACTGAGCTAATCGCCCGGGTGTCGGCGAGGTTTCCCTCGCGAACGAGCAGAACAATACAGGCCGCCCGGGGCTTCCATCAAATTCCTGTTCCCCGGCGGTCCCGGGCCGCCGCGGCCGGGCGGCCGGCGCACCTCATCCGCGGGCCAGCCAGGCCGCCAGCCCGCGCCGCCCGGCCCGCATCATCAGCGCGTGATTGGCGAGGAAGAGCGGCCGCCCCGGCAGCGCGAACCGCCGCAGCAGCGGCTTGCGGACCTCGACGTCCTGCTCGAAGACGGCACGGGTGCCACCGGCCCCGGGCACCACCGTCCAGCGCGCCCAGCCCGCCAGATCCCCGCGCATCGTCATCTCCAGCACCCCCGCGCCCGGGTCCCGTACGCGCTCGCTCGCCACCACCGTCAGGTCGTACGGCAGCAGGGAGCGGAACCGGGCGGTGCCGGTGCGGTCGTCGAGCGGGGTCACCTCGCGGACCTGCGGCCACCACTGCGGATACGCCTCGGCGCGTTCGAGGACGGCGTAGACGACGGTCGGCGAGGCGTTGAGCAGCCATACGCTGCGGAAGCGGTAGCGGTGCAGTCGGCGGGACCAGTCGGGCATGATCCCAGTGTGCGCCCCCTGGCGAGGCGCCCGCCCAACAACTGCGAGGGCCCGGAGACTTGATGTCTCCGGGCCCTCGTCCGGGGTGGGCGATACTGGGTTCGAACCAGTGACCTCTTCGGTGTGAACGAAGCGCTCTCCCACTGAGCTAATCGCCCGGGCGCACCGCCAACATTACCGCACGTCGGCGGGCACTTCTGACCACGCCTCGGTCACTCGGAGACGTTCCACGGCATCGCCAGGCCGAACTTCCAGACGTAGACGGCGAGCGCCGCCGCGATGATCACCACGCCGATGGTGGTCAGGATGATGTTGCGCCGCCGCACCTTGGGGTCGAGCGCCCGCTGGGCCGCTTCGGTGACCTTGCGCTTGGTCCAGCGCAGCACCAGCTGCGCCCAGACGAACTCCGTCGCCCAGATCGCCATACCGCCGAAGATCACCAGCCAGCCGGGCCCCGGCAGCGGCAGCATGATCACGCCGGCCACCACGACCGCGAGACCGACGACGAAGACTCCGACCTGCCAGCTGACATGCAGCGGCCGGGAGCGCTTGATGAAGTGCGGCGCCCGTGAACCGAGCGGCTTCTCGGCCGGCTCCTCGGCCGGAGCGGCGTCCCCCTCCACCGTTCCCAGCCCCCCGTTACTCTGCGTATTCATGCTCCCCAACTTACCGGACGCGACCCTCGGCCGGAATTACCGCCGGGGACGATCTCGCAATCCGCCGGAAGAGGTACCTGAAGCCACACAAAACCGTCAGAGGGGTTTACAACGGCACCGTAGGTGGCATGTCGATTTCGCCGACGTGCGAATCCCCGAGCGCACACTGAGCGAAAGGCCCTGGCGCTTATGAACACCACGGTCAGCTGCGAGCTGCACCTGCGCCTCGTTGTGTCGAGCGAGTCCTCACTGCCTGTACCCGCGGGCCTGCGGTATGACACGGCCGATCCCTATGCCGTGCATGCCACCTTCCATACCGGAGCCGAGGAGACCGTCGAGTGGGTTTTCGCCCGCGACCTCCTCGCCGAGGGCCTGCACCGGCCCACGGGCACCGGAGACGTCCGCGTATGGCCGTCCCGGAGCCACGGTCAGGGTGTTGTCTGCATCGCCCTGAGCTCCCCGGAAGGCGAAGCCCTGCTCGAGGCGCCCGCGCGGGCTCTCGAGTCGTTCCTCAAAAGGACCGATGCCGCCGTACCGCCCGGTACGGAGCACCGGCATTTCGATCTCGACACCGAGCTCTCCCACATCCTCGCGGAGAGCTGAGACGCGGACCGGTTACCGAAAGCACCCACCCGCTCACACTTGCGCCCGTCCGACTCGGGGAGACGGCGCAGGACCGACAAGTTCACACGGCACACTTCGGCGTCGTCGCCGCGGACCCACCGCGGAGTCGGCGCTGAAGCTTGTTCGAAGCGCTAGAGTCGGCGACCATTCGGCAACCCACGGGGGCGGTACTCGTCCGGCCCCACCCTGCCAGGGAGCGGAACCGTGATCATCACCCATGACACCCGGTGCGCGCTGGACGCGGTCGTCGATCTGCTGAACACCGCTCCGGAGGGCGAGGGCCCCGGAGCGCCGGACAGCCTGACCGATCTCGCGGCCCTCGAGGACTTCGTCCGGCGCAACGCCGTCAGCGGCGTGGGCGCGCTGGGTGCGGGCGACCTGGCCACCGTACGGTCCGTCCGCGCGCGCTTCGCCCGGGTCTTCGCGGCCGCCGACGACCGCACCGCGGCCGAACAGCTGAACGCGCTGGTCGCCTCGGCGGGCACCACGCCGCAGCTGACCGATCACGACGGCTACGACTGGCATGTCCACTACTTCGCGCCGGGCGCGTCGGTCGCCGATCATCTGGCCGCGGACGGCGGCATGGCACTGGCCTTCCTCGTCGTCGCCGGGGAGCGCGAGCGGCTGCGGCACTGCGAGGCACCGGACTGCCGGCATGCCTTCGTCGATCTCTCCCGGAACCGCTCCCGGCGCTACTGCGACAGCCGTACCTGCGGAAACCGGCTGCATGTCGCGGCCTACCGGGCACGGCGGCGGGAGGCCGCGGGCTGAGCGGCGGCGCGGCGGCCGGCCTCACAGGAGGAAGAGGTCGTGGACCGCGCCGAGAAGGAGCAGAAAGCCGATCACGGCGAGGAAGAGCATCAGCGGGGGCTGGGACAGCGCGAACAGACAACCGCGGCGTTGGCGGGACGGGGCGTCGTCTTGGGCGAGGGCGCACTCATCGTTCATCTCGCGCGCATCATGACGCAGATGATCGTCCGAGAGCGCCCGATGGACGCCTCAGCAGCGGTAGTTCATCAGATCCCGTGCTTTTTCAGGATCGCTTCGATGTCCGAGAAGTCATCCTTGGGGGCGCCGCCCTTGGCGGGTGCGGCCTTCCCCTTGGCGGCCGGCTGCGCCGCGCGGCCCGCACCGAGCGAGGGGGCGGAGGCGGCCGGGGCCACCGCGTCGGACCGGCCGGACGCCGCGGCCCGGCGCTCCTTACGGCTGCCGACCCCGCCCCGGCGGCGCTCGACCGCCCTGGTGGTCATGAACAGCACGACCGAGAGGGCGAGCACGCCGAAGCCGGCCCAGACCGTGGGCTTGAAGACGATCCCGGCGAGCCAGTCGATGACGCCCGTCATCACCAGGCCGATGGGGATCAGGGAATAGGCGGCGATGCGGGTCGCGGCCAGGAACCGCTTGCGGTATGCCGTGATCGCGGCGATGCCCAGGCCCGCCGCCGACACCGCGGCACAGACGGTCGAGGTCAGCATCCGGTCCTCCTGCCGATGGATGGGTGAGCAGGCAGTCTGCTCCCTTCCATCCTGCCTTGTCCCGGCCCGCAGGGGCCATGTTCCGGCACGGCCTCAGGGACATCTCGGGGTCGGGCTCCTCCCCAGGTCCCGGTTCGGCCACCGGACCGGGGTACCTCGCGGGGCCGGCCGTGGGAAGACTGGAAGACTGGCTCTCATGAACGACGCCACGACCCCGTCCCCCGCCCGTCCCGTCCGCCCCGTGCTGGACGTGTGGTGCGAACTCCAGTGCCCGGACTGCCATAGCGCCCTGGAGGACCTGCGGGCGCTGCGGGAGCGCTACGGCGACCGGCTGGACATCCGGCTGCGCCACTTCCCCCTGCCGAAGCACCCGCACGCCTATGTCGCCGCGCAGGCCGCCGAGGAGGCCATCGAGCAGGGCCAGGGCTGGCCGTACATCGAGGCGGTGCTGGCGCGGACCGAGGAGCTCGGCAAGCGCGGGGACAAGCTGCTGCTGAAGGTCGCCGGCGAGCTGGGGCTGGACACCGAGGAGCTGGACACCGCGCTGATCGACGGGCGGCATCTGCTGATCGTCGACGCGGACCAGGCCGAGGGCAAGGCCATCGGGGTGACCGGGACCCCGACCTATGTGATCGGCGGCGAGCGGCTGGACGGCGGCAAGAGCCAGGAGGGGCTGCGCGCCCGTATCGAGGAGATCGCCGACCGGCTGCTGGCCGGACAGGACTGAGCCCGGGCCTCACCGGCCGTTCGCGGGCCCGCTCACAGGATCGGCTTCCACAGCTGATAGCCGGTGGGCCGGTACCCCAGCGAGGTGTAGAGACCGAGCGCCGGGGCGTTGCCCGCGTAGACGTTCAGGCCGAGGCTGGTGCGGCCCGCGGTGAGGCTCTCCCGCTCGGCGATCCCCATCAGGGTGCGGCCGTGCCCCTGCCCGCGGTGTCCGGGGGCGACCCGCACATCGACGACGTAGCCGCCGGGCTGGTCCGGCATCCGCAGCGCGACCCAGATGCTGCCGACGTCCGCGCCGCCGTGGGCCAGGACGCGCAGCGCCTGGTGGGGAGTCTCCGCCCCCTCCGGGAGCAGGGCGCGATGGCCGGCGGCCGCGGCCTCCTCGGCGCGCTCTCGGGCCATCCCCTGGCCGACCTGGGTGCGGATGTGCTCGGCGAGCGCGGCGGCCCGCCAGGCCGGGTACTCCGCCTCGCTCAGCGCGCGGTCGCTGCTGCCCTCGGGCAGCGGGGGCGCGGCGGTGAGGGGCTTGCTCATCATGCGGCTGCGCTCGGTGTAGCCCAGCGCCGCCGCGAGCCGCCCGGCGGCCTCGGCGTCGGCCGGGACGGTCAGCTCGATCTGCCGGCAACGCCAGCCGCGCAGCACCTCTTCCGCGGCGAGCGCGGCGACCGTGGCGCGGCCCCGGTGGCGGTCCGGCTCGTCGATGGCCAGCTCCGCGATCCGGCCGGCCGTCGGGCCGAACCGGGCGTCCGTCGTCAGCCGTATCCCGCCGACCCGGCGGCTGTTGACGCAGATGTCGTACGCACGGGCCCGGTGCCCGTCGTCGTGCCGTTCTTCCGGTCCCGCGGGGCGCAGCGTTGTGGTCACCAGGACTTTCTACTCGCCCATGAGCGGGCGCGTCATCACCGCGGATCGAAGTCGGCGGCCGACTGCTCGTCGAAGATCCGCATGGCTTCCGCGGTCACCGGGCCCGGGCCGTCGGCGAGTTGACGGTCGTCGATCCGGGTCACGGCCTGGACGTCGCGCAGCGTGGAGGTCAGGAAGATCTCCTCGGCCCGCTCCAGGACGTCCAGCGGCAGATCGGTCTCCTTGGCGCCGGCCCAGCCGACGGTCAGGGCGCGGGTGATGCCCGCCAGGCAGCCCGAGTGCAGCGGCGGGGTGTGCAGTTCGCCGTCCAGGACGACGAAGACATTGGCGCCGGTGCCTTCGCAGAGCGCGCCGACGGTGTTGGCGAACAGCGCCTCGGACGCGCCCCGTTCCCGCGCGCGGGCCAGGGCGACGACGTTCTCGCCGTACGACGTGGTCTTCAGGCCGGCGAGCGCGCCGCGTTCGTTGCGGGTCCACGGGACGGTGACGGCGGCGGTGGTGTCGGGGCGGCGCCGGGTCTCGGACAGCGCGATGACCAGGGTGGGACCGGCGTCGCCGCGGTCCGAGCCGAGCGGGGAGACACCGCCGGTGTAGGTGAGCCGCAGCCGGCCGAGGGCCATCGGGTTGGCCGCCATGACGGCCGCACAACCGCGCCGTACCTCGTCGAGATCGGGATCGGGCAGCCCGAGCCCGCGGGCGGAGGTGGTCAGACGCTCCAGGTGACGGGTGAGGGCGAAGGCGCGGCCGCGCTCGGCCTTGATGGTCTCGAAGACTCCGTCGCCGACCGTCAGCCCGTGGTCGAAGACCGAGACCCGGGCGCTCTCGGCGTCCTGTAGTGCCCCGTCGAGCCAGATCTTCATCGCTGTCCTCCACTCACCTCATGCAGGCCCGACGCTACCGCCAGCAGCCTGCGCGCCTTCAACTCGGTCTCGGCCCACTCCCGCTCCGGATCGGAGTCCCAGATGATCCCCGCGCCGGCGCCGAAACGCAGCACCGGGCCGCCGGGCGGGGTGCGGTCGACCCAGAACGTCCGTATGCCCACCGCGAGCTCGCCGGTGCGGCGGTCCGCGTCGACCCAGCCGATGCCTCCGCAGTACGGGCCGCGGGGGGCGGTCTCCAGCTCGTCGATGATCCGCAGCGCGCTGGACTTGGGGGCGCCGGTCACCGACCCGGGCGGAAAGGTGGCACCCAGCAGATCCGCCCAGGCGGTCTTCTCGTTCGCCGCGTCCAGCTCACCGCGCACCGTGGAGACGAGATGGACCAGGCCGGGGTGTTCCTCGACGGCGCACAGCGCCGGGACGGTGACGGTTCCGGTGGCGCAGACCCGGCCGAGATCGTTGCGGACCAGGTCCACGATCATCACGTTCTCCGCCCGGTCCTTCGCCGAGAGATCCGCCGCGGTCCGGCCGGTGCCCTTGATCGGGCCGGAGGTGACGATGCGGTCGTCGCGCCGCAGATACAGCTCCGGGGAGGCACTGGCGATCTCGACGCCGTGGCCGGGCAGCCGGATCGTGCCCGCGTGCGGCGCCGGATTACCGCGGGCCAGCACCGCGGACAGCGCGTCGACATCGGCCCGGCCGGGGTCGGGCAGCGGCGCGGTCAGCACCCGGCAGAGATTCACTTGATAGACGTCACCGGCCGCGATGTGTTCACGGACGCGCCGCACACCGCCGGTATAGGCGTCCCGGTCCAGCGAGCTGGTCCAGTCCTCGGGCGCGGGGCCCCGCCAGGCGTCGGCGGCGGGCCGGTCCGCCGCGGTGGCCGGCCGGACGTCGCCGAAGCGGGCACAGACCACTGCGCCCTCGAAGTCGGCGGCGACCGCCCACCAGCCCGTGGAGTCCAGGGCCGCGGGATCGCTGGTCACATCCCGCAGGTCAGTGGCTATCAGGCCGCCGAAGCGTGCCATCGGAGCGAAGTCGTGCACGTCAGCGAGTCTATGGCGGCGGCCCGCGGGCCGCCTGCGCCGAGCGAGCACCGGCGCACGCTGCACAAACGCGTTTTTGTACTGGCCCCGGAATCCGCTAGAGTTCAACACGTCGCCGGGACGCGCAAGCGCCCCGGAGGCCGAGTAGCTCCCGGACGTAGTCTGGGAGAGACACCTGCGGACGTAGCTCAGTTGGTAGAGCACCACCTTGCCAAGGTGGATGTCGCGAGTTCGAGTCTCGTCGTCCGCTCGATGTGGGGGATCTTCCCGAACCCCCTCACTCCTGGTGGAGTGGCCGAGAGGCGAGGCAACGGCCTGCAAAGCCGTCTACACGGGTTCAAATCCCGTCTCCACCTCCAAGGACGATTAGCTCAGCGGGAGAGCGCTTCCCTGACACGGAAGAGGTCACTGGTTCAATCCCAGTATCGTCCACTGGATCCCCGGAAACGGGGTGTCCGTCCCGCGCGATTAGCTCAGCGGGAGAGCGCTTCCCTGACACGGAAGAGGTCACTGGTTCAATCCCAGTATCGCGCACGCAGCTACGGATCTTTTGGGATCCGTGGTCCCGCGGACGATTAGCTCAGCGGGAGAGCGCTTCCCTGACACGGAAGAGGTCACTGGTTCAATCCCAGTATCGTCCACGCCTGATCCCGAGGGCCGGAGCATTGCGCTCCGGCCCTCGGTCGTGTTTCAGGAGGAGAAGAGCATATGGCCGAAGCCGCGGTGATGGCCGTGGTGTCCATGGTGGCCGTGATGACCGTGGTGGCCGTGCTGCGGGGCGCCCCAGGCGGGGGCGGCCGGGTAAGCCTGCGGGGCAGGTGGCGGCGGGGCCTGCTGGGCCCACTGTGATTCGAGCCGGGTCAGCGCCTCCAGCTCCCCGTAGTCCAGGAATATCCCCCGGCAGCCGGCGCACTGCTCGATCTGCACGCCATTGCGCTGGTATGTCTGCATCGGTGCATGGCACTTGGGGCATTGCATCGTCGCTCATCTCCTGTCGTCCACCACCGCTCACGGCGGCACCGCCGGAACGGCCTCCCGGCAGCGGGGCGTTCAGCCTACGCCGGGGCCGGCGGACGCCAACTGCTGCGGCGGAGACGTCATCCGGGCACAAGCCTCGACGCACGCGGTCTCGGCCTCGTCCAGGGAACGGCCGGCGGTGGCGGCCTTGGCGACGGCCAGCGCGGCGGTCTGCACGGTGAGGGTGCGGGCCGGAATCTCCAGGTCGGGCCAGGGATCACCGTCCGGCCCCACGGCCGGGCCGCCGGCCGCGCGGTAGGCGGCCAGAAAGCGCGTCCAGAGGTCCGGGGCCAGCAGGCCGGTGGCGAACCAGGCGGCGGGGCGGGCCAGGTCCCAGGCGCCGTCGCCCCGGCCGAGGTCGTCGATGTCGATAAGGAGCCAGGGGCCGTCGTCGGCGGGGTGGCGGACGAGCTGGCCCAGGTGCAGATCGCCGTGACAGAGGGTGCCGGCCCGCGGCGGTGGGGCCTCGCCCCGGGCCCACGGGGGCAGCGTGGCCCAGGCCCGCTCGACGGCGGCGGCAGCCGCGGGCAGTGCCCCGGCGGCGGTCCGGGGTGCCGGGCGCCCGGACGGCGGGCCGCCGGCGGGAACCGGTGCGGTCCGCAGCCGGGCCAGGGCGCGGGCGGCCTTGGCGGGGCCGCGCATCGGCGGCACGGGTCCGGGAAGTTGGCGCAGGTCGACGCGGTGCAGCCGGGCCAGCAGACGGGCGGCGTCCCCCCAGGGGGCGGCGTCGGGGTCGTCGGGCGACACCGGGCTGCCGTAGGGCCAGCGGGTGAGCGCACGCCCCTCTTCGGTCAGGGTGAGATAGCCGTCGGGGGCGGTGACCGGGAGCGGGGGCAGCAGGATGCCGTGCAGGAGGGGGTGCGCGGCGATGCGCAGCCGGGCGGCGAGCGCGCGGGGGTCGCCGTCGGGGGCGTGCGCCTTGGCGACCGTACGGCCGCTGCGGACGACCGTGCCGTCGGGGCGGTCGGCGAGCACCTCGGAGGAGAGGGCCGGGGCGCCGTCCCGGGTCGCCGGCGCGCACAGGGCGGACAGACGGTCGAGCAGTGAGGTGGTCATCGTTCCCCCGGGTCCGGCGCGGGCCGGTGCGCGGTGCGTGGTGGTGCGGGCCATGGGCGGCCCGGTCCGGGATCGTACGCGCGGCGCGGGCGGAACGGGACGGCCGCGGTCCGGAACGCTCGAAGGCCGGGCATCTCCCCAGATGCCCGGCCGTCGTGCCGTCCGCCGCACCCCCCGTCCCCACGGGGTTTCGGCCGGAGGTCCCCCGTCCCGGGCCGCTCTCCCGGGACCGGGGCGCTACGTTCAGCGCCCCAGCATTCCGACCACGGACGACGCCTGTGTCAGCACGGCTTCCCAGCCGCCGAAGACCACGGCGAGAACGATCGCCAGCGGCAGCACCATGGCCACCGCGACGAGGGGATGGCGGGTACCGGCGGGCTGCCGGCCCGCGAGCGCCGCGGGGACTCTGCGCCCCTGCGCCCGAAGGACCCTCCGTCCGGAGGTCTGCGCCATCGTCCCGCTCCCGTCGTGTTCTGGGGCGGCGGGCGTCTGACCTCGGGGGACGAGTGCACCACCCGCCGCTTGAAAACCACCCTAGGCACGCGGGCGGCCGCGGGCGTCATGCCGTCGTACCGAATGGGCGGCCTCCAGGAGGATGACCTCACCGCGTCCCGTGTACTCCTCTGGGTGGAGAGACACGTCCAGGACCTGGGGGGCATCCCCCAAGGGGGACCGTCGGACGGACCGTCCCGGGCACTCCTGAGGGTGACCTCGCTCACTCCGGCCCCTCCCCCGCGCACGGCGGTCCCGCCCCCGCACCGCACCCGGCCCGCCGCCCCTTCCCGCGCCCCGGCCGTATCCCCCGCATCCGTCACCAACCGGGCCCGATCCCGCTACGTCCCGTCAATCCCCCTTCCCCAGCGGATCATTGGGATCGCACCCGGGATACCGGGCCGCCCGCCGGGAAGGAGCGCTCAGGCGCGTCGGGGACCGCATGTGGCGCCGGTCAATCCACCGGCCGACGCATGCGCGGCCTCTCAGCACAGCGAGCCGTCAATCCGTAAGCTGTGCCACGTCAGACGGTTGGCAGCGGAGGGGGCTCCCCACCGCAGGTAGGGGACGGACATGGCGATGATGCGGCTCCGACGCGAGGACCCGCGTGTCGTCGGGACGTTCCGGCTGCACCGCCGGCTCGGCGCGGGCGGGATGGGTGTGGTCTACCTCGGCTCGGACAAGCGCGGGCAGCGGGTGGCGCTCAAGGTGATCCGGCCGGACCTGGCGGAGGATCAGGAATTCCGCTCGCGGTTCGCCCGTGAGGTCTCCGCCGCCCGGCGGATCCGCGGTGGCTGTACCGCGCGGCTGGTCGCGGCCGATCTCGACGCGGACCGCCCGTGGTTCGCCACGCAGTACGTCCCGGGGCCCTCGCTGCACGACAAGGTCAACGAGGAGGGGCCGCTGTCCCCGGCGGAGGTCGCCGCCATCGGGGCCGCGCTGTCCGAGGGGCTGCTGGCCGTCCATGACGCGGGCGTGGTGCACCGTGATCTGAAGCCGTCCAACATTCTGCTGTCGCCCAAGGGCCCGCGGATCATCGACTTCGGCATCGCCTGGGCGACCGGCGCCAGCACCCTGACCCATGTCGGTACGGCCGTCGGCTCACCGGGCTTCCTGGCGCCGGAGCAGGTGCGCGGGGCCGCGGTGACCCCGGCGACGGACATCTTCGCGCTGGGCGCCACCCTCGCGTACGCCTGCACCGCGGACTCCCCCTTCGGGCAGGGGAGTTCGGAGGTCATGCTCTACCGCGTGGTCCACGAGGAGGCACAGCTCGCCGGGGTGCCGGACGCCCTGGCGCCGCTGCTCGCCTCGTGCCTGGCCAAGGACCCGGCGGACCGCCCCAGCACGCTGTCGCTGTCGCTGCGGCTCAAGGAGATCGCGGCCCGTGAGGCGCACGGGCTGTCGGGCGGGCCGCTGGAGAACGGGTCCGGTGCCGGGGCCGGTTGGGAGCGCCGGACCTCGGAGCGGCCGACCGGGCAGCGGGCCGAGGAGTACGCGCGCCAGCGCACCGAGCGCCGGACGGCGGGCAGCTCCTCGCCGCGGCCGCACCCCTCCCGTCCCCCGGTCCCGCGGGACGCGGCGGCCCGGCCGGCCGGTCCGGCCTCGGCCGCGGGGAAGAATCCGCGGACCGGCGGGCGGAACGGGCGACGGGTCCCGGCCGCGCGGCCCACGGGGCGAAACGGTTCACGTACCCCGGTGCGTACGACCTCGGGCGGGCGCCGGCCGGGCCCCGACCGCCGGCTGCTGCGGCAGCGCGTCATCGTGTTCGTGGTGGTGACGCTGCTGGTGGCGCTCGGTATCGCGGCCGCCCAGGGGTGTCAGGGGCCGGCCCGCGGACTCGGGGCGGAACGGCCGGCGTCGGCGTCCGCCGGCGTGGGGGTGGCGGGGCCTTACGGGGTGGGGGAACAGAGCCCCTAGGGGATGCGGGCCCCCCTTGCGGGCCTCAACCGGGTGAGGGGGAGGGGATATTCCCGGCGGGCGTTAAGCCGGGGGAAATTCCTGACGGGTGCCAGGCCGGTCGGCGGGTGGCCAAGCCAGGTCGGCGGGCGCCAAGCCGGTTCGGCAGGCGCTGAGCCGGTCGGCAGGCGCCAAGCCAGGTCGGCGGGTGCTAAGCCGGTCGGCCGGTGGCCACCGCGTAGAAGGCCACCGCGGCGGCCGCGCCGACGTTGAGGGAGTCCACGCCGTGTGCCATCGGGATGCGGACCCATTCGTCGGCCGCCCGCAAGGCGCCGGTGCTCAGGCCGTCGCCCTCGGCGCCCAGCATCAGCGCGGCGCGCTCCAGGGTGTGCGGGGCGGCCTCGTCGATGGCGGTGGCCTTCTCGGCCGGGGTGAGGGCGAGCAGCTTGAAACCCGCTTCCCGTACGGCGGCCAGGTCCCGGGGCCAGCTCTCCAGGCGGGCGTACGGCACGGAGAACACCGCGCCCATGGAGACCTTCACCGAGCGGCGGTAGAGCGGATCGGCGCAGTCCGGGGAGAGCAGCACCGCGTCCATGCCCAGGGCCGCCGCGCTGCGGAAGATCGCGCCGATGTTGGTGTGGTCGTTGACCGCCTCCATGACCACGATGCGGCGGGTCCCGGCGAGGAGTTCGGTGGCCGCGGGCAGTGGCTTGCGCTGCATGGAGGCCAGTGCGCCGCGGTGCACGTGATAGCCCGTCACCCGCTCGGCGAGGGCCGGGGTGACCGCGTAGACCGGGGCCGGGACCTCGTCGATGACATCGCGCATGACGTCGACCCACTTGGCCGAGAGCAGCATGGAGCGCATCGCGTAACCGGCGTGCCGGGCCCGCCGGATGACCTTCTCGCCCTCGGCGATGAAGAGCCCCTCCGCGGGCTCGCGCCGGCGCCGCAGCTCGACGTCGGTCAGGCCGGTGTAGTCGGCCAGCCGCGGGTCGTCCGGGTCGTCGACGGTGATGATTTCTGCCACGGGGAGATAGTGCCTTGTCGGTGTCGGGGTGCCAATGCCGCGTCGGGGCTCGGTTACCTGGGGGTAGGGGCGACGGCGACGACCTCGCCGATGACGATGACCGCCGGGGGGCGGACGCCCTCGGCCCGTACGGTCTCGCCGAGGGTCGCGAGGGTGGCGTCGACGCGGCGCTGAGCCGCGGTGGTCCCCTCCTGGATGACGGCGGCGGGGGTGTCGGCGGCGCGGCCGTGCTCGATCAGCTTGGCGGCGATGGCGCCGCTGTTCTCCACGCCCATCAGGACGACGAGGGTGCCGCGCAGCTTGGCGAGCGACGGCCAGTCCACCAGCGAGCGCTCGTCGTCGGGGGCGACATGGCCGCTGACGACGGTGAACTCGTGGGCGACGCCGCGGTGGGTGACCGGGATACCGGCGGCGCCGGGCACCGAGATGGTGCTGGAGATGCCCGGGACGACCGTGCAGGGGATGCCGGCCTCGGCGAGCGCCTGGGCCTCCTCCATGCCGCGGCCGAAGACGAACGGGTCGCCGCCCTTGAGCCGGACCACCGCCTTGCCGGCCTTGGCGTGCTCGATCAGCGCGTTGTTGATGGCCTCCTGGGCCATGAAGCGGCCGTAGGGGATCTTCGCGGCGTCGATGACCTCGACATGCGGCGGGAGTTCGGCGAGCAGGTCGCGGGGGCCGAGACGGTCGGCGATGACCACGTCGGCCTCGGCGAGCAGCCGGCGGCCGCGGACGGTGATCAGGTCCGGGTCGCCGGGGCCGCCGCCGACCAGGGAGACACCCGGGGTGTGCGGGCGGCGGTGGTGCGGGGCGGCGAGGCTGCCGTCCCGGAGGCCCTCGACGATCGCGTCGCGTACGGCGGCGGAGCGGCGCGGGTCGCGGCCGGTGAGCACGGCGACGGTGACGCCCTCGCTGCGGCCGGTGGCCGGGGTCCAGGCGGTGGCCGCCTCGGCGTCGTCGGAGCGTACGCACCACACCCGGCGGTCCTCGGCCTCCTGGGACGCGGCGGCGTTGGCCTCCGGGTCGTCGGTGGAGATCAGTGCGTACCAGGCGCCGTCGAGGTCGCCGTCCTGGTAGCGGCGGCGCTCCCAGCGGACCTCGCCGGCATCGGCCATCGCCTCGACGGACGGGGTGGCGGACGGGGAGATCAGCAGGACATCGGCGCCGGCGGCGACGAGGGACGGGAGCCGGCGCTGGGCGACCTGGCCGGCGCCCAGGACAACCACCCGGCGGCCGGACAGCCGCAGTCCGACGGGGTAGGCAGCGTGTTCGGCGACGTGCTCAGCCATGGCGGTACGGCTCCTTGTGCGGATGGTGCGGGTTCGGCGACCGGCTCAGCCGCTGCGGCTCTGGAGCGGCTGGTGAGGGGACGGCCCGGGGCGGCGGTACGGCCCCGGCCCACAGCCTATGGGGCTGCGGGCCGGGGGTCATGCGGAGGTCAGGGCCTGATCAGGTCTTCTCGGTCACTCCGGCGGAGTCGAAGGTGGCGACCTCGTGCATGGCGCGGGCGGCGCTCTGCACCACGGGGAGGGCGAGCAGGGCGCCGGTGCCCTCGCCGAGACGCAGGTCGAGGTCGACCAGCGGGCGCAGGCCCAGCTTGTTCAGGGCCGCGACATGGCCGGGCTCGGCGCTGCGGTGGCCGGCGATGCAGGCGGCCAGCGCCTCGGGGGCGATGGCGCGGGCCACCAGGGCGGCGGCGCCGGCGCTCACCCCGTCGAGGATCACCGGGGTGCGCAGCGAGGCGCCGCCGAGGATCAGGCCGACGAGGGCGGCGTGCTCCAGGCCGCCGATCGCGGCGAGGACGCCGATGGGGTCGGCCGGGTCGGGCTGGTGAAGTTCCAGGGCGCGGCGGACCACATCGACCTTGCGGGCGTGGGTCTCGTCGTTGATGCCGGTGCCGCGGCCGGTGACCTCGACCGGGTCGACGCCGGTGTAGACGGCGATCAGCGCGGCGGAGGTGGTGGTGTTGGCGATGCCCATCTCGCCCGTGAGCAGGGCCTTGTTGCCGGCCGCGACGAGGTCACGGGCGGTGTCGATGCCGACCTCGATGGCCTTGAGCACGTCCTCCTGGGTCATCGCCGGGCCCGCCGTGAAGTCGGCGGTGCCGGCGCGGACCTTGCGCGGCAGCAGGCCGGGGGTGGCGGGAAGATCGCCCGCCACGCCGACGTCCACGACGCAGACCTCGGCGCCGACCTGGTTGGCGAAGGCGTTGCAGACCGCGCCGCCGCCCAGGAAGTTGGCGACCATTTGGCCGGTGACCTCCTGGGGCCAGGGGGTCACGCCCTGGGCGTGCACACCGTGGTCACCGGCGAAGATCGCGACGGCGGCCGGCTCCGGGATGGGCGGCGGGCACTTGCGGGACAGTCCGGACAGCTGCGCGGAGATGATCTCCAGCATGCCCAGTGCCCCGGCGGGCTTGGTCATCCGCTTCTGCCGCTCCCATGCCTCGCCGAGGGCCTTGGCATCGAGCGGGCGGATGCCCTGAAGGGTCTCCTGGAGGAGGTCGTGCGGGCTCTCGCCGGGCAGCGCGCGGCGGCCGTAGGTCTCCTCGTGGACGACCCACGACAGCGGGCGGCGCTTGGACCAGCCGGCCTGGAGCAGCTCGGGGTCCTCCGGGAACTCGTCGACGTAGCCGATGCACAGGTAGGCGACGACTTCGAGGTGCTCGGGCAGGCCCAGTTCGCGGACCATCTCCCGCTCGTCGAAGAAGCTGACCCAGCCGACGCCCAGGCCCTCGGCGCGGGCGGCGAGCCAGAGGTTCTCGACCGCGAGCGCGGAGGAGTACGGGGCCATCTGCGGCTGGGTGTGGCGGCCGAGGGTGTGCCGGCCGCCGCGGGTGGAGTCGGCGGTGACGACGATGTTCACCGGCGTTTCGAGGATCGCCTCGATCTTCAGCTCGCGGAACTGCTTGGCGCGCGCCTTGGGCAGCGACTTGGCGTACGCCTCGCGCTGCGCCATCGCGAGCTGGTGCATCTTCTCGCGGGTCTCGGCCGAGCGGATGACCACGAAGTCCCAGGGCTGGGAGTGGCCGACGCTGGGGGCGGTGTGGGCCGCCTCCAGGACGCGCAGCAGGACGTCGTGGGGGATCGGGTCGCTGCGGAAGCCGTTGCGGATGTCGCGGCGTTCGCGGATCACGCGGTGGACGGCGGCGCGCTCGGAGTCGTCGTACCCGGCGGCCGGGGACAGCAGGCCGTCGGCGACGTCGGGCGTACCGGCGGGGTTCTGCTGGTCCGCCGCCTGCGGCTGGTCGCCGTCTTCACCCTCGCCCTCGTCCTGGCCCTCGCCGAGCTGGACGAGTGCGGCGGCGTCCTGCTGCTGGGGCGCGTCGTCGGCGTCGGCGGTGGGCTCGGCGTCGGGGGCCGCGGTCCGCGGGGCCGGGGCGTCCACGGGGGTGTGCTCGCCGGACGCCTGGGCCGGGATGTGGACGGTGACGGGCCGGGCTTCGGCGAGCGGCTCGGCGGGGGCGCCGGGCGCGGGCTCGGCTGACTCGGCAGCGGCGGGCGCGGCCTCCTCAGCGGCCTCGCCGGGGGTCGCCTCGGCCACGGGGGCGTGCGGCTCGGCGGGGCTGTCGGCGTCGGCCGGGGCGGCCGCTGCGGGCTGCTGCTCGGCGGGGGCGGCCGCGGCCTCCGGGGCGGGCTCCTCGGCGGTCGGCTGCCCCGCGGCGTCCACGGGGGCGCCGGGCTGCGGCTGTCCGGCGGCCGGCTGCTGCGCCTCGGACGGCTCTATGACGGCCTGCTCCTGGGGCACACCGTCGTCGGTGGCGGGCACGACGGCGGGGCCCTGGGGAGCGGTGTCGGACAGCGGGGCGACGGGCTCGGCGGCCGGGGCGCTGTCGGTGGCGTCGTCGGCGTCGGCCGGGGTGACCTGGTCCGGGGCGGCCTCGGCGGGGGCGGCGGCCGCGGGCTCCGGCCGGGGCTCGGCCGGGGCGGCGGGGTCCTGCTGGGCCTCGGCGGCGACGGGCTCGGCGGGGGCCTCGGACTGCTCGGCGGTCTGCTCGTTCTGGGGTGCCTGGGGTGCCTGGGGGGCCTCGGCCGCCGGCTGTTCCACTGCGGGCGCCGTGGCCTGGCCGGGCGCGTCGGACGGGGCCGGGGCGGGCGCGTCGGCGGGCTGCGCCGGGGCCTGCGCCTCGGGCTGGGGCTGGGGCTCGGGCTGGGGCTCGGCGAGCGCGTCCTGGTCGGCGGGCTGGGGAGCCTCGGCGGCAACGGCCTCTGGCTGCTGGGCGTCCGGAGCGGGAGCCTGGCCGGGAGCGCCCGCCAGGGCGACATCCGGCACGGAGGCGTCCTGGCCCGGGGCGTCCGGCGCGGCGGCATCCTGCGCAGGAACGTCCACAGCGGCGTCACTTTGCACGGAGGCGTCCGGCACGGAGGCGTCCGGCGCGGCGACGTCCGGCGAGGGGACATCCGCCACGGCGCCGTCCGCAGCGGGAACATCCGCCATGACGGCCTCCGGCGCGGCGCCCTCCACTACAGCGCCCTCCGGCAGGGCCGTTCCCTCCTGACCGGGCGCTGCCGCATCCGGCACCGCGTCCGCAGCGCCGTCCTGCGGCGGCAGCGGCACCTCGGCCGGCGCTTCCGGCCCGGCCTCGGCGGCGGTCCCGGCGACGGGAGCGCCGTCCCCGGCCTGCACCCCGCCCTCGGCCGGCAGCGGCTGCTCGACGGGCGGCGCCGCGTCCTGCGGGGCGGGCCGTACGGCCTCGGCGGGGGCGACGGGTGCCTCGGGGGCGACCGTTTCTGCAAGCGGGGCCGCGGGGGCCTGGGCGGCGGCGTCGTTCCACTGCGGCACCTGCGACGGGATCTCGCCGAGCTGCGGGCCGGGCAACGGGCCCTGGCCGGCGGCGCCGTAGGTCTGCTCGGCGCTCAACTGCCCGCCGTAGGACTGCTCACCGTACGAGGGCACGGCGAAGCCCTGCTCGGCCGCCGCCACCTCCTCGGGGGGCTGCTCGGCGTACGGCAGGTCGGCGGCGGGCAGCGTGCCGGCCGCCGGGCCGGGCACGTCGGGCGTGGCCGGGGCCGGGGCGTCGAAGTATTCGGGGCCGCCCGTGGGCGGTCCGGCGGGCCGTGCGGGCGCCTCGGCCGGTCCGCGGTCGGCGAGCGAACGGACCACGCCGCCGGTCGGGTCGGGGACCGGCGGGCCCATGTGCAGCGGGCGGCGCGGGGGCGTGGCGGGGGCGGCGGCGCGGGCCCGGTCCGGCTGCGGGGCCGCGGGCTGGGGGATGCGGACGGCGCTGAGGTCGACGGAACCGGAGTCCCGGCCGCCGCTCTCGTGGTCGCCGGTCGGGGCGGGCATCGGCTCGTAGCCGGTGGCCCCCTGGGCGGCCGCGTCGAACGGCGCGCCCTGCTGGGGCTGCTGGTCCGCGCCGTGGTGGGTCTCCTGCGGCTGCGGGAGCGGCTGGTGCGCGGGCTGCTCGCTCCAGGCGCCCTGGGCGCCCGGCATCAGCAGATCGTCGTCCGCGACCGCGCCGTCAGCCTGGCCGAGGTAGGGGTATTCGCCCGGAGCGGGCACCATGCCCGGCAGCTCCGTCGGTCCGGCGTCGGCAGGGGAGGGAGCGGCCGCCGGCTGCGGCTGCCCGGGATGTCCGCCTGCGTTCTCCGGCTGTCCCTCGCCCGGGACCTGGCCGGTGTCGGTCATGCGTACCCCTCGCCCATTGGTAGTGCTCCTTCCAACCGCTCGTGCGACGCGCTCGACCGGGGCGCGCCGACGCCCCGATAGCTAGAACGAGCGAGCACGCCTCGCGGCACGTCCGCTCTCCAGAGCTTCATATTCGGCCAAAACCACAGAATTTTCCGGATATTGGCGTACGAAGCCGAATGCGGAACGGCGGCGCAACGATCCGCCAGCCTACCTCGCGCGGGTTGCCGTGCTGGTCACGGGTGAGGAACGCGATACCCGCTGAGAAGAAACACCACGGACCGCTCGCGTTCGACCCAGACGGAAGTGTCCAGGTCCACGGACTGGAGCAGTGCGCACTCGACTTCGTAGCCGCCGTCGGCCAGCGCCCGGCCGAGCGCTTCGGCCTCGTCGCGGGTGGCCGCGTGGGTGACGATCCGTTCGGGACGGCGGGCCGCGCAGGCGGTGAGCACGTCCGCTCCCCCGCCGCCGACCCGGATCACGTCGGGCTCGGGCAGGTCCTCCAGGATCTGCGGGGCCCGGCCGTGCACGACCTGGAGTTGGACGCCGTGCCGGCGGGCGAGGGCGGCGGTGCGTCCGCAGGCGTCCGGGTCGGCGTCGACCGCGATGACGGCGGCGCCGAAGCGCGCGGTCTCCACCGCGGCGGCGCCGCTGCCCGCGCCGATGTCCCAGACCAGGTCGCCCACCTGCGGCCCGAGACGGGCGAGTTGTGCGGTGCGCAGCTGGACGGACTCGCCCTCGCCCAGGGCGCCGCCGTACGCGCTCGCCGGAAGTCCCCAGCCGCGCGGGCCCGTCGGGTGGCCGACCTCGTGACCGGCGATCCAGCCGGTGCCCTGCGCCGCGGCACCGGCGGGCGAACCGCCGACGACAATGACGACATTGGGGTCACGCCAGACATGATCGGCGGCCTTGTCGGATGTGAGGACGGTCACCTGCTCCCGTTCGGTGCCCAGTTCCTCACAGATGACGAAGGTGCGGTGGACGCCGCCGAGCAGCAGGGCGAGTTCGGCGGGGCCGGCGCCGGGCGAGGTGAGCACCGCGACCTTGGTGTGCGCGCGGCAGACGTTCACCGCGCGGCGCAGATCGCGGCTGTGGGCGACCACGACCTGGGCGTCGTCCCAGGGCATGCCGGCCTGGGCGAAGGCGGCCGCGACGGAGGAGACGGCCGGGACCACTTCCACTTCCAGACCGTGCTCGGGGGCCCGGAGGGTGCGGACGACACCGAAGAAGCCGGGGTCGCCGTCGGCGAGCACCACGGCGGTGCCGCGGTGCTGGGCGATTCGGCGGGCGGCCAGGGTCACGCTGCCGAGCCGGATCCGTTCGGCGTTCGGCGGCACTTCGGGGAGGGCGAGATGGTGGGCGGCGCCGGCCACCAGCGTGGCGGCGCCGAGCGCGGAGCGGGCCGCAGCGGTCAGTGGAGAGCCGTCCCATCCGATCACCGTGACCCGGTCGGCCATGCTCGTCAGTCTCCTGGGGATGCTGTGGTTACGCGGGCGGGGCGGCAGGCAGGGCGGCCGCGGGCCGGTGGTGGTGCCGCTGTGGTGCGCAGGTCCGCGCTGCTCGCGCAGGTGCGCGGCAGGCCGAGACTACCCCCTGCGGTACGGACCTGAGTGCGGGCGTGGTCAGTTCCACTCGGGGTAACTGAATCCGTTCGCGTCCGCCAGGCGGCCGGGGACCCCTTCGAGGTCCTCGGGCAGCAGGCTCCACACGATCAGATCGGTCCGGATGTCCGTCCAGCCGCCGTCCTCGGTGCGGCTGCGGGCTATGAAGGCATTGCGCAGCACGCCCTCACTGATGCAGCCGATCTTCTGGGCGACCTGCTGGGAGGCGGTGTTGTCGGCGGCGGTGCGCAGCTCGATGCGTTCGAACTTCTGGTCGTGGAAGAGCCAGTGGGCGACGGCGAGCGAGGCTTCGGAGGCGTACCCCTCACCGCGGGCCCAGGAGGCGACGACGTAGCTGATCTCGCTGGAACGGATCCGCCAGTCGGTGTTGCGCAGTTGGACCACGCCGACCAGGCGCTGGGTGAGGAACTCGGTGACCGCGAAATCGATCCCGTGGCCCGCCGTCCGCTCGGCGTGGGCGCTCTCGGTGGTCCAGCGGCGCGCGGCGTCCTCGGTGTACGGCTGGGGTATCGCGGTCCAGGCGGCGACCAGCTCGTCGTTCATCATCGCGGCGAGGGACGGCACATCGGCCTCCTCGAAGGGGCGCAGCACCAACCGGTCCGTGCTGATCGAGGTGTCCGGAAAGGTGGATGTCATGCCGCTGCTCCCGCGCCGTTGACTGTGGTGTCCGGACCGTCGCGGGCTGTGAGACCGCGAGGTCACGGGCCGTCTTGACCGTCTTGAATGCACCAGCATGCAGCATCGGCGCACGGGTGTGCACGTGCGTGGGCCCCGGGCGCGCGCCGGGCGCGTCCGGGGCCTGCGGGCCGCCCGTGCGGACGGACACCTTCCGGTGACCTGCGCACGGGCGACCGCGTGTCTACACCCGCCCACCCCCCGAAGGGGGG
>NZ_JBHXFI010000067.1:2308-36711 GCF_042724075.1 Streptomyces sp. NPDC127097 | reverse complement strand
GCTCTCCTGCGGGGCGCCGGCCGGAGCGGTGACCTTACGAGTGGCCCGGCGGCGGGTGCGGCGCGGCGCCGCCTCCTCGGTCTCCCCGGCGGCGGCCGGAGCGGCCTCGACGGTGGTCTCGGCGGCTGCGGGCGCCTCGCTGGGCGCGGACGCCTCGGCGGCCACCGGCTCCGGAGCGGCCTCGGTCTGCGGGGTACCGGCGGGGGCGGTCACCTTCCGGGTCGCCCGGCGGCGGGTGCGGCGCGGCGCGGCCTCGTCCTGCGGTGCCTCGGCAGGCGCCTCGGCGGGCGCCTCGACAGCGGCGGCCGGGGCCTCGGCCGTCTCGGCCTCCTCTGCCTCTTCCTCGGCGGTCCCGGTCTCGGCGGCCGGCTGCGGGGCGCCGGCCGGGGAGGTGACCTTACGGGTCGCCCGGCGGCGGGTACGGGCCGGCTTGGCCTCGTCACCGGTGGTCACCGCGGCCGCGGTGGTCTCCTCGGCGAGGGCCGGATCGGCCGCGGATGCGGCAGTGGCCTCGGTGCTCACCACCGCGGCCTCGCCGGCGGCACCGGCCGCCGGCGGACCGGCCGGCCGGGATGCCGCGCGGCGCCGGCGGCGCGGCGGCAGCGTGTCACTGGGTGAGTGGTTGTTGTTGTCGTCAGCACCGCGATCCTGGGAATGCGTGGATCCGGTGGGCTCAATGGGCTCGAGCATGCGGGCGGTTCTCCCGTCACGCTCCCGGGCGCCGCGCCTGATTCCGGTCGCGGTCCGCGTGATGAGCGCGGTCCCGCTGTCCGGGGCGTGGGCGCCGCACGGGAGCTGTCGTCTCGCTCGTCGGCCCCGGTAGGGCGGGACCGGCGAAAGTCTCCTGGTCAGTGCGTCTGCCGGACCGGGGTGGCTCCCTGGTTGATCGGCGACGCGACGACGGCGGTCCTACGCAGTACCTTCCCCGGCTGCCGGGGAGGCCCCACATGTCGCCTTCGCGGCACTCAGCCCGGCGGCCGTGGGTGGGGCGGCCGTGGCAGCGTCGCGGTCGGGCGCCAGCGGGTCGGTCACCGCGCCGGTCTCCTCATCGAGCAGCCCCTGCGCCAGCCTGGTCACCGCAGCGGGGACCGGCGGCGCCAGGTCGGCCGTAGCTCGGAGGCCGGACAGGACGTCGTCGGGTCGAACGGCAGGTGTCAGATGCCGAACAACCAGCCGCAGTATCGCACAGGCATTGCCGTCGGGCCTATCGCCCTCGCGACCGGCGGCCTCCAGACGCGCCACCGCGGCCCGTGCGTCAAAGGTCCGCATGCCACTTTTCGTCCGGCGCTCGACCTGCACCTCTTCCGCGGCGAGGAACGCCTCGACGGCGTGCCCGGCGGTCTCCGGCGCGACCCCGTCGAGCCGGATCTCCCACACCGAAGCCTCCAGCCGGTCGGCCAGGCCGCTGGTGCGGGACTCCACGGCGTCGATCACATCGAGCCCGTCCGGCAGCGACTCGTTGAGGAGTTCGCGCAGCTTGTCCGGATCGCGGCGCTCGGCGAGCTGGATCTCCAGATACTCGGCCTCGCTGCCCGTACCGGTCGGGGCGGCGTTGGCGTACGACACCTTGGGGTGCGGGGTGAAGCCCGCCGAATAGGCCATGGGGACCTCGGCGCGGCGCAGCGCCCGCTCGAAAGCGCGCTGGAAGTCGCGGTGGCTGGTGAACCGGAGGCGGCCGCGCTTGGTGTAGCGCAGTCGGATGCGCTGCACCGCCGGTGCGGGCGGCGGGCCTTCGGGCTGTCGCTTGCCCAGTGTCGTTCAGTCCTTCGTGAGTGCGGTCGTACTGCTACCAAGAGTACGTGTCCCGGGGGCTCCCGGTTCCCGGCGGGGCGGAACGGCACCCGCGCGCTCCGGCTCCCTGGGGGCGCCGAACAGGGCCCGCCGCAGCTCCCGGCGGGTCTGCCGGACGGTCTCGCGGGCGGTGCGCAGCGCCTGCCGGGCAGGCCGCCAGATGCCGTTCCGGATGCCGTGGCCGAGCGGGGTGAGCACGGTGCGGTAGACCCAGCGCACCGGCTCGACGAAGAGCCACCGCAGCACCGTGCCGAGGAACCGGCCGACGGCGCGGGAGATGACCCCGGCGACCCGCCAGCAGTGCCCGAACGCCGCCCCGACCTCGCGGACGACCACCGTCACCACGGCGGCCAGCGCCCGCCCGGCCGGCCGCAGCACATACCGCCACAGGGCGACCAGCGGCACGACCAGGATCCACCGGACGAGGCCGGCGAGTACGGCACCGAGGCCGCGCACCAGCCAGGCGATCCCGTGACCTAGAGGCGTCAGCACCGAGGCGTACAGCCACCGGGCGGGCACGACCACCACATACCGCACCAACCACGCCACCACCACAGCAACGCCCCGACCCACCGGCGCCAACACATACCGCCACAACGCCACCCATGGCCACACGAACAACGCCTTGCCCAACCACAGCGACCCCACGCCCAAGCCGCGCACCAGCCAGGCAATCCCCCGCCCGACCGGCGTCAGCACCGACACGTACAACCACCGGGCCGGCACGACCACCACATACCGCACCAACCACGCCACCACCACAGCAA
The DNA here is from genome assembly GCF_042724075.1 of Streptomyces sp. NPDC127097. NCBI lineage: Bacteria > Bacillati > Actinomycetota > Actinomycetes > Kitasatosporales > Streptomycetaceae > Streptomyces > Streptomyces sp. NPDC127097. The sequence goes on along the minus strand of NZ_JBHXFI010000067.1, from coordinate 34,153 downwards.
CGCCCCGACCCACCGGCGCCAACACATACCGCCACAACGCCACCCACGGCCACACGAACAACGCCTTGCCCCACCACGACAACGCGACGCCCAACCCGCGCACCAGCCAGGCAATCCCCCGGCCAAGAGGCGTCAGCACATACCGGCCGAACCAGACCGCCGGTGCGACGACCAGCGTGCGCCAGATCCAGGCCACGGGTATCAGGACGAGGGTGCGCCACAGCCAGGCGAGGCCGCTGCCGAGGGGGCGCAGCGCGGTCCGGTGGACGGCCCGGCCGAGGGCGGCGAACGCGTCCCACACCAGACGCACCGGCACCACGAGCACCAGCACCACGATCCGCACCGGAAGCCGGACCGCGGTGGTCAGACAGCCCTCACCCGGCTCATAGCGCTCGGGCACCCGCCGGTCCTTGTCCTCGGGCACCCGCCGGTCCTTGTCCATGGGCTCCATAGGGCCCTCCCCCTTGCACTTCGGTACGTCAGATGCGCAGTGACGGCCGCGGCCCCGCGGTGGCCGCGGCCGGGCGGAACCAGTAGCGCAGCTTCTCGTCCCGCTGGTCCTCGAAGACCCCGCCGCAGACCTCGATGACCTTACGTGAGCCGGTGTTGGCGTCATCGCAGGTGACCAGCACCGGGTCGATACCCAGCTCGTGATGGGCGATCGGCAGCGCGGCGCGCAGCATCCCGGTGGCATGACCGCGGCGCCGGGCACCGGGGCGCACCCCGTAGCCGATGTGGCCGCCCCAGGTGAGGAGGGAGGGGGTGAGCCGGTGACGGAAGGTGACCCGGCCCAGGTAGGTGTCGCCGTCCACCCACCAGCGGGTGGTCTTGGGGACCACGCCGTCGGCGCGCTCCTCGCTCGACACCCCGCCGGTCAGCTCGACGTACTCGGCGAACCCCTCGGCGGTCGGCCAGCGGGTGGCCCAAGTCCTCAGCTCCTGGGCCAGGTTGGAGTGTGCGACGGTCTCGGCACCGTCGGCACGGAACTCGTCCATCGCGGCGAGGAAGGAGGCATGGACGGCGACGGTGGGGGCGATGAGCTGTGGCGACATCGCTTCATTGTGCGGGAACGTACGGCAGCCCGGCCCCGCGAGGTGCGGAGCCGGGCCGGGCCGAAGGCGCGTACGGGAAGCGCTACTTGACGACCGTCAGCGGCAGCAGCTTCTTGCCCGTTGGGCCGATTTGGATTTCGGTGTCCATCTGGGGGCAGACGCCGCAGTCGAAGCACGGGGTCCAGCGGCAGTCCTCGACCTCGGTCTCGTCGAGGGCGTCCTGCCAGTCCTCCCAGAGCCAGTCCTTGTCGAGACCGGAGTCCAGGTGGTCCCAGGGGAGGACCTCCTCGTACTCCCGCTCACGGGTGGTGTACCAGGCGACGTCCACGCCGAAGGCGGGCAGCGTCTCCTCGGCGGCCTTCATCCAGCGGTCGTAGGAGAAGTGCTCGCGCCAGCCGTCGAAGCGGCCGCCGCCCTCGTAGACGGCGCGGATGACCGAGCCGACGCGGCGGTCACCGCGGGAGAGCAGGCCCTCGACGATGCCGGGCTTGCCGTCGTGGTAGCGGAAGCCGATGGAGCGGCCGTACTTCTTGTCGCCGCGGATCTTGTCGCGGAGCTTTTCGAGGCGGGCGTCGGTCTCCTCCGCGGAGAGCTGCGGCGCCCACTGGAAGGGGGTGTGCGGCTTGGGGACGAAGCCGCCGATGGAGACCGTGCAGCGGATGTCGTTCTGTCCGGAGACCTTGCGGCCCTCGGCGATGACCTTGACGGCCATGTCGCCGATCTGGAGCACGTCCTCGTCGGTCTCGGTCGGCAGACCGCACATGAAGTAGAGCTTCACCTGCCGCCAGCCGTTGCCGTAGGCCGTGGAGACGGTCCTGATCAGGTCTTCTTCGGAGACCATCTTGTTGATGACCTTGCGCATCCGCTCCGAGCCGCCCTCGGGCGCGAAGGTCAGACCCGAGCGACGGCCGTTGCGCGTCAGCTCGTTGGCAAGATCGACGTTGAAGGCGTCGACCCGGGTCGACGGGAGCGACAGGCCGATCTTGTCTTCCTCGTACCGGTCGGCGAGCCCCTTCGCGATGTCGCCGATCTCGGTGTGGTCCGCGGAGGACAGCGACAACAGGCCGACCTCCTCGAATCCCGTGGCCTTCAGCCCCTTGTCCACCATGTCGCCGATGCCGGTGATGCTTCGCTCCCGTACGGGGCGCGTGATCATGCCGGCCTGGCAGAAACGGCAGCCGCGGGTGCAGCCACGGAAGATCTCGACCGACATCCGCTCGTGGACGGTCTCGGCCAGGGGGACGAGCGGCTGCTTGGGGTAGGGCCACTCGTCGAGGTCCATGACGGTGTGCTTGGACACCCGCCACGGGACGCCGGAGCGGTTCGGCACGACGCGGGAGATCCGCCCGTCGGCGAGGTACTCGACGTCGTAGAACTTGGGGACGTAGACGCTGCCGGTCTTCGCGAGGCGGAACAGCAGCTCGTCGCGGCCGCCGGGCCGGTCCTCGGCCTTCCAGGCGCGGATGATCTCGGTGATCTCCAGCACCGCCTGCTCGCCGTCGCCCACGACCGCGCAGTCCAGGAAGTCCGCGATCGGCTCGGGGTTGAAGGCCGCGTGGCCGCCGGCGAGGACGATCGGGTGGTCTTCCGTACGGTCCTTGGCCTCCATGGGGATGCCGGCCAGGTCCAGGGCGGTGAGGAGGTTGGTGTACCCCAGCTCGGTCGAGAAGGAGACACCGAGCACGTCGAAGGCGCCGACGGGGCGGTGCGCGTCGACCGTGAACTGCGGGACGCCGTGCTCCCGCATCAGCGCTTCGAGGTCCGGCCACACGCTGTACGTGCGCTCGGCCAGCACGCCCTCGCGCTCGTTGAGGACCTCGTAGAGGATCATGACGCCCTGGTTGGGCAGACCGACCTCGTACGCGTCCGGGTACATGAGCGACCAGCGGACATCGCAGGAGTCCCAGTCCTTGACGGTGGAGTTCAGCTCACCGCCGACATACTGAATGGGCTTCTGCACATGCGGGAGCAGGGCCTCGAGCTGCGGGAAGACCGACTCGGCAGACATCTGGAACCTTCGTGAGCTGGCAGGGGCGACTCTCAAGCGTAACCGCTCGGAGCCACCCCCCAGCACGGCGACCGGACACCCCCGCGGTGGCGGGGAGCACAGGGGCCGGCGCACTTGGCACTCGTCCCACGGCGGGCCCTCTCCGCGTCGGCGGAGCTACGGGCACCGATCACACGATCAGGAGCCTGGCATGGTCACGGCCGCAGCGCGGCCCGGTGCTTACGGCGCGACGCCTTCCGCCACACGTCCGGCAGGGCCCGCTCCCGGTCCGCCGCCAGGGCCTCCTCACGTCCGTACAGCAGGCCGAAGGTGAAACCGCCCTCACCGGCCCGCTGGGCCTGGGTCGCCAGCTCGCGCAAGGTGCCGCGCGCCACCACGCTGTCCTGGTGGTCCCCCAGCAGCTGCTGGACCCGCTTGGTCCGCTTGGCGAACCTCTTCGCCGGCCGGCCGAGCGCCGGGCGGGCCGCTTCCGCCGCGTACCGGGTGCGCTTGGCCGCCTTGCGGGCGCCGTGCAGCGCCTCGTCCCGTTCCCGGCCGGCCGGTGCGGCCAGCGCGGCCTCCGTACGGCGGGCCAGCCGCCGGTAGTCCTTGAGCACGGCCCCGGCCGCGACCTCGGGCGCCGGGCGGCCGGCGGCCTTACGCAGCGGCGGCTCCTCCAGGAAGGCGTGCAGGGTCTTCAGCAGCGCCAGGTAGCGCGGCCCGTCCAGGACGTCGAGCAGCCGGTCCCGCGCGCCGGCCCGGCGCCGTTCGGACCAGATCCGCAGCCGGGCGTCCACGGGGCCGAGCCGTAGCGTCGCGGGCACTTCCGCCAGCCCCTCCCGCAGCCGCTCGGTCAGCACCTCACGGTCCCGCTCCACCCCCAACTCGGCCGCCAGCCACTTGAGTTCGACGCCGATGGGCCGGGTGGCGGCGCGGTCGAGCACCTTGGTGTACGAGCGGAAGGCGCTGCGCAGCCGGCGGGTGGCGACCCGCATCCGGTGCACCGCGTCGGGCAGATCCCGCCGTACCGCGGGGTCCAGCTCGATGATCACCCGCACCTGCTCGCGAGCGTAGTCCAGCACGACCTCACCGGCGGTCGGCCCCTTCTTGCCGCGCTTCCCGGCACCCTTGCCCTTGGCCTTCCCCTTGGCCCCGGCAGCTTTCCCCTTGGCCGCGGCCTTGCCGGAGCCGTGGGCGGGCCGCTCGCCCGGCCCGGCGATGGGCGGCGCGGCCCCGTCGCGGCCCTGGCCCGTCTCGGCCAGTGCCCGCGCCAGCTTCGACGCCGCGGAGGCGGGGCGCACCCCCGCCGCGGTCAGCGCCCGGCCGACCTCGTCCAGCAGTCCGGTGCCGCCGTCCCCGGTCAGCTCCACCTCGATCTCGCGCCAGCGGGCCCCGGCGCGCCCGGCGTCGGCCGTCCCGGCGTCGACGGCCCCGGCCGCCGGCCAGGCATGCACCGCGTCCTCCGCGACCTCCGCGAGCGGGGCGCCCGCGGCATCGTTCAGCACCCGGACCGTGCGCCGCGTCCGGAGCCGTACGACGGGAACCAGCTCCCCGTCCAGCACCCGGGACCGTACGAGCGCGGTCAGCTCCGGGGGCGGCGTCTCGGACAGCGGGGCCCGCAGCTCGTCCCGCACCCCGGGCGCGACCGGCAGCTTCAGATGCCAGCCCGCGTCCCTGCCGCCGGTACGCCGGCGCAGCGTGACGCCGGCGGCGGCGAGGCGCTGGTCGGGGGTGTCGTAGTAAACGGCGTCGAGGTCCTCGGTGCCCGCCTCCACCACGGCGGCGACCCGGTCGATCCCGGTCAGGTCGGGCAGCCGGGTGTCGTCGTCGGCTTCGTACTTCCGCTCGATTTCCCGCACGGTGTCCGCCATGCATCGAATCTAGTCACCCACTCCGGCCGGGACCACCCGCCAGGACCGGGTAGCCGTCAAGGGGCCGGAAACCGCCGGAGCGGGTAGCACTCGCCGCAGGGCGTGACTTACCGTGTGTGACGAGCCCACCACGCAGAGTGGCAATGGGCGCGCACTCGACCCCTTCGGGGAGGGAGACACCCGTGCACCCCCAGACCGCACCCGTCACCCGGACACCCATCCGCGTCGCGGCAGGCGCCCGCCCACACCTCCTGAGCACGCCGAGCACCCCCCGCGCCCCGAAGGCCGCCCGCGACTTCGTCCGCGCGGTGCTGCGCCGCACCCCGCTCGCCCCGCTCACCGACACCGCGGTGCTGCTCACCTCGGAGGCGGTGACCAGCGCCCATCTGCGGACGCCGCGGTCCGCGGACATCCTGCTGCGGCTGCTGGCCGCCGGACACGGCCTGCGGATCGGCGTGCACGAGGAGGCGCCGGTCCGGATTCCCCGGCCGGCCGCGGTGACCGGTGAGTGGGACGCCGATCTCGGGCTGCTGCTGACCGGACAGCTCTCCGACGACTGGGGCACCACACCGTTCGGCGGGCTGCCGCGGTCCCCCTCGTTCTGGTTCGAACTGCACCTCAGGGACTGACGCGGCGTCAGCGGGAGGCGGACAGCGGGCGCTGCACCCGGATCGACTGGAGCAGCCCGATCGCGATCCAGACCGCGAACATCGAGGTGCCGCCGTAGGAGACGAACGGCAGCGGCAGACCGGTGACGGGCATGATCCCCAGGGTCATGCCGATGTTCTCGAAGGACTGAAAGGCGAACCACGCGATGATGCCGGCGGCCACCACCGTCCCGTAGAGCTCGGTGGACTCCCGGGCGATCCGGCAGGCGCGCCACAGGACCACACCGAGCAGGACGATGATCAGGCCCGCGCCCAGGAAGCCGAGTTCCTCACCGGCGACGGTGAAGATGAAGTCCGTCTGCTGTTCGGGGACGAACTGACCGGTGGTCTGGCTGCCGTGGAAGAGACCGGATCCGGTCAGCCCGCCGCCGCCGATCGCGATCCGGGCCTGGTTGGTGTTGTAGCCGACACCGGCCGGGTCGAGGCTCGGGTTGGCGAAGGCGGCGAAGCGGGCGATCTGGTAGTCGTCGAGCAGTCCGAGCTGCCAGATCGCGACACAGCCGACGACACCGGTGCCGACCAGTCCGAGGATCCAGCGGTTGGAGGCGCCGGAGGAGAGCAGCACCCCGAGGATGACGGCGCCGAGCACCATCACCGAGCCGAGGTCGGGCATCAGCATGATGACGACGACGGGGACAGCGGCCAGCCCGAGGGCCTGGACGACGGTGCGGTGGTCGGGGTGCGGCCGGTCCCCCGCGTCGACCCGGGACGCCAGGAGCATCGCCATGCCCAGCGTGATGGTGATCTTCGCGAACTCGGCGGGCTGGAGGGAGAAGCCGCCGGGGATCGCCAGCCAGGACCGCGAGCCGTTGATGGTGGCGCCCAGCGGGGTCAGCACCAGCAGCGCCAGCACGACCGAGAGGGCGTAGAGGACCGGGACGGCGCCGCGCAGCGTCCGGTGGCCGAGCCAGATCGTGCCGCCGGCGAGCGCCAGGCCGATGCCGAGGTTCAGCAGATGGTGCAGGAAGTAGTAGTACTCGTCGCCGTGGTTGAGCTCGGTGCGGTTGCGGGTGGCGGAGAAGACCAGCAGCGAGCCCACCAGCGACAGCACCAGGCAGGACAGCAGCAGTATCCAGTCCAGCTTGCGCAGCACCGAATCGCGCGCCGTCAGCTTGCCCCAGGTGCCGAGCTCAGGGGTGTAGCGCCGGATCGAGAACGCCCGGGAGGTGTGGCTGGTCGTCATCGTGGGCTCTCCGATGCGGACGGCGACGGCGACGGCGGGGCATACGGCTTGATGGGCTGGGACTGGATGGCGCCATCACTTTCGATCTTGGGCAGCTTGGCCTCCGGCCTCGGGAGCAGCGCGGCCTTGGGGTCGATGCCGCCCTTCTCGTCGACGCCGTACAGCGCGTTGTAGATGTTGCGCACGGCAGGGCCGGAGGCGCCGGAGCCGGTTCCGCCCTGGGAGATGGTCATGACGATCGTGTAGTCCTTGGTGTACGTCGCGAACCACGAGGTGGTCTGCTTGCCGTAGACCTCGGCCGTACCGGTCTTGGCGTGCATCGGGATCTTGTCCTGCGGCCAGCCGCCGAACCGCCAGGCGGCGGTACCGCGGGTGGCGACACCGGCGAGGGCGCCGTCCATCTGGTGCAGGGTCTTCTGGGTCACCGGCAGCCGGCCGTGCGGCTGGGGCTTGACCCGCTGGATGTGCTTGCCGTCGGGGCTGATGACGGCCTTGCCGACGGTCGGGTCGTAGAGCGTGCCGCCGTTGCTGATCGCACCGTAGATGGCCGCCATCTGGATCGGGGTGACGAGGGTGTCGCCCTGCCCGATGGCGTAGTTGATCGAGTCGTAGGCGTGCAGCTTCATGCCCTCCAGGCAGCCTTCCCGGGCGAGCTTGGTGCCGAAGTCCTTCTTCTTCGGCCATGCCTTGGCCTGTTCGCACCAGCCCGCCTTGTTGGCCTTCCAGAAGGCGTTCTTCCACTTGCGGTCGGGGACCCGGCCGGTGACCTCGTTCGGGAGGTCGATGCCGGTCTCCTTGCCGAGGCCGAACTGGTGGGCGGTCTTGTAGAACCAGTTCTTGGCGTCCTTCTTCGGCTTGTCCCCGCCGTCCTTCTTCCACTCGTCGTGCGAGAGGCGGTAGAAGACGGTGTCGCAGGAGACCTCCAGCGCCCGGCCGAGGCTGATCGCGCCATGGCTCTGCGACTCGAAGTTCTTGAAGGTCTGGCCACCGATGCTGTACGAGCTGGTGCAGGGGTAGTGACCGTTGAAGTCATAGCCCGCGTTGACCGCGGCCGCGGTCGAGATGACCTTGAAGATCGAGCCGGGGGCGGCCTGCCCCTGGATGGCGCGGTTCAGCAGCGGGTAGTTGGAGTCCTTGCCGGTGAGGTGGGCGTAGTCCTTGCCCGAGATCCCGCCGACCCAGGCGTTGGGGTCGTAGGTGGGGTTGGAGGCCATCGCCACCACCCGGCCGGTCTTCGCCTCCATGACGACGACGGCGCCCGAGTCGGCCTTGTAGTTGGTGCCGGTGTTCTTGTCGTGCTCCTTACGGGCGTCCTTCATGGCCTGGTCGAGCTGCTTCTCCGCCAGGCCCTGCACCCGGGCGTCGATGCTGGTGACGACGCTGGCGCCGGCCTTGCCCTTCTCGCTCTTCGCCTGGCCGATGACCCGGCCGAGGTTGTCGACCTCGTAGCGGGTGACGGCGGCCTTGCCGCGCAGCGCGTCGTCGTACGTCCGCTCCAGACCGGACCGGCCGATCTGGTCCGAGCGCAGCAGCGGGGAACGGCTGTGCTCGGCCTTCTTGATCTCCTCGTCGGTGACCGGCGAGAGATAGCCGAGGACCTGGGCGGTGTTGGCGTCGCCCGGGGCGGCGTAGCGGCGGACGGCGGTCGGCTCGGCGCTGATGCCGGGGAAGTCCTCGGAGCGCTCGCGGATCTGGAGGGCCTGCTGGGTGGTGGCCTCGTCGGTGATCGGGATCGGCTGGTACGGCGAGCCGTTCCAGCACGGCTGCGGCGTCTTGGAGTCGCAGAGCCGGACCTTGTTGCGGATCTCCTTCTCGGACATGCCGAGCACCTTGGCCAGCCGGCCGAGCACGGCCTTGCCGTCATCCTTCATCTTCAGCAGCTCGGTACGGCTGGCCGACACCACCAGACGGGTCTGGTTGTCGGCCAGCGGCACGCCGCGGGCGTCGAGGATGGAGCCGCGGGTGGCGGGCTCGATGACCTGCTGGACGTGGTTGTTCCTGGCTTCGGTGGCGTACTCCGTGCCATTGCGGATCTGTAGGTACCAGAGCCGGCCGCCGAGGGTGAGCAACAGCGAGAAGACCAGGATCTGGATCGCGATGAGCCGGACGCTGACCCGGGAGGTCCGGGATTCCGGGAGATTACTCATGGCGCGCCGCGCCTCCATGAGGGGTCGTGGTCGAAGGACGAGGGAGCGTCACAGCCGCTTGACCCCCTTGATGCGGCCCACCTTGTCGCGGGCCGACTTGCCGAGCAGACCGCCGCGCTGGCTGCCGATCCGGGCCCCCGAGCGCACGGACTTCATGGCGCCGCGGCTGGCCTTGAGGCCGGTGCCGGTGGTGAGCCAGCCGTACCCGGAGGTGCCGGAGCCGCTCGGGCCGGTGGAGCCGTCGCCGGTCAGCGGCTCGCCCTCGGTTCTGCGCGCCAGCGCCATCACCAGGGGGACCACGAAGGGCGCCAGCAGCAGGTCGTAGAGGGTGGCGCTGAGCAGCAGTCCGACGATGCCGACGTGCCGGGCGGCGGTGTCGCCGACCAGGGCGCCGACGCCCGCGTACATCAGCGTCGAGACGATCGCCGCGCCGAGGACGACGATCAGCGGCAGCGTCGCCGAGCGGTGCCGGCCGGACTCCGGCTTGGTCAGACCCGCCGCATAGCCGATGACGCACAGCACCAGCGCATAGCGGCCGATGGCGTGGTCGGACGGCGGGGCGAGGTCGGCCAGCAGCCCGGCACAGAAGCCGACGAGCGCGCCGCCGACATGGCCGTAGACCAGCGCCAGACCGACCACCACGAGCAGCAGCAGGTCGGGTACGGCGCCGGGCAGTTGGAGTCTGGCGAGGATGGTGACCTGGATGACGAGGGCGACGACCACCAGCGGGGCCGAGAGCAGAATCCGGTTGATGCGCATCGGTCAGCTCCTGGGAGGGACGCTCGCGGAGGGGGTGGCCGTGACGGTGACCGTCGGCGTCGGCTTGGGTTTGGCGGGCCGGGGTGGCAGAACGGTGTCGCGCGGGTCCTCGCGGGGCGGCTGGACGACCACGCCGACGATGTCGAGCTGGGAGAAGGCGACGAACGGCCGGACCTGGAGGTTGCGGGTCAGATCCCCGTTGAACGGCTCGACCCGGACGACCCGGCCGACGGGCACACCGGGCACGAACGGCTTGTCCTTGCTGGAGCCGAAGGTGACCAGGCGGTCGCCCTTCTTGATGTTGGCCCGGCCATTGAGGAGCTGAACGCGCATCGAGCGGACGCCCTGCCCGTTGGCGAAGCCGATCTCGTTGGTCTTCTCCATGCGGGTGCCGACGGTGAAGTCGGGGTCGGCGGCCAGCAGGACGGTGGAGGTGCCGGGGCCGACGGTGGTGATCCGGCCGACCAGACCGTCGCCGTTGAGCACGGTCATGTCGCGGCGGATGCCGTCACGGCTGCCGGCGTCGATGGTGACGGTCCAGGAGAAGCCCTGGGCCGAGCCGATGGCGATGACCTGGGCGCCCTTGATGGCGTACTGGCCGGTGCCCGCGGTCTTCAGGATCTTGTCGAGCTCGGCGGCGCGGCTGCGGTTCCGGTCGGAGGAGCCGAGTTTGGCCTTCAGCGCCTCGTTCTCGTGCTCCAGCTTGCTGATCCGGTTGTGCCGCCGGCCGGAGTCCCGTACGGCACCGACCGCGTTGCCGACCGGGTCGATGACGCGGGCGACACCGCTTTCGACCGGGCCGAAGGCGGAGGCGGCGGCTTGCCGGGCACCATCGAGCGGGGACTGTTCGCCGCCGCGGATATCGACCGTGATCAGCGCGAACGCGATCGCGACCAGCAGCACCAGCAGCAGCCGGCTCTCTCGTGTGTCCCTCACGTGCGGCGGCCGTGTCCTTCCTCGTAGGACCGGCCGGCTGCGGGCCCCGCCGGTCTCGTTCGGGAGTTGAGCGTTGTGCCTGTGACGGCGCCGGACGGTGAAGCGTCAGTGCACCGTGTCTGTCGGGCTGTTGGGCCCGTGGGCGGCCGGTCCGGCGGACGGACCGGCCGCTGGTGCCGGGGCCCGGCCCCCCGCGTCCGCCGCTCGGCGGCCACGGCGCGGGGCGGTTCCCCGGCCCTGCTACCTGCGCGGCTGGGAGTCGAGGACCTGCTGGAGCGCCTCGAACTCCTCGACGCACTTGCCGGAGCCCAGCGCGACGGAGTCGAGCGGGTCCTCGGCGATGTGGATGGGCATACCGGTCTCGCGGCGCAGCCGCTCGTCGAGGCCGCGGAGCAGGGCGCCGCCACCCGTGAGCACGATGCCGCGGTCCATGACGTCACCGGACAGCTCCGGCGGGCACTTGTCGAGGGTCGTCTTGACCGCGTCGACGATGGAGTTGACCGGCTCCTCGATGGCCTTGCGCACCTCGGCGGCCGAGATCACCACGGTCTTCGGCAGACCGGAGACCAGGTCCCGGCCGCGGATCTCGGTGTGCTCGTCCTGCTCGAGGTCGTAGGCCGAACCGATGGTGATCTTGATGCTCTCGGCGGTGCGCTCGCCCAGCAGAAGGCTGTACTCCTTCTTGATGTGCTGGATGATCGCGTTGTCGAGTTCGTCGCCGGCCACCCGGATGGACTGCGCGGTGACGATGCCGCCGAGCGAGATGACCGCGACCTCGGTGGTCCCGCCGCCGATGTCCACGACCATGTTGCCGGTGGCCTCGTGGACCGGCAGACCGGACCCGATCGCGGCGGCCATCGGCTCCTCGATGATGTGGACCTGGCGCGCGCCGGCCTGGGTCGAAGCCTCGATCACCGCACGGCGCTCCACTCCGGTGATGCCGGAGGGGACGCACACGACGACCCGCGGGCGGGCCAGATAGCGCCGCTTGTGGATCTTCAGGATGAAGTAGCGGAGCATCCGCTCGGTGATCTCGAAATCGGCGATCACGCCGTCTTTCAGGGGCCGTACGGCGACGATGTTGCCGGGCGTGCGCCCGATCATCTTCTTCGCCTCAGCACCCACCGCGAGGATCCCGCCGGTGTTGGTGTTGATGGCCACGACCGACGGCTCGTTGAGGACGATTCCGCGGCCCCTGACGTACACCAGCGTGTTGGCGGTCCCGAGGTCGACAGCCATGTCACGGCCGATGAACGACATGTTGTTCCCCATGAGGATACGTCTGGCCTTCCCAACTGGAGCGAATGCTTACTGGAGGTCGGCAGGAGGTGATGCGCTGTGAGGCGCGGAAGCCTCCATCGTAGTTCGTAGTGCGCCCACTCGAACACGTCGGGAGGCTGTTCCGCCATTGTCAGCCGTACACGCACCCGCCCCCCTCAATGGTGACGTCGTGTCGCGGTGATGCGTTCCCCCGATCGTGTCGTATACACCAAAGGGCGACCGATGATTTCTTCGGTCGCCCCAGGTCACGGGGGGTGTACAGCTGACGAAGTGTCAGGAAATACCGGGGAAGAAAATCTTGATCTCACGCTCGGCGGACTCTTCGGAATCCGACGCATGGATCAGATTCTCCCGGGTGATCGTTCCGAAGTCCCCACGAATGGACCCACTCGGCGCGGCAATCGGGTCAGTCGGACCGGCCAGCGCCCGTACGCCCTCGATCACCCGCTCGCCCTCGACGATCATCGAGACGACCGGACCGGAGGCCATGAAGCCGACCAGGGGCTCGTAGAACGGCTTGCCCACGTGCTCGGCGTAGTGCTGCTCCAGGATCTCGCGGTCCAGGCTGCGCATCTCCAGGGCGCTGATCGTCCAGCCGGCCTTCTTCTCGATCCGGCCGATGATCTCGCCGATCAGACCGCGCTGGACGGCGTCAGGCTTGAGAAGGACGAGGGTGCGCTGGCTCACGGAGGGACTCCCTGGATATGAACAACGGTCAGCGGGTGCCTTGAGGCTACATGGGGTACACGGCGCCACGGGGCGCCGCCCCCGGCCTCCGAGACGCCCCGTGGAGCGGGCTCTAGGCGGGCTTGCCGGCCGGTTCGTCGGCAGCCTCGGACTGCACCGCCCAACGGGCCTTCGCCGCATCGATCTTGCGGCCGAAGTGCACCGACGCCCACCACAGGGCGGCGAAGACCGCGCCCAGGAAGAACATCGTCGGCACCACGAATCCGCCGGCGATCAGGGCGGCCTGAAGCGCCCAGCCGAGCTGGACGCCACCCGGACGGGTCAGCATCCCGCACAACAGCAGGCTCAGCAGCATCGCGATCCCGCTGACCGTCCAGATCGTGGCCGGGGACAGCTCGGTCATCTGCATCGCGACCAGACCGGCGAAACCGATCACGAAGAATTCGCCTATCAGAGTGCTGGCACACAGCGTGCGCATGATCAGGCCCTCCCCATCAGCAGCCGGGCCTCGCCGACCGTGATCACCGAGCCGGTCACCAGCACACCGGCGCCGGAGAACTCCCCCTCTTCCTCGGCGAGGGTGATCGCCGCCTCCAGGGCGTCGTCGAGCCGCGGCTCCACCTGGACCCGCTCGGCGCCGAAGACCTCGACGGCGACGGCCGCCAGCTCGTCCGGATCCATCGCACGATGGCTGGAATTACGGGTCACCACGACCTCGGCGAAGATCGGCTCGAAGGCTTCCAGGAAGCCCCGTACGTCCTTGTCCCCGCTGGCGCCGACCACACCGACCAGGCGGCTGAAACCGAACGCCTCGGTGACCGCCTCGGCCGCGGCCCGCGCGCCGGCCGGGTTGTGTGCCGCGTCCAGGACCACCGTCGGGCTGCGACGCACGACCTCCATCCGGCCGGGCGAGGTGACGGCGGCGAACGCGGAGCGGAGGGTGTCGATGTCGAGCGTGCGGGCGTGCTCGGAGCCGACGCCGAAGAACGCCTCGACCGCGGCGAGCGCCACCGCGGCGTTGTGCGCCTGATGGGCGCCGTACAGCGGAAGGAAGATCTCCGGGTACTCGCCGCCCAGGCCGCGCAGCGTCAGCATCTGCCCGCCGACGGCCACCTCACGGGAGAGCACCCCGAACTCCATGCCCTCACGGGCGACCGTGGCGTCCACCTCGACCGCGCGCTTGAGCATCACCGACGCCGCGTCCACCGGCTGCTGGGCCAGCACGACCGTGGCGTCCTTCTTGATGATCCCGGACTTCTCCCCGGCGATCTGCTCGGGCGTCTCGCCCAGCCGGTCGGTGTGGTCCAGCGAGATCGGGGTGACCACGGCGACATCGCCGTCGATCACGTTCGTCGCGTCCCAGGTGCCACCCATGCCGACCTCGACGACCGCGACGTCCACGGGGCTGTCCGCGAAGGCCGCGTACGCCATCGCCGTCAGCACCTCGAAGAACGACAGGCGGTACTCCTCCCGGCTGTCGACCATCTCCACATACGGGGCGATGTCCCGGTACGTCTCGATGAAGCGCTCGGCGGGGATCGGGCCGCCGTCCAGGCTGATCCGCTCGGTGATCGACTGGACATGCGGGCTGGTGTAGCGGCCGGTGCGCAGGTCGAAGGCGGACAGCAGGGCCTCGATCATGCGGGCGGTGCTGGTCTTGCCGTTGGTGCCGGTGATGTGGATGGAGGGGTAGGCCCGCTGCGGGGAGCCGAGGATGTCCATCAACGCGGCGATGCGCTGCACCGACGGGTCCAGCTTGGTCTCGCCCCAGCGGCCCGCCAGCTCCTCCTCGACGGCGCGCAGCGCGCGGTCGACCTCGGGGTCGGCCGGCCGGGCGGGGATCCCGTCCCCCTGCGGCGGGCCGGCCTGCGCGCGCAGGGTCCGGCTGCCGGCCTCGATCACCGCGAGGTCGGGGGTTGGGGTCTCCCCTGATTGAGCGGAGTCGAGATCTTGGGGAAGGTCGGTCTCCGCCTCGACCAGCTCGTCGAAGGCGTCGTTCGGGTCGGGGTCGTCGTTCTGGGGGCGCTCGCTCACGCCGACCAGTCTACGAGGCACGTGTGACAGCGGTGCGCTGCGTTCCCTCCCCGGCACCGCGCCGCGGCCAGGGGCGGCCGACCCGGCCCGCGCCCCGGCGTGCGCCCCTGCGCCGGGGCCCGGGGCCGGGGGCCAGGGCCCGGCTACGACGGCAGCGCCGCCTTCATCATGGCCCGCGCGATCGGGGCCGCCAGCCCGTTGCCGGAGACCTCGTTGCGGGCGGCATGCCCGTCCTCGACCATCACGGCCACCGCCACCCGGTGCCCGTTGCCGTCCTCGGCGTACGAGACGAACCAGGCGTAGGGCGTCCCGCTGTTGTCGACGCCGTGCTGGGCGGTGCCGGTCTTGCCGCCGACGGTCAGTCCGTCGATCTTCGCGCCGGAGCCGGTGCCCTTGTCCACGACCGTCTGCATCGCCGACCGCAGCTGCTGGGCGGTGCGCGCCGACATGGCCTGGTCGTCGCGGTACGTCTTCGGCTCGTTGTCCTGGACGGTGTTGCCGCCGCCGTCGGTCAGCCTGTCGACCAGCTGCGGGGTCTTCAGCTCGCCGCCATTGGCGATGGCCGAGCTGACCATGGCCATCTGGAGCGGGGTCGCCTGGTCGTCGAACTGGCCGATCCCGGACAGCGCGGTCTGCGCCTCGTCCATGTTCCCGGGATAGACGCTCTTGCCGGCCCGCACCGGGGTGTCCACCTTGCCGTCGTTGAAGCCGAACTTCTCGGCCTGCGCCTTCACCTTGTCCTTGCCCAGGTCGACGGCCATCTTCGCGAAGACGGTGTTGCAGGAGTACTGGAGCGCGGTCCGGATGTCCGCGTTCTTGCAGGGCGCGGCCCGGTTCTCGTTGGTGAGCTTGGTGCGGGTGTGCGGGAGGGTGTACGGGTCGGGGCTGTCGGTGGGCTCGTCCACCGAGGAGTACAGCCCGTTCTCCAGCGCGGCCGCGGCGACCACCAGCTTGAAGGTGGAGCCCGGCGGCAGCGGCTGCCGCAGCGCCCGGTTGACCTCGGGGTCCTCGGTGTCGCCGGACATCTTCCGCCACGCCTTCTGGTCGGCGCCGTCGGACCCGGCGAAGGTCCCCGGGTCGTACGACGGGGTGCTGACCATGCCCAGGGTCCGCCCGGTGGCCGGGTCCATGGCGACGGCGGCGCCCTTCTTGCCGTCCAGCGCCCGGTAGCCGGCCTTCTGCACCGCGGCGTCGACGGTGGTGGCCACGTCGCCGCCCTTGGCCCGCTGGCGGGTCAGCGCGTCGGCGGGGGTCTGGAGCCGGCTGTCGGAGCCGTCCAGGAGGTCGCCGTAGAGGCTCTCCAGCTGGTTGCTGCCGAAGATCTGCGAGGTGAAGCCGGTGACCGGCGCGTACAGCGGGCCGTCCTTGTAGGTCCGCTTGTACTTCAGCGTGTCGGAGGTGGCGGCCGAGCCGGTGACCGGCTCCCCGTCCACGAGGATGTTGCCCAGCGGAGCCGAGTACTTGCCGATGGTCACCCGCGGATTGTGCGGGTCCTCCTTGTAGTCGCTCGCCTTCGCGCCCTGGAGCCAGGTCACCCAGCCCATCAGCGCGACGATCAGGGCCAGACAGAACACCGCCGCCCGTCGCAGGGGTTTGTTCATCGGGCGCGGCTCCTCAGGTACGGGACGTGCGGTGCTGCCGCCACTACGGCATTCCGGTCCACCGTGCCTCGGCCAGATGAGAGCGCGATGAGAACGCCCCGCCCGCCGCCCGGACAGCCGCCCGGCCCCTGCCCGCCGGGGCCCCGCCCGCCGCCCGGCCGCGGACCGCCCCGGCAACGGCGCAGGCCCCCCGCCCGTACGGACGAGGGGCCTGCGGGGTCTGCCGCCGTTACGCCTTCGGCAGGGCCGCCAGCTGCGCGGTGATCCGGACGATGTCCGCCTCCGCGGCCTCCAGCCGGCCGCGGATCTTGTCCACGACCTTCTCCGGCGCCTTGGCGAGGAACGCCTCGTTGCCGAGCTTGGCGGTGGCCTGCGCCTTCTCCTTCTCGGCCGCGCCCAGGTCCTTCGTCAGGCGCTTGCGCTCCGCCTCGACGTCGATGGCGCCGGACAGATCCAGGGCGACCGTGGCGCCCGCGACCGGCAGCGAGGCGGTGGCGCTGAAATCGTCACCGGCCGGCTGAAGCCGCAGCAGCGAGCGCATCGCGGCCTCGTGCGCGGCCAGCGCCGTACCGGACAGCTCCAGCCGCGCGGGGACCTTCTGGCCCGGCTGGAGCCCCTGGTCGGAGCGGAACCGGCGGACCTCGGTCACGACCTGCTGAACGGTCTCGATCTCACGCTCGGCCGCCGCGTCCCGGAAGCCGGAGTCCTTCGGCCAGTCGGCGATCACGACCGACTCGCCGCCGGTCAGCGCCGTCCACAGGGTCTCGGTGACGAACGGGACGACCGGGTGCAGCAGCCGCAGGGTGACGTCCAGGACCTCGCCCAGCACCCGGCGCGAGACCTCGGCGGCCGGGCCGCCCGCCATGAACGTCGTCTTGGACAGCTCGACGTACCAGTCGAAGACCTCGTCCCAGGCGAAGTGGAAGAGGGTGTCCGACAGCTTCGCGAACTGGTAGTCGTCGTAGTAGGCGTCGACCTCGGCGACGACCGAATTCAGCCGGGACAGAATCCACCGGTCGGTCGCCGACAGCTGCTCGGCGGGCGGGAGTTCGCCCTCCACCGTCGCCCCGTTCATCAGCGCGAACCGGGTGGCGTTCCAGATCTTGTTGGCGAAGTTACGGGAGCCCTGGACCCAGTCCTCGCCGATCGGGACGTCGACGCCGGGGTTGGCTCCCCGGGCGAGCGTGAACCGGACGGCGTCCGAGCCGTAGGAGTCCATCCAGTCCAGCGGGTTGACCGCGTTCCCGAAGGACTTGGACATCTTCTTGCCGAACTGGTCGCGGACCATGCCGTGCAGCGCGATGGTGTGGAACGGCGGGGTGCCGTCCATCGCGTACAGCCCGAACATCATCATCCGGGCGACCCAGAAGAAGAGGATGTCGTAGCCGGTGACCAGGACCGCGTTCGGATAGAACTTCTCGACGCTCGGGGTCTGCTCGGGCCAGCCGAGCGTGGAGAACGGCCACAGCCCGGAGGAGAACCAGGTGTCGAGGACGTCGGTGTCCTGGTGCCAGCCCTCGCCGCTCGGCGGCTCCTCGTCCGGTCCGACGCAGACGACCTCACCCTCCGGCCCGTACCAGACCGGAATCCGGTGGCCCCACCACAACTGCCGCGAGATGCACCAGTCGTGCAGGTTGTCGACCCAGCCGAAGTAGCGGGACTCCATCTCCTTGGGGTGGATCTTGACCTTGCCGTCGCGGACCGCGTCCCCCGCGGCCTGCGCCAGCGGGCCGACCTTGACCCACCACTGCATCGACAGCCGCGGCTCGATGGTGGTCTTGCAGCGCGAGCAGTGCCCGACGGAGTGGGTGTACGGGCGCTTCTCGGCGACGATCCGGCCGTCGGCGCGCAGCGCACCGACGATCGCGGAGCGGGCCTCGAAGCGGTCCAGGCCCTGGAAGGGGCCGTGTGCCGTGATGACCCCGCGCTCGTCGAGCACGGCGAGATTGGGCAGCCCGTGCCGGCGGCCGATCTCGAAGTCGTTCGGGTCGTGGGCCGGGGTGACCTTGACCGCGCCGGTGCCGAACTCCGGGTCGACGTGCTCGTCGGCGACGACCGGGATCCGGCGGCCGGTCAGCGGCAACTCGATCTCGGTGCCGACGAGATGTGCGTACCGCTCGTCCTCCGGGTGGACGGCGACCGCGGTGTCACCCAGCATCGTCTCGGCCCGGGTGGTGGCGACGACGATCGAGGAGTCACCCTCGCCGTACCGGATGGAGACCAGCTCGCCGTCGTCGTCCTGATACTCCACCTCGATGTCCGAGATGGCGGTCAGACAGCGCGGGCACCAGTTGATGATGCGCTCGGCGCGGTAGATCAGCTCGTCGTCATGGAGCCGCTTGAAGATCGTCTGGACGGCCTTGGACAGACCCTCGTCCATCGTGAACCGCTCCCGCGACCAGGCGACACCGTCGCCCAGGCGCCGCATCTGGCCCGAGATCTGTCCGCCGGACTCGCTCTTCCACTGCCAGACCCGCTCGACGAACGCCTCACGGCCCAGGTCGTGCCGGGAGACGCCCTCCTTGGCGAGCTCCCGCTCGACGACGTTCTGGGTGGCGATACCGGCGTGGTCCATGCCCGGCTGCCAGAGGGTCTCGTAGCCCTGCATGCGCTTACGGCGGGTGAGCGCGTCGATGAGGGTGTGCTCGAAGGCGTGCCCCAGGTGCAGGGAGCCGGTGACGTTCGGCGGCGGGATGACGATGGTGTACGGCGGCTTGTCGCTCTTCTCGTCCGCCTCGAAGTAACCCCGCTCCACCCAGCGCTCGTACAGCGGCCCCTCTACATCGGCCGGCGTGTACTGAGTCGGCAGTTCGGGGGCGCTGTGCTTGCTCTGCTGAGAGTTCTCGGTCACGCCGGACAGTGTACGGGCGCGGATGTAGCAGCTTCGAATCGGTTTCGCCCCCGGGGCAACGGCTGTCAGCGGCGTCGTACAGGATGTCGGGAGCGCATCCACAGCACCCAGAACTTCACACGCAGAACTCAACTGAATTCAGTTGTCACGAGGGGAACCGCTCCATGAGCTTCAACCAGCCGCCTCCCGGCCCGTACGGCCAGCAGCCACAGCAGCCGGGCCCGTACGGCCAGCCGCAGCAGCCACCGGCCCCCCAGCCCGGTTACGGCTACCCGCAGCAAGGCGGCCAGGTGCCTCCGCAGCAGGGCTACGGCTACCCCCAGCAGGCCGGCCAGGCGCCCCCTCAGCAGGGCTACGGCTACCCCCAGCAGCCCGGCCAGCCCTACGGCCAGCAGGCCCCGTACGGCGGCCAGCAGACCCCCTACGGCGTGATCCCGCAGGGCCCGGAGGAGAGCGGCGGCAACGGCAAGAAGATCGGCCTGATCATCGGCGCGGTCGCGGCCGTCGCGGCGATCGGCGTGGGCGCGTACTTCGTCTTCGGCTCGGGCGGGGACGTGAAGCCGTACACGATCTCGCTGCCGGAGAAGCTGCTGAGCGCGCAGTTCTCCAAGTTGAAGAGCCCCGCAACAGGGGGAGCCGAGGACTTCTCGAACGACAAGGAGGCCAAGGCCCTCGGCATCACCAACAGCAAGGGCGTCCAGGGCAAGTACAGGGCTGAGGGCGGGCTGTCGGCGACCGTGACCGGTCTCTACGGAAACGTCGCCGACCCGGAGGGCGCTGTGAACCAGATGCTCGCGAAGGCCGACGAGAACCAGAAGAAGAACATGCGCGGCGCCAAGATCGAGGACGTCACTCCGACGACCGAGTACTCGCCGAGTGACTTCGACGGCACGGTGATGAAGTGCCGGACGCAGAAGGTCACGGTCTCGCAGGGCGGCGTGACCGTGCCCCTCACCGCCTCCACCTGCATCTGGGGCGACAGCAGCGCCCTCGGCCTCGTTCAGATGGTGGCCGCCCCCACCGCCGCCGGGCCCGCCACCGCCTCGACGCCGGGTGCCGAGGAGCTCTCCGAGAAGACCGCCAAGATCCGCAATGAGGTCCGCAAGGAGAAGTAGGCACCGCTGCCGGCCAGGAGCCGAGGCGCTCGACGGGGACTCCGCGTCGGGCGCCTTTCGCTTGTCCGGCGGCGTGTCCAGGGGGGCGGGTGCCGTCGGCGCCAAATCGAAGGAGCCGGGAGCCCCGTCGCTGGTAGCTTGACCGGCGACCAACCCAAGATCGTTCTACCCAGGGGGATTTGTCATGCGCCAGACCATGCGCCGCATCGCGGCAGCGACCGGAGTGCTGGTGGCGGGAGCCGCGCTTCCGCTTGTCGTCACCGCGCCGGCCCAGGCCGACACCGCGGGCTGCACGGCCTACTTGAGCAGCAAGGGCTACGTCGTGGGCAAGAAGGTGCTCACCGTCTGCCAGGACTGGGCGGAGAGCCCGTCGGGTGCGAACCCCCCGCTGCCGTGCATGCGGCCGCTGGAGCGCCTCGGCGTCAAGGCGTCGCACGCCGAGGAAGCCTGCAACCGCGCGCAGTCCTGATACGCCGCTACAACACACCACCGCCCGGCAGCGTTCCCGCTGCCGGGCGGTTCGGTATCAGCTACGGGCGCGTCCTACGCGCTCTTCTCCTGCGGCTCCCCCGACTCACCGCGGCCCCGCGGCACCAGGGTCGGGTTGACGTTCGAGTGGACGACGTCCTCGGTGATGACGACGCGGGCGACGTCCTTCCGGGACGGGATCTCGTACATCACCGCCTGGAGGACCTCCTCCATGATGGCGCGCAGGCCACGGGCGCCGGTGCCGCGGAGGATGGCCTGGTCGGCGATGGCCTCCAGGGCCGGGCGGTCGAAGTCCAGCTCCACACCGTCGAGTTCGAAGAGGCGCTTGTACTGCTTGACGAGCGCGTTGCGCGGCTCGACCAGGATCTGGAGCAGCGCCTCGCGGTCGAGGTTGTGGACCGAGGTGAGGACGGGGAGACGGCCGATGAACTCGGGGATCATCCCGAACTTCACCAGGTCCTCCGGCATCACGTCCTGGAGCTGGTCCTTGGACTCGATCTCCCGCTTGGAGCGGATCGTGGCGCCGAAGCCGATGCCCTTGGCACCGGACCGGGCCTCGATGATCTTCTCCAGGCCGGCGAAGGCACCGCCGACGATGAAGAGGACGTTGGTGGTGTCGATCTGGATGAATTCCTGGTGCGGGTGCTTGCGGCCGCCCTGGGGCGGGACCGAGGCGGTGGTGCCCTCCAGGATCTTCAGCAGCGCCTGCTGGACGCCCTCGCCGGAGACATCGCGGGTGATCGACGGGTTCTCGCTCTTCCGGGCGACCTTGTCGATCTCGTCGATGTAGATGATGCCGGTCTCGGCCTTCTTGATGTCGAAGTCCGCGGCCTGGATCAGCTTGAGGAGGATGTTCTCGACGTCCTCACCGACATAGCCGGCCTCCGTCAGCGCCGTGGCGTCGGCGAACGCGAAGGGGACGTTGAGCATCCGGGCGAGGGTCTGCGCGAGCAGCGTCTTGCCGGAGCCGGTGGGGCCGAGCAGCAGGATGTTGGACTTGGCGAGCTCGATGCCCTCATCGCCGCGGCCGGGGCCGTTCTCGCCCGCCTGCACCCGCTTGTAGTGGTTGTAGACGGCGACCGAGAGCGCCTTCTTGGCGGGGTCCTGGCCGACGACGTAGCCGTTCAGGAACTCGTAGATCTCCCGCGGCTTCGGGAGCTCCTCCCACCGCACCTCGGAGGTCTCGGCGAGCTCCTCCTCGATGATTTCGTTGCAGAGGTCGATGCACTCGTCGCAGATGTACACACCAGGTCCCGCGATGAGCTTCTTCACCTGCTTCTGGCTCTTCCCGCAGAATGAGCACTTGAGCAGGTCGCCGCCGTCACCGATGCGTGCCACGAGGTGCTTCCCCTTCGCCTGGGATCCGTATTGCTCCACGGACCCGGGTGCTTGCCTATCGACGGTACCTTGCCGGGCCCCCCGTACGGGCCCCCCTTGGACGGACTCGGTTCACTCCGTCCCGAACCGGTCCAAGGGGGCAACGCTCCGGCTCATTTCGCGAAAGATCGCTAGCCGATCGAGACCGACGACTTCCGCGTCGAGACGATCTGGTCGACCAGACCGTACGCCAGGGACTCCTCGGCGGTCAGGATCTTGTCACGCTCGATATCGTCCCGGATCTTCTCGATCGGGGTGGTGGAGTGCTTGGCCAGCAGCTCCTCCAGCTGCGAACGCATCCGCAGGATCTCGTTGGCGGCGATCTCCAGGTCGGAGACCTGACCGCGGCCGGTCTCGCTGTAGGGCTGGTGGATCAGGACCCGGGCGTTCGGCAGCGCCATCCGCTTGCCGGGGGTGCCGGCGGCGAGCAGCACGGCCGCGGCGGAGGCCGCCTGGCCCATGCAGACCGTCTGGATGTCCGGCTTCACGAACTGCATCGTGTCGTAAATGGCGGTGAGCGCCGTGAAGGAACCGCCCGGGGAGTTGATGTAGATCGAGATGTCCCGGTCCGGGTCCATCGACTCCAGGCACAGCAGCTGCGCCATGACGTCGTTGGCCGAGGCGTCGTCGATCTGCACGCCGAGGAAGATCACGCGCTCCTCGAACAGCTTCGCGTACGGGTCGTACTCGCGCACGCCCTGCGAGGTGCGCTCGACGAAGCGCGGGACGATGTAGCGGGACTCGGCGACCGGGCCGGAGTACTCGGACTCCGGGTGCTGGTAGAGGCCGCTGCCGGGGAAGTTGTTCATCGTGGTGTTCACCGTCCTGGTGGCGATCAAGTGGGCTGGGGGCTGAAGGGCGAGTGGTACGGGGCTCAGGCGCCCGTGCCGCCCCCGCCCGGAACGCCGGCGGCGGAGGTCATGACATCGTCGATCAGGCCGTATTCCTTGGCCTCATCGGCGGAGAACCAGCGGTCGCGGTCGGAGTCCTGGGTGATCCGCTCGACGGTCTGGCCGGTGTGGAAGGCCGTCAGCTCCGCCATCCGCTTCTTGGTGTGCAGCAGCCGCTCGGCGTGGATCTTGATGTCGGACGCGGAGCCGGCCAGACCCGCGGAGGGCTGGTGGATGAGGATCTCGGCATTCGGCAGCGCGAAGCGCTTGCCCGGGGTGCCGGCGCTCAGCAGGAACTGTCCCATGGAGGCGGCGAGGCCCATCGCGATCGTCACCACGTCGTTCTTGATGTACTGCATGGTGTCGTAGATCGCCAGACCGGCCGAGATCGAGCCGCCCGGGGAGTTGATGTAGAGGAAGATGTCCTTGTCCGGGTCCGCGGCGAGGAGAAGCAGCTGCGCGGTGATCTTGTTGGCGATGTCGTCGTCGACCGGCTGGCCGAGGAAGATGATCCGCTCGCCGAGCAGCCGGTTGTAGACCTGGTCGCCGAGGCCACCGAAGGTCGGCTCAGCGGCGGCGGAAGGCATCGGGATCGTCACGTGTCCACCTGCTCGTTGTCGGACGGCTCCAGGCCGTCTCAGCGTCGTCTTCTGGGGCGCGGGGATCGGCGCCGTGTGTCGCCCCGGCGCGGTTTCAGGGACTCCCCTGCCCTCGTATCTACGGACCCTAACGCGCAGGTCGGACAACGCCATCCCGCATCGATAACTGTTCGCTGTGAGCGCAGGCTCACCGGCCCGGTACGAGCACGGGCCCGAACACGCGGACGTGCGTGTTCGGGCCCGTGATCAGCGGTCCTCGCGCGAGGCGACCGGGGCTCAGGCCCCGGGCTTCTCGTCGGTGTCCGCGGCCTCGGCGGCCTCTGCGGCCTCGGCGTCGACGGTCTCGGCGGTCTCGTCCTCGTCGTCGAGGTCGATGACCTCGCCGTTGCTGTCCTTGACCGTGGCGGCCTCGACGACGACCGCGAGGGCCTTGCCGCGGGCGACCTCACCGACGAGCATCGGCACCTGGCCACCCTCGACGACGGCCTGGGCGAACTGGTCGGGGGACATGCCGGAGGACTGCGCGCGGCGCATGAGGTGCTCGGTGAGCTCCTCCTGGCTGACGTTCAGCTTCTCCTTGTTGACCAGCTCGTCCAGGATGAACTGGGTCTTGATGCCCTTCTCGGCCTGCTCCTTGGTCTCGGCGTCGAACTCTTCCTCGGTCTTGCCCTGGATCTCCAGGTACTTCGCGAGGTCGAGGCCCATCTGGCCGAGCTGGTGGTTGACCAGGTTGTGCTTGCGGGTCTCGATCTCGTCCGCGAGCAGCTTCTCCGGCATCGGCACCTCGACGAGCTTGAGCAGCTCGTCCAGGACCTTCTCCTGCGCCTGGGTGGCCTGGTCGTACTTCTTCATCTGCGCAAGGCGCTTGCGGCTGTCCGCGCGCAGCTCCTCGAGGGTGTCGAACTCGCTCGCCAGCTGCGCGAAGTCGTCGTCCAGCTCGGGCAGTTCGCGGGACTTGACCTCGGTGACCTCGACCTTGACCTCGGCCTCCTTGCCCTCGGCGGAGCCGCCCTTGAGCTCGGAGGTGAAGGTGGCCTCGCCGCCGGCCGCGACGCCGGTGACGGCCTCGTCGATGCCGTCGAGGAGCTCACCGGAGCCGACGGTGTAGCTGACGCCCTCGGCGACGCCGTCCTCCAGGACCTCGCCGTCCACCTTGGCCTCGAGGTTCAGCGTCAGGACGTCGCCGTCCTGGGCCGCGCGCTCGACCGGGGCGGTCGTGGCGAAGCGCTCCCGCAGCTGCTCGACGGACTTGTCGATGTCCTCGTCCGACACCTCCACGGCGTCGACCTCGACCTCGATGCCGGAGTAGTCCGGGATCTCGAGGGCGGGACGGATGTCGACCTCGGCGGTGAAGGCCAGCAGCTCGCCGTCCTTCAGCTCGGTGATGTCGACCTCGGGCTGGCCGAGGACGTTGAGCTCACCCTCGTTGACCGCCTCGGTGTAGAACTTCGGGAGCGCGTCGTTGACGGCCTCCTCCAGCACGGCACCGCGGCCGAACCGCTGGTCGATGACGCGCGCCGGGATCTTGCCCTGGCGGAAGCCCTTCACCGTGACCTGCTGGTTGATCTTCTTGTACGCCGCGTCGAGGCTGGGCTTGAGCTCCTCGAAGGGCACCTCGACAGTGAGCCGAACCCGAGTCGGGTTCAGGGTCTCCACGGCGCTCTTCACGGTTCGGTCTCCTTGGGGCTGACTTCTGGGGTTCTGCTTGAGATCCGCCCGTATCCGGCTGTTCCGGTACCGGCCGATCACGCCCGGTACACAGACACACGGGCACGCAGCTTGCATAGTAACCGCAAGGAGGATGACGCCCACAACGCGATCTTGAACAGCGGCCGATCATGCGGGGGCGCGACAGTGGGCCGGGGTGGTGCCCGACGGTGCCGTCGGGCTGACCTGTCTACTGGTCGGGGTGGCCGGATTCGAACCGACGACCTTCCGCTCCCAAAGCGGACGCGCTACCAAGCTGCGCCACACCCCGTCGGTGCGACACGTAGGGTACATGGCCGACGGCGCTCCGGCTGCCAGTTATCGGGGCGCCCGGTGGCGGGACACGGGGGCGTCCGCGGCGACGCGCACCGTCCCCGAGAAGGGATGTGCGGCACACCGCCGCGACCCGCTAGGATGCACTGCGTGCCGAGGTCCGTGCGACCTGTGGCGCTTGCGGGCGTAGCTCAATGGTAGAGCCCCAGTCTTCCAAACTGGCTACGCGGGTTCGATTCCCGTCGCCCGCTCGCATGAGGAAACCCCAGGCCGCCGGCCTGGGGTTTTCCGCTTTCCGGGGAGCTCAGCGGGATGCCGGCACACCTCTTCGCTCCGGGGTCGCGGGTCAATAAGGTGGTCCGCATGGAGATCTGGCTCAATCCCGCGTGTTCCAAGTGCCGTTCCGCCGTGGAGATCCTCGACGAGGCGGGCGCCCACTACACCGTGCGCAAATACCTGGAGGACCCGCCGGGCGCCGGTGACCTGCGGGACGTGCTGACGCGGCTGGGTCTGGAGCCCTGGGACATCACCCGGACCCAGGAGGCCGAGGCCGAGGAGCTGGGGATCGGGGACTGGGAGCGCACCGACGCCGCGCGTGAGCGGTGGATCGCGGCGCTGGCGGCACACCCCCGGCTGATCCAGCGGCCGATCATCACCGCGGACGACGGTTCGGCGCTGGTCGGACGCAGCGAGGACGCCGTACGCGAGGCGGTGGCGCGGGCCGGGGGCGGGACCTCGTAGGGCGGGATGCTTGAGAGGCGCCTGGCGGAGGGCCGGCGGACCACCTAGAAGGTGATGTGGTTGATGGTGTCCGCCAGGGAGTTGAGGAACTTGTTGATCGACGGCGCCACGCCCGTGGAGGCGAGGAAGAAGCCGAACAGTATGGCGACGAGCGCCGGGCCACCCTTGAGCGACTTCCCTCTGATCAGCACGATCATGATGATCCCCAACAGCAGCACAACTGACAGCGAAAGAGCCACAACTGATCACACCCTCGGTCGGAACGCCTCACCGGCCCGGGGGCATGCCGCGCACACCCCCCTGCACTCATCGTGCCACCAACTCCATGCCCATCGCAGGCCGGTGACGAATCATCGGCCAACGCTTTGCCCGATTCCGGCCGCTGGTGGCCGGGGGGTTACCGCGGGGTGGTGTAGGGGTGACGAGCGGGCGACGGCGCGAGGGCCGCGCGGGGCCGCGTGGGACCCCGGGACGCAGCCGGCTCACGGACGGGAAATTTCCCCCGCCTGACGCGGCGTCGGTAATTCCCGCCGATCATTCCTCCGCGGCATTCTGATCGTTTTCCCGGCCCGTGGGAATAGGGAATTCGTGGCATCCGTCACTGCTTTACGGGCCACTTGGAAGGCTTATTAGCATTCGGACATAAGACTAAGGAATGGGACATTCCCCCAGAGTCGTTTGCGGGGGATACGGCCCGATTTGGTGGGATGAAAGGGGGTGAATCGGGCGGTGCGGCAGGGGTCCCGCTCCGGCGATTGCGGATTTTATGCCGGGTGCTCTCCGAAGCGGCACCCAACGAAATAACGAAGGCGCCGCACACGGTTTTACGCGCCCGCCGACCGCCGCTATCGTGCGTCAAATGTTTCCCGCTGCCCCGACACCCCGACGCGCCCTGCCCCCTGCTCAGCGGGCGGCGGGCACGGACCGGACCGGGCCCACGGCCCAGCCGTCCGGCGTGCCGGAGGGCGCGGCGGCGCCCACTCCGAAGACCGGTGGCCGTAACCCGTTCTTCGACAACGCGAAGTACCTGGCCATCGTGCTGGTGGCGATGGGGCACGCCTGGGAGCCGCTGACCGACAAGAGCCGGGCGGCCGAGGCGTTCTACATGACCGTCTACACCTTCCACATGCCGGCCTTCATCATCATTTCCGGTTACTTCTCGCGCAGCTTCGACATGCGCAAGGACCGGTTGCAGCGGCTGGTCACGGGGGTCGCGGTCCCCTACATCCTCTTCGAGACCGCCTATGCCTTCTTCAAGCGCTGGGCGGACGACGATCCCGGGCACCCCATCAGCCTGCTCGACCCGTGGTTCCTGACGTGGTTCCTGGTGGCCCTGTTCATCTGGCGGCTGACCACCCCGCTGTGGCAGGTCGTGCGCTGGCCGATTCCGCTCGCGGTGGCCATCGCCGTGCTCGCCTCCGTGTCACCGGACATCGGTGACGATCTGGACCTCCAGCGGGTGCTCCAGTTCCTGCCGTTCTTCGTCCTGGGGCTGGCGCTGCGGCCGGAGCACTTCAAGATGGTGCAGCGGCGGGCGGTGCGGATCGCCTCACTGCCGGTCTTCGCCGCGGCGCTGGTGATGGCCTATTGGGCGGCGCCCCGGATGTCCTCGGCGTGGTTCTACCACCGGGACAGCGCCCAGGAGCTGGGCACCACCTGGTGGATCGGCGCGGTGATGACGCTGGCGCTCTTCGGCTGCTCGATCGTGATGGTGGCCTGCTTCTTCGCCTGGGTGCCGACCCGGCGGACCTGGTTCACGGTGCTGGGCGCGGGGACGCTCTACGGCTATCTGCTGCACGGCTTCCTGGCCAAGGGCTCGCGGTTCTGGGGCTGGTTCGACGACTACGCCTGGCTGCACACCCCGCTCGGCGAGATCGCGGTGACGCTGCTCGCGGGCGGCATCGTGACGGCCCTGTGCACCCCTCCGGTCCGCCGGGTGTTCCGCTTCGCCATGGAGCCGACGATGGCCTGGGCGTTCCGGAAGGACCCGGCCGATACGGCGCGGGCCCGCGTCAGCGCCTGAGCGCCCGTGCTTTCCGGCCGGAGCGGGACGCGGTCGGTTCCCGCCATGTCATGGCCCGCGGCCCGGCCCCGCAGTGCGTGGGGAACGCCCGCGGAAACGGCTGAAGTACGCCCCCGGGAAGAGCGTCCGACGGGCCGCGGCCCCCTACGGCGCCGCCCCCGTCACGCGTCCCGGCAGATCAGCAGCAGCGCCCGGTCGTCGTTGACGTCCTTGGCGACGGCCTCGATCAGATGCCAGGCGGCGCCGGCGAAGCCGGCGGTGACATAGCGGTCGGCCTCGCCGGTCAGCCGGTCGATGCCCTCCGCGATATCGCGGTCGGCGGCCTCGACCAGGCCGTCGGTGAACAGCATCAGCACATCGCCGGTCCGCAACGTGCCCTTGACCGGGTGGAACTGGGCACCGTCGTAGACGCCGAGCAGCGGCCCGTCCCCCGCCTTCTCCTCCCAGCGGCCGGTGCCGGCGCTGAGCTGGAGGGCCGGCAGATGTCCGGCGGAGAGGAGTTCGTAGTCGCCGGATTCCAGGTCGAGGACGAGGTGGATGGAGGTCGCGAACCCCTCGTCCCAGTCCTGGCGCAGCAGATAGCCGTTGGCGGCGGGCAGGAAGCCGTGCGGCGGCAGCGAGCCGAGCAGGCCACCGAACGCGCCGGACAGCAGCAGGGCGCGGGAGGCCGCGTCCATGCCCTTGCCGGAGACATCGGTCAGCACCACTTCGAGGATGGTGCCGCCGTGGGTGCGGGAGGCCACCACGAAGTCGCCGGAGAAGGACTGCCCGCCGGCCGGGCGCAGCGCCATCTCGTGGTGCCAGCCCTGCGGCAGCTTGGGCAGCTTGCTCTGGACGCGGATACGTTCGCGCAGGTCGAAGAGCATGGTGCCGCCGCGCCGCCAGGGCACCCCGACCCGGCTGCGGAACTGCGCGATGAGCAGCCCGAAGAGCCCGACCGCGGCGACGACCAGGACGGTGCCCGGGGTGATCCGTTCTGGCCCTTCGTCGTACGGGCCGAACAGCGCGGACTCGACGACCAGCGCGGTCGCCGAAGCGCCGTACAGGACGAGGAGGTTGGCCGGCCGCAACAGCAGTCCGCCGGCGATGACCGGGAGGACCAGCGCCGTCGGGGCGATCCATTCCGGCCACCAGAGTGTGCCCGCGGCGATGGCGGGTATGGCGATGAGCAGGGCGGCCAGCGCGAACCGGTCGGAGCCCTCGCCGCGGAAGTAGTCGACACCGGCCTTGCGCACGCCGATGCGGGCCCGGTGCAGTCCTTTGTGCATCCGGGCCGTCAGGGTTTCCGTTCCCTGGCCGCTGGTCATCGCTCTGGGACCTTATCCACCCGTTCGGCGGTGCGTCGATTCGCCGCACGTCGGCCCGGAAAATTCCCGGGAAACCCCGTTCGAAATGCGGTCGCGCCGCTATGGAGCGTGCGCTAGGGATGTTGTATGGCCACGGAATTACGGATGTTGCGGGACGTCGAATGGGACGCCTGGTCGGATGCGCTGAACCGGGCGTTCGGCGAGCCGCCCCCGGGCCCTGAGCAGCGGGCCCTCCGGCGGGAGCTCACCGAGACCGGCCGCTCGTTCGGCGTCTGGGACGGCGCGGACTGTGTCGCCACGGCGGGGGCGTTCTCCTTCGGGCTCACCGTGCCGGGCGGCGCCGAAGTGCCGGTGGCCGGGGTCACGATGGTCAGTGTGCAGCCGACGCACCGCCGCCGCGGGCTGCTGCGGGCCATGATGCGGCACCAGTTGGCGGACGTCCGGGAGCGCGGGGAGCCGCTGGCGGTGCTGACCGCCTCGGAGCCGACGATCTACGGCCGGTTCGGCTACGGTGCGGCGGCCCTGGACATGCGGCTGACCGTGGACACCGTGCGGCTGGCCGCCCCCGAGCTGCCCGGCACGGACGCGGTGCGGCTGCGGCCGGCGGACCCGGCGGCCGCGCTGGCGGAGTGCGAGCGGGTCTATGCCCGGCTCGTGCCCACCCGGCCGGGGATGCTGGCGCGGCGGCCCGGGTGGGCGCGGATGGCGGTGCTGGACCCGCCGGGCGAGCGGGCGGGGGCCGGGGAGCTCCAGTGTGTGCTGGCCGAGGTGGACGGCGAGGTGCGGGGCTATGCGCGCTATGCGGTCAAGGTGGTCTGGGAGGACGCCGGGCCGGCGGGCGTGGTGCGGGTGCGGCACCTGGAGGCGCTGGACCCGGTGGTGTACGCGGCGCTGTGGCGCTTTCTCTTCGGGATCGATCTGACGTCGTCGGTGTCGGTGCGCACCCGGCCGGTGGACGATGCGCTGCCGCATCTGGTCGGGGACATGCGGCGGTGCGGGCTCGTGCTGCGGGAGTCGCTGTTCGTCCGGCCGGTGGAGGTGGGCGCGGCGCTGGCGGCGCGGACGTACCGGACGCCGGTGGACGTGGTGCTGGAGGTCGCCGACCCGTTCTGCCCGTGGAACGCGGGGCGCTGGCGGCTGACCGGCGACGGGACCGGCGCGGTCTGTGCGCGGACCACGGACCCGGCCGAGCTGGCGCTGTCCGTACGGGAGCTGGGGTCGGCGTATCTGGGCGGGTTCACCCTGATGTCACTGGCGGCGGCGGGCGCCGTCCGGGAGCTGCGGCCGGGTGCGCTGGCGGCGGCCTCGGTGGCGTTCGGGTCGGATGTGGCGCCCTGGTTGCCGCACGGGTTCTGAGGGCTCTCCCCCTGCGGCGGCCCCGGGCGGAGGCCGCGGCCGTCAGCCGCCGCCCGTGCCCGGCTGGCAGCCCGGGCACCAGAAGAGGTTGCGGGCGGCGAGGCCGGCGGTGCGGATCTCGCTGCCGCAGATGTGGCAGCCCTGGTGGGCGCGGCGGTAGACGTAGACCTCGCCGCCGTGGTCGTCGACCCGGGGCGGGCGGCCCATGGCCTCCGGCAGATGCTCCGGGCGGACGGTGTCGATCCGGTTGTGCCGGACGCCCTCGGCCATCAGGAACACCAAGTCGGCCCAGAGGGCGTCCCATTCGGCGCGGGTGAGGTCACGGCCGGCGCGGTAGGGGTCGATCCGGTGCCGGAAGAGGACCTCGGCGCGGTAGACGTTGCCGACGCCGGCGATGACCTTCTGGTCGAGCAGCAGCGCCGCGATGGTCGTCCGGCTGCGGGAGATCCGCTGCCAGGCGCGGGTGCCGTCGTCCCCGGGGCGCAGCGGGTCGGGGCCGAGCCGGTCGTGTATCGCGTGCTTTTCGGCGTCGGTGATCAGCGCGCAGGTGGTGGGGCCGCGGAGGTCGGCGTACGCGGCGGGGTTCGCCAGCCGCAGGCGCACCGTGTCGGTGGGCGGCGGGGCGGGGGCCGTGCCGAAGCCGAGCTTGCCGAACAGGCCGAGGTGGACATGGACCCAGCGGTCGGGGCCGAAGCCCAGGAAGAGGTGCTTGCCGTGCGCCTCGGCGCGGGTCATGACCTGGCCGTCGATGAGGGCCGCACCGTCCGCGAACTTGCCCTGCGGACTGCTCACCCGGACCCGTTCGCCCTCGAAGCGGGAGCGGTGGTCCAGGGCGAGGCGGTGGATCGTATGCCCCTCGGGCACGGGGTCTCCTCTGTGACAGGTCCTCGATGTACGGACAGGCCTTGGGC
>NZ_JBHXFI010000067.1:0-2298 GCF_042724075.1 Streptomyces sp. NPDC127097 | reverse complement strand
GGGGGGGCGGGGGTTGTTCGTATGCCCGCCGGGCACGGTGGTCCATCTGGGGCCGCCCCGGCCCGCCCCGGCGGCCGGGGGGGGCGGGCGACGGGATGAACGGGGGTCAGCCCTGCGGGTGGTGGGCCGGGATGGCGGGCAGTTCGCCGGTGGTCTCGTAGGCCGAGAGCATCTCGATGCGGCGGGTGTGCCGCTCCTCACCCGAGTAGGGGGTGGCCAGGAAGACCTCGATGAACTTGGTCGCCTCTTCCTGGGTGTGCATCCGGCCGCCCACGGAGATGACGTTGGCGTTGTTGTGCTCGCGGCCGAGCTTGGCGGTCTCCTCGCTCCAGGCCAGCGCGGCCCGGACGCCCTTGACCTTGTTGGCGGCGATCTGCTCGCCGTTGCCGGAGCCGCCGATCACGATGCCGAGGCCGTCCGGGTCGGCGGCGGTCTTCTCCGCGGCGCGCAGGCAGAACGGCGGGTAGTCGTCCTGGGCGTCGTAGATGTGGGGTCCGCAGTCGACGGGCTCGTGGCCCTGGGCCTTGAGCCACTCGACGAGGTGGTTCTTGAGGTCAAAACCGGCATGGTCGGAACCGAGGTACACGCGCATGCGATGAGTGTGACACGCCCGCCGCCGGGTAGGCGCGGCTGGGTCTGCCCACGGGCCGTGTACAGAAAGCCACCCCGCGCCTTCTGTACGCAAGTGCATCGGGCAACCATCCAGGGTTTCACACAACAATCCGGCGGCAGACCTTCCAATCCACGGTTAACGAAGATCTAATGCGAGGGATCCATCCGAGAACCACGAAGGACGGTGCACATGGGCGCGCACCCGCCTACCACCACAGCGGTTCCGACGACCGGAGAACCCGGCGGCGGACCCTCCGGGGGGCAGTCACAGGACGGGCTGCAAGCAGGACTCAAGAACCGCCATCTGTCGATGATCGCCATCGGCGGGGTCATCGGCGCCGGTCTGTTCGTCGGCTCCGGCGCCGGGATCGCGGCCGCCGGCCCCGGCATCCTGCTCTCGTACGCGCTGACCGGCCTGCTGGTCGTGCTCGTGATGCGGATGCTGGGTGAGATGGCCGCGGCCTCCCCCACGTCGGGGTCGTTCTCCGCCTACGCGGACCGGGCGATGGGCCGCTGGGCCGGTTTCACCATCGGCTGGCTGTACTGGTTCTTCTGGTCGGTCGTGCTGGCCGTCGAGGCGACCGCGGCCGCCGCGATCCTCACCGGCTGGGTGCCGGCCGTCCCGCAGTGGGCCTGGGCGCTGCTGGTGATGATCGTGCTGACCGGCACCAACCTGGTCTCGGTCGGCTCGTTCGGTGAGTTCGAGTTCTGGTTCGCCGGGATCAAGGTCGTGGCGATCGTCGTGTTCATCGTGATCGGTGCGCTGGCGGTCTTCGGGCTGCCGCCGGGCGGTGACCCGGTCGGCACGGAGAATCTGACCGGGCACGGCGGCTTCCTGCCGAACGGTCCGGGGGCGATCCTCTCCGGCATGCTGCTGGTGGTCTTCTCCTTCATGGGCAGCGAGATCGTCACGCTGGCGGCGAGCGAGTCGCCGAACCCGGTGCAGGCCGTCCGCAAGGCCGTCAACAGCGTCATCTGGCGGATCGCGCTCTTCTACATAGGCTCGATCGCGGTGATCGTGACGCTGCTGCCGTGGGACTCCAAGGCGGTGGAGAAGAGCCCGTACGTGGCCGTGCTGGAGTCGCTGGACATCCCGTACGCGGGCACCGTGATGGACATCGTGGTGCTGACCGCGGTGCTGTCCTGTCTCAACTCCGGGCTCTACACCGCCTCCCGGATGGCGTTCTCGCTCGGCCAGCGCGGGGATGCGCCGAAGTCGTTCGCCACCGTCAACAAGGGCGGCGTCCCGGCGGTCGCGATCTGGGCGTCGGTCGCCTTCGGCTTCATCGCGACGATCTTCAGCTACACCTCGAAGGACACCGTCTTCGAGTTCCTGCTGAATTCGTCGGGCGCGGTGGCGCTGTTCGTCTGGCTGGTCATCTGCTTCTCGCAGCTGCGGATGCGCCGGACGATCGAGCGGGAGACGCCGGAGCGGCTGACGGTGCGGATGTGGCTGTACCCGTGGCTGACGTACGCGACGATCGGGCTGATCCTCTTCGTCATCGGCTACATGTTCTACGACCCGGACGGGCGCAAGCAGATGGTGCTGTCGGTGGTCGCGGCCGTGGTGGTACTGGCGGTCGGACTGGTCCTGGACCGGCGCCGGCCGCGGGAGCGGGACGCGGTCGAGGGCGCGTAACGCCGTACGGCGGCAGAGAAGAGGGCGGGGCCCGCACCGGGTTGGTG
>NZ_JBHXFI010000066.1:0-37361 GCF_042724075.1 Streptomyces sp. NPDC127097 | reverse complement strand
CGGGACGCGGGGCGCCGGGGGCGCCCGGCTGCCCCGTCGACGGGCCGGCGGGCGCACGCCCCGCGGGCCCTTCGACGTGCGGAGTGCCGGATGAGGGGAATGTTCTGAGCCGGGCCGGCACGGAGCCCGGCGGCGTGCTCAGAACTTGCGCGCGGCGCGCCTGAGATCGTATTCGTGGACGATTGCCTTGGCGTGGCCGTAGGCGAGGTTGTGCTCGCCGCGGAGCCAGCTGACCTTCTCATCGAAGCGGAAGAGGGCGGGGCCCTCGTCAACGGTACGGAGCCAGTCGGAGATTTCCCGGCCGGTGCAGTGCGGGATACGGGAGAGCATGTTCCGGTGGGTCTCTTCGGAGAAGAGCTGAGACATCGGCGCCTCCGGACGCGGTCGATGCTGGTTCTTCAGGCCACCGTGCCTGAGCGTTCGGGCGTTGGCAACCACCCGGGAGTGGCGCATAGGCTCACGACGTGCTTGACGTGACCCCCTTGCAGACCGCCGTGGACGCCCTCGCCGACCGCCTCCGAGCGCTGCCCCAGAGCAGGCTCGACCAGGGCGCCGCGGCCGAAGCGCTCGCACTGGCGCGGCAGTTGGCGACCCGGGCGCAGCTGATCGAGCGGCCGGGGGAGCCGCCGTACGAGCTGCCGGACGCGGGGATGTTCGCGGCGGGCGACCAACTGGCGGTGGCCGGGCACGATCTTGTCGAGGCGCTGCGGGCCGCGGCGGCACACCCGGCCGACGGGACGGCGAACTCTGACGCGAAAGTGGCCCCCGCCGACGAACTGGCGGAGGCCGTGCGATGCGTGCGGGCGGTGGCGGACCGCTACTAGGGCCGGACCTTGTCGGCCGGGCCGCCGTGCGGGGTCAGAGCGAGGCGATGACACGGTCCGCGAGGATGTAGACGCTCTCCTCGCGGGTCTCGCCCCAGGAGAAGGTCAGCGCGTACGCCCCGGAGATACCGGAGCCGCCCAGCAGTACGGGGGTGCGCCCCGCGTGCAGTGCGTCGGCCACGCGCTCCGCGGTCTCGCGCTGCCCGGGGGTCAGACAGAGCGTGGTCCCGTCGGCGAAGACATAGACGTCCAGGGTGCCCAGCGGGCCGGGGCGGACGTCCGCGAGCGGGGTGGCGTCCTGCGCCAGTTCCTCCAGGCGCGCCACCGTGCGCTCATGATCACTGATCACCGGGGACGGGGAGAAGTCCGGGTGCGAGGGGTGGCGCCGGCGCGCGGCGGCCAGCTCGGCGGACTCGGTCTCCTCGACCGGCTCCAACTCCGGCGCGTCCAGGGCTTCCAGCGCCTCCATGGACTCCAGGTGATCCATCGCCTCCAGGGCGTCCGGGCCCAGCAGCGGCTCCAGACCGGCCAGATCCGCCTGACGGGGCAGGAACGGCTGGGTGTCGAGCCGGTCGGACTCCGGGCGCTCGGACGGCTCGCGCTGGTCCGCGCGGGGGTCCAGCAGCCCCTCGTCGCCGAGCCCGACGAGTCCGCCGAGCAGGGACGGGGCGTCGGCGGCGTCCCGGGCCTCCTGCGCGGCCCAGAAGGCGCGGGCCTCGGCCAGTTCGCGCTCCCGCTCCTCGGCCAGCGCGTCCGCGACGGCGGCACGTATGTCCGCGAGCGGGGTCTCGGCGGCCGGGACGGTGCGGGCGGCCGGGATGGCCGCGGCGGCCGGATGCGCCGGCTCGGCACCGTTCGCGGTGTCCTGACGGGCGGCGAGGAGCTCGGCGCGCAGCTCGGCGATCTGGCGGCGCAGACCGCGGGCGGTGTGCAGGGCGGCGGCGCCCAGCGCCACGGCGGTGGCCGCGGCCACCAGCACGACGAGGGTGTGGACGCTCATGCCGAAACCTCGCTTCGCTCGGCCCCGCATGCGCGAGGCGCGCCCCCTTCGTTGGTTCGCTCGCAGAGCTCGCTCATGCCGAAACCTCGCTTCGCTCGGCCCCGCATGCGCGAGGCGCGCCCCCTTCGTTGGTTCGCTCGCAGAGCTCGCTCACGCCGAAACCTCTCTCCGTTCGGTTCCACATGGGCGAGACGCGCACCTCTCGACCCGCTCGGGGGCGCTCGCTCATGCGTCCTCCCCACTTCGCTCGGCGGCCCTGTTCCCAGGGGCCGCGCATCGGTACTCGGACTTCCGCCGGCCGTCGGGCCGGGCGACCCCCTGGATGCGCTCGCTCGGGATCACGCCTGGTTGCGGCTCGGTCACCGGCGTACTCCCGTTAGCAGATTGTTCTCCGACTTCCTACATCAGCCTGCCGGTGGTCGGCGACCGCACCTTGTGCCCTATGTCCCGAAATGGAGGGGAGTCAGGGCGTCGTATGGGCCGGCACCCCCCTGCTGACCTGCAAGAACACTGCTCCCCCAGGGCGTTGGTCACAATCCTGGGGGAGATTGGGTCGCGATCTCGTTAACGAGTGGCGCAGGTCACGCCGTGTCGCCGCCCGTGTTCACGCGAGCGCGAAGGGTGTGCGCGGGGCGGAAGTTGGTCCGTTTTCCCGCGCACACCCCGTGGAGCGATGACGCCGCGGCTCAGCTCAGCCGCTCGTGCCCGTGGTCGCGCTCAGCTTCGCCTCCGCTGCGGGCGGAGGCCGGGCGCTCGTTCCTCGCACCCGGCCTCCACCCTTCGCTGCGGCTCAGCTCAGCCGCTCGATGACCATCGCCATGCCCTGGCCGCCGCCCACGCACATCGTCTCCAGGCCGAACTGCTTGTCGTGCCACTGGAGGGAGTTGATCAGGGTGGTGGTGATACGGGCGCCGGTCATGCCGAAGGGGTGGCCGACGGCGATCGCGCCGCCGTTGACGTTCAGCCGGTCCAGGTCGATGCCCAAGTCCCGGTAGGACGGGATGACCTGGGCGGCGAACGCCTCGTTGATCTCGACCAGGTCGATGTCGGAGACCGAGAGGCCGGCCCGGCGCAGCGCCTGCTTGCTGGCCTCGACCGGGCCGTATCCCATGATCTCGGGGGAGAGGCCGGAGACGCCGGTGGAGACGATCCGGGCCAGCGGGGTCAGGCCCAGCTCGCGCGCCTTGGTGTCGGACATGATCACCAGCGCCGCGGCGCCGTCGTTCAGCGGGCAGCAGTTGCCGGCGGTCACCAGGCCGTCGGGGCGGAAGACCGGCTTGAGGCCGGAGACGCCCTCGACGGTGACACCGGCGCGCGGGCCGTCGTCCTTGGAGACGACCGTGCCGTCGGGGAGTGTGACCGGGGTGATCTCCCGCTCCCAGAACCCGTCGTTGATCGCCTTCTCGGCGAGGTTCTGGGAC
Source organism: Streptomyces sp. NPDC127097 (assembly GCF_042724075.1). NCBI lineage: Bacteria > Bacillati > Actinomycetota > Actinomycetes > Kitasatosporales > Streptomycetaceae > Streptomyces > Streptomyces sp. NPDC127097. The sequence goes on along the minus strand of NZ_JBHXFI010000066.1, from coordinate 34,116 downwards.
CGGACGCCGAACTCGTCCATGTCCTGGCGGGTGATGCCCTTGAGGCGGGCGAGGTTCTCCGCGGTCTGGCCCATCGCGATGTACGCGTCCGGGATCAGACCGTCCTCGCGCGGGTCGTGCCAGTCGGCGCCCTCCTGCTCGGCGCGCGCCGCGGTGCGGGCCTCGGCGTCGGCGAAGAGCGGGTTGTGGGTGTCCGGCAGGCCGTCGGAGCTGCCCTTGATGCTGCGCGAGACGGTCTCGACGCCGGCCGAGATGAAGACATCGCCCTCACCGGCCTTGATGGCGTGCAGCGCCATACGGGTCGTCTGGAGCGAGGAGGAACAGTAGCGGGTGATGGTGCACCCCGGGAGGTGGTCCATCCCCATCTGGACGGCCACGATGCGGCCGAGGTTGTGGCCCTGCTCGCCGCCGGGGAGGCCGCAGCCGAGCATCAGGTCGTCGATGTCGCGCGGGTCCAGCTCGGGGACCTTGGCGAGCGCGGTCTCGATGATCTTCGCGGTCAGGTCGTCCGGCCGCAGGCCCTTCAGTGAGCCCTTGAAGGCGCGGCCGATCGGGGAGCGGGCGGCTGAGACGATCACGGCTTCGGGCATCACACGGCTCCAGGTGCGCGGGAAAAGGGCGGACTGTGAGGGAAGTTACCTGCACGTACTGCTGAGGTCACGGGGTGCGTGCTGTGATGCGGGCCTCTTTTCTAAGCGGGCGCTTATGGGAACGGGGCGGGGCCGCCGGGTATTCCCGGACGGCCCCGACCCGTTCCGTTCGCGCGCCGCTCAGCGCCGCTCCGGCGCCCGCTCTCTCACGGGGTGACGGACGACGGCCCGGCCGGCTCCGCCGTGGGCAGCTGACGGCGTCTGCGGTGCTTGAGCAGCGCCCAGGGGGCGCGGGAGGCGGTGACCTCGGTGCCGCCCTCGGAAGCCGCCTCGGCGGCCGCCTGCTCGACCGGCAGGATGCCCTCGCCACGGGCCGGCTCGGGGCGCTCCTCCTCCAGCCACAGACCGAGCGAGGCGCACAGCGTCGGCAGCACGGCCATCGCGGCGGTGGCATAGCCCTCGGCCGACGGGTGGTAGTTGTCCGGCCCGAACAGCTCCCGCGGCCGCGCCTCGAACTCGGGGCCGAGCAGATCGCCGAGGGAGACCGTACGGCCGCCGCTCTCGATCACGCCGATGGTCTGGGCGGCGGCCAGCTGCCGGGAGAGCCGCCGGGCCACCCAGCGCAGCGGCTGATAGACCGGCTCGACGCTGCCCAGATCCGGGCAGGTGCCGACGACCACCTCGCAGCCCGCCGCGCGCAGCCTGCGCACCGCCTCGGCGAGATGGCGTACGGACTCTGCGGGCGCCATCCGGTGGGTGACGTCATTGGCGCCGATCATGATGACGCAGACGTCCGGGATCTCGGTGTCCGCCGCCAGCATCAGCTCGACCTGGCGCGCCAGGTCGTCGGACTGCGCGCCGGGCAGCGCCACATTGCGGAAGTCGACCGGCAGCTCGGAGAGCGCGGCCAGCCCGGAGGCGAGCAGGGCGCCCGGTGTCTGGGAGGCGCGGTGCACCCCCTGGCCCGCGGCGGTGGAGTCGCCGAGGAAGCCCAGGCGCAGCGGCGGGCGGTCGGTGCGGTGGCCGAAGGCGGCGCCGTAGCGGCCGTCGGCGCACGGCGGGATGTCGCTGGAGCCGCCCACCGTCCGGCGGGCCAGCCGCACCTCGGTCAGCAGCACCCCGACGGCGGCGACGCCGAGCAGCCCGACCCCGCCGCCGCCGAACGCGGCAGCGGTGGCGATCCGCCGGGCCACTCGCGCCCTGGACATCGTCATCGGCATGGGCCGGGCACCTCCCCGTACAGTGCGGGCGCGCCGCGGCCCGGGGCCGGACGCGCTCTTGAAACGGCAAGAACTCCTACAACAGGGTGTTGCCCGTTCCCGCACGGAACGCAACGCCTGGTTCCTCTAACGGACCCGGGCAATAGGCTGGCCGTACGGGCGCAGGAGAGCGTGCCCCTGACCGCGGAGACCACCGTGCAGTTTTACGATTCGATGATTGAGCTGGTCGGCAACACCCCGCTCGTGCGGCTCAACAACGTCACTCGAGGGATCCAGGCCACCGTCCTGGCGAAGGTCGAGTACTTCAACCCCGGCGGGTCGGTCAAGGACCGGATCGCCGTCCGGATGATCGAGGCCGCCGAGCAGTCGGGTGAGCTGAAGCCCGGCGGCACCATCGTCGAGCCCACCTCCGGCAACACCGGTGTGGGCCTGGCGATCGTCGCCCAGCAAAAGGGTTACAAGTGCATCTTCGTCTGCCCGGACAAGGTGTCCACGGACAAGATCAATGTGCTGCGGGCCTACGGAGCCGAGGTGGTGGTCTGCCCGACCGCCGTGGACCCCGAGCACCCGGACTCGTACTACAACGTCTCGGACCGGCTGGTCCGTGAGACGCCCGGCGCCTGGAAGCCCGACCAGTACAGCAACCCGAACAACCCGCGCTCCCACTACGAGACCACCGGTCCCGAGCTGTGGGCGCAGACCGAGGGGCGGCTCACCCACTTCGTGGCGGGTGTCGGCACCGGCGGCACGATCAGCGGCACCGGCCGTTATCTGAAGGAAGCCAGCGAGGGCCGGGTCAAGGTCATCGGCGCGGACCCGGAGGGCTCGGTCTACAGCGGCGGCTCCGGGCGCCCGTATCTGATCGAGGGCGTCGGCGAGGACTTCTGGCCGACCGCCTACGACCGCACGGTCGCGGACGAGATCGTGGCGGTCTCGGACAAGGACGCCTTCCAGATGACCCGGCGGCTGGCCAAGGAGGAGGGCCTGCTGGTCGGCGGCTCCTGCGGGATGGCCGTGGTGGGTGCGCTGGAGGTCGCCGCGAAGCTCGGCCCGGACGATGTGGTCGTCGTGCTGCTGCCGGACAGCGGCCGCGGCTACCTTTCCAAGATCTTCAACGATGAGTGGATGGCCGACTACGGCTTCCTGGAGGAGGGCGGCGCCGCCGCCCGCGTCGGCGAGGTGCTCCAGCACAAGGAGGGCGCGCTGCCCTCGCTGGTGCACATGCACCCGGAGGAGACCGTCGGCGAGGCGATCGAGGTGCTGCGCGAGTACGGCGTCTCGCAGATGCCGATCGTGAAGCCGGGCGCCGGGCACCCCGATGTGATGGCCGCCGAGGTTGTCGGCTCGGTCGTCGAGCGGGAGCTGCTGGACGCGCTGTTCACCCAGCGCGCCTCGCTGACCGATCCGCTGGAGAAGCACATGTGCCCGCCGCTGCCGCAGGTCGGCTCGGGCGAGCCGGTCGCCGATCTGATGGCGGTGCTGGAGACGGCGGACGCCGCGATCGTCCTCGTCGAGGGCAAGCCGAAGGGCGTGGTGAGCCGGCAGGACCTGCTGGCCTATCTGGCGCGCGAGGCCGGCAAGTAGCAGGAGGTCCCGGCGGCCGTCCCCCGCGGCGGGCGCCGGGCACCCCGGCCGCGGACGGTCCCGGGCACCCGTCACGGCGTCAAGTGGCCGTCAGGAAACGGGCCGCCGCCGCAAAGTGAACGTATGCGTCATGTGCCGGCAGCACGCACTTAACACACGGCGGGCAGAGTGCAGGTGTACGGCGAAACGGAACTCCGGAGCGGCTCCCGGACCTCCACTCTCGCCGCCCGGACGCGACGGCCGGCCCTGACCCGGACGCGCGTCCCTTGCGGGGACCGCCGTCGTCCCGCCCCCGGCTCCGGCCGGGGTGCGGCGGTCCCCGCAACATCTCCCGGCCCGCTTCCCGGAGCCTCAGTCCCGCGCGCCGTCGCGACGGTCCGTACGCGCCCGCAGCGCGGGCCACCGGATCACGCCGTGCACGGCGTTGACGCCGACGATGCCGGCCCAGGTCACCAGCAGGCCCGGCAGCCCGGTGTTCACCGCCGCGACCGTGGACAGCGGGATGGCCAGCACCAGCGAGAAGGCGGCGACCCCGAACCGCTCCCAGAACTCCCGGCCGGGGCCCGCGGGGCGGGGCGGCAGGGTGCCGCGTGCCACCTGGATCTGCTGCTCGGCGAGCTGCCGCCGCACTCGCCGGTCGACGTTCGCCTCCAGCTTCTCCAGGAAGGACTCCAGCAGCTCCGACTCGTACTCCGGGCCCAGTTCCTTGCGCGTCTGGAGGGTCGCGTCGAGTTCTTTCCGCAGATCGGGGTCGTGTGTCGCCATGCTGCGAGATTACGGGCCGCGGGCGGGCGGCGCGCTGGGGCTAACCCCCCGATCCGACGGGGGAGTTCTCCTCCTGGCGCGGGCCGGGCGCCACCATGCGCGCGGTGTCGCGACGGGCGGCGAGCCAGTACAGGACGGCCGGTACGGCCAGTCCGACGAGCCAGGAGACGTCGGCGCCGCCGAGCGGTGCCACCAGCGGGCCGGTGTAGAAGTGCGTGGCCAGGAACGGCAGCTGGGCGAGCACCCCGAGGACATAGACCGTCAGGGCCCGGACGTTCCAGGCGCCGTAGCGGCCGGCCGGGTCGCTGAGCGCCGGGATGTCGTAACGCTCCTTGGAGATCAGGTAGTAGTCGACGAGGTTGATCGCCGACCAGGGCGTGAAGAACGTCAGCAGGAAGAGCAGGAAGTCCTTGAAGGACGTCAGGAAGGAGTCCTTGCCCAGGAGCGCGACGGCGGTGCCGGCCACCATGATCCCGGCGATGTACGCGGAGCGGCCGCGGGGCGACAGGGTGCGCTGTCCGCGGAAGCCGCTGACGCTGGTGACCAGCGACATGAAGCCGCCGTAGGTGTTGAGGATGTTGATGGTGAGCTTGCCGAGGGCGATGACGAAGTAGAGGAACGAGGCGATGAGTCCGGCGCCGCCCAGGCCGACGATGTAGCCGACCTCGTGGCCCACGAACGCGGCCGGTGCCGCGGCGGCCGCCAGCGCGCCGAACGTCATCGACCACTGCGAGCCGAGCACCGAGCCGGACAGCGTCCACCAGAAGGTGGCGCGCGCCGAGGTGTGCCGCGGGAGGTAGCGCGAGTAGTCGGCGACGTACGGGCCGAACGCCAGCTGCCAGGAGGCCGAGAGCGAGACGGCGAGCAGGAAGACCGGCAGCCCGAAGCGGTGGTCGGCGAGGAGCGCGCCGAGGTCGGCGCGCTGCACCAGCCGGATGCCGAGGTAGACGAAGGCCAGCGCGCAGACCAGGCCGGCGATCTTGCCGAGGGTGTGGATGAGGCGGTAGCCGACGGCCGCGGCGAGGGCGGTGACCGCGGCGAAGAGCACGATCCCCGGTGTCTCGCCGAGGTGGGTCAGCTCGCCGACCGCCTGCCCGGCCAGCACGCTGCCGCTGGCGAAGAAGCCGATGTACATCACGATGACCAGCGCCAGCGGGACCACCGCCCCGCGCACCCCGAACTGGGCCCGGGAGGTGATCATCTGCGGCAGTCCGAGCCGCGGCCCCTGCGCCGAGTGCAGGGCCATCACCGCCCCGCCCAGGAGGTTGCCGAGCAGCAGCCCGATCAGCGACCAGAAGGCGTTCGCCCCGAAGACGACGGCCAGGGCGCCGGTGATGACGGCGGTGATCTGGAGATTGGCGCCCAGCCAGAGGGTGAACTGGCTGACCGCGCTGCCGTGCCGTTCGTCGTCGGGGACGACGTCGATGGAGCGCCGTTCGACCACACCTGCCATGAATCCGCCTCGGGTCGTCGCCTGTATGGATTCATGCAGGATCGACGTCGATGAATGGAAGGTCAATAGGTGGGATCGATTGCCGCGGTTAATTACTGGTAACGGCCGGCCGGTTCTTTATTGGTCACGCCGGCCGGCTCAGACGGCCGCCGCCGCGCCCATCGGCCGCAGCTCATCGGCGTACGAGACCGACACCCGCCGCATCAGCCCGTCCTCGGTGATGTCGTACTGGCCCAGGCGCCACAACGGGGGCGAGTAGGCGTGCACCGACACCGCGTCGTCGGTCGCCCCGGTGAGGCGGTGGATGTGGTCCGGCCCGAAGCAGAACGAGGAGCCCGCGCCGACCGCGGTGGCCGGATGCGCGCCGCCGATCCGCGGGTTGGACTCGGTCAGGACGCCCTGAACGACATGCACCGCCCCCGAGGAGAGGTCGTGGTCGTGCCAGCCGGTGTCGTTCTGCCGGGTCCAGCAGAGTAGCCAGACGTCCACGAACTCATCGCGGTACAGCGAGGCGTAGTGCCGCTCGGTGTCGGAGAAGGCGACCTGCTCGCGCCACAGCTCCGGGCGCGCGGCGAGCTCGTCGACCAGGGCCTGGAGCTCGCGCTTGTCGAGGTTGCGCGCGGGCAGTGCGGTGAACGGCTGCTCGCCGTCGGGGACCTCACGGGCGGTGTCGGCCTGGGAGGTGGTGTCCGTCATGGGCGGGCTCCTTTCGTCGGGCCCAGCAGGCGGGCCGGGTTGGTGTGGCGCAGGGCGTGGACGGCGGCGTCCGCGCCGAGGTCGGGGAGGACGGGGGCGGCGTACGGGCGGTCGCTGCCGCTGACCACCACATCGATGCCGACGGTCCGTACGAGGGCGTCCACCGCACGGGTCCCGTAGGAGGAGGTCTCGTAGAAGGCGCGGCAGTCCACCCGGCCGCGGTCCCGGCCGCCGCCGCGGGCGACCAGCCGCTCCCCGTGCAGCGGCGCCAGGCCGGCCAGCGCGGCGAAGCAGACCCGCAGCTCCGGGTGGCGCGGCCGGCCGAAGGCGCGGAAGGCGAACCAGGAGGCGTGCAGCTGCTGGACGTACGGGACCAGGGCGGGCCACCAGGCGGGCGCGCCGGGCTCGGCGGCCGGGGACGCGCCGGGGTGCACGAACAGCGGTTTGTCCTGCTCGGCGAGGACCTCCAGCAGCGGGGCGCAGCGGGCCCAGCCGGCGGCGTCGAGGAGCGCGGTGGCGGGGAGCTGGAGGCCCACGCAGCCGCGCGCCAGCTCGCGCCGCAGCGCCGCGGTGTCCGGCTCGGGGGCGGAGAGGCAGACCGAGGCCCAGACGCCGAAGGGGGCGGGCAGCTCCAGCGCGCCGTCGTGGAACGCGGTGAGCAGCGGGGCGGCCTCCGTGGGCGGCAGGTATTCGATGCCGAGCGGACTGGAGAGCGAGACCAGGGCGAGGTCCAGGCCGTCGGCGCGGGCGAGCCGGGCGCGGGCCGCGATGCCGTGGTCGGCGGGGTCGACGGCGTACGGCGGCTCACCGGGCAGGTGCAGCGTCCAGCCGTCGAGCCGGGGCGGCGCGGTGCGGGACCGCAGCAGGGCGAGGAACTGGGGCGGCCAGATGTGCTGGTGGACGTCGGTGGCCACGGGCCTCCCTCCGGGACGGCGCGGTCGGGCGGGTGGACTGGTGGGCTGGCGGACTGGTGGACGGGATGGCGGACGGGCGGACGGACGGCCGGGCGGGCGGCGCACGCGGGGCGGCTCGCCGGACCGGCCCCTGAACCGTTTCACTTAACCGTTTAACTGATGCGTTTAAGTGAAACGGTTAACAGCTTCCGCTGTCAAGGGAGTGCCCGAGCCGCCGGAGCCGTGCACCCCACCGGGAAGACCGCATCGAGGCCGGGTGCGCCGCCCTCCTTGGGTAGGCTTCCGGACATGGCCAGGCCCAATAAGCGCACCACCCTCCGCGAGGTGGCCGAGGCCACCGGACTCTCCACCGCCGCCGTCTCCTACGCACTGCGCGGCAAGCATGTCTCCAAGGAGACCGAGGAGCGGGTGCGCAAGGCCGCCGCCGAGCTCGGCTACGAGGCCGACCCGATCGCCCGCGCGCTCGCCAGCGGCCGTACGAGCACCGTCGGGGTGCTCGCCGGTGACCTCCAGGACCTGTGGCAGCAGCAGCTGATGGCGGCCATAGGGCGCGAGCTGCTGGCCGGTGACCGCTATGCGCTGATCCTCGACGCGGGCGGCGACCCCGAGCGCGAACTCGCCCTCGCCAAGCAGCTGCGCGACCAGCGGGTGGACGGTCTGCTGGTCTCGCCCGTCGACCCCTCCGCCGAGGGCTGGTCGAAGATCGCCGACGCGGTGCCGGTGGTCTCCATCGGCGACGCGCTGAGCCGGGCCCGTACGGCGGGCGAGGTCCTCTTCGACAACCGCGCGGGCATCGACGCCGTCCTCGACTACCTCCGCGGGCTGGGCCACCGCCGGGTCACCGTGCTGACCCCCACCGGCCCCTCCACCCCCGACCGCCCCGCCGACGTCTATGTCCGCGAGGCCGCCGACCGTCTCGGTATCGAGGCCGAAGTCCTGCCCTGCCCCCAGGAGTTGGACGCGGCGACCGCGATGGCCCGCCGGGTCCTGGCCAACAGTCCCGACGGCCGCCGCCCGGCCGGTGCGCTCGCCCCGCCCACCGCCGTCTTCTGCTTCTCCGACTCCATCGCCTACGGCGTCTACGCGGCCGCCGCCGAGGCATCCCTGACCGTCGGCCGCGACCTCTCCGTCGTCGGCTTCGACGACCACCCCGTCTCCCGGGTCCTCACCCCGCCCCTGACCACCGTCGACTGGGGCCTGGCCGAGATCGCCAAGGAGGCCGCCCGGCTCGCCGTCGCCGCCATCGAGGGCCGCCGCGTCCGCCGCAAGCGCATCCTCTGCGCCCCTCGCCTCTCGGAACGGGGGTCGGCGGCGGAGCCGGGGCGGGGGTGAGGGTGCGGGCTGGGCGCCCGATTCGCGTGCTGTCATGACCGGCCGGGCGGACCCCCGGGGGCGACGGCCCCGCCCCCGGCTGCACAGCGGCGGGCCGGGGAGCAGACTGGTGCCGGGCGCTCCGGTACGGTCGGGGCGTGTGTACCGGTGGTCGGCCGATGGGCGGATGGGCGGGTCCTCGATGAAGCGGTCCTCGACGAGTGAAGCCGCGGTGAGTGCAGCCGCCGCGGGCGACGAAGCCGCTGCGGAGGGCCGGGGCGTGCCGCAAGCGGAGCCGGTGGACCGGCTGGAGGCGCACCGTACCGAACTGACCGGCTACTGCTACCGGATGCTGGGGTCGGCGTTCGAGGCCGAGGACGCCGTGCAGGAGACCATGGTGCGGGCCTGGCGGAGCTACGACCGGTTCGAGGGGCGCTCCTCGCTGCGGTCCTGGCTCTACCGCATCGCCACGAATGTCTGCCTGGACCTGCTCAAGGGCAGTCAGCGCAGGGCCCGGCCGATGGATCTCGCCTCCCCGTCGAGCGTGGACGGCCCGATCGGTACGGGGCTGCCCGAGACGACCTGGATCGGGCCCGTTCCGGACGAGCGGGTGCTGGCGTCCGCCGGGGATCCGGCGGAGACCGCCGTCGCCCGGGAGTCGATCCGGCTCGCCTTCGTCTCCGCGCTCCAGCGGCTGGCGCCCCGGCAGCGGGCGGTGCTGATCCTGCGGGAGGTGCTCAGCTGGTCGGCGAGCGAGGTCGCGGAGCTGCTGGGCAGCTCGGTCGCCTCGGTCAACAGCGCGCTGCAGCGGGCCCGGGCCACCCTCGCCGCGTCGGGTGACCGAGCCGCCGACGAGCCGCCGCCGCTGGACGACGCCCAGCAGGCGCTGCTGCGGCGCTATGTCGACGCCTTCGAGCGGTTCGACATGGACGCGCTCACCGCCGTGCTGCACGAGGACTCCACGCTGTCCATGCCGCCGTACGCGCTGTGGCTGCGCGGCCGCACCGACATCCTGAAGTGGCTGCGCGGGCCGGGCGAGGGCTGCGAGGGGTCACATCTGGTGCCGGTCCGGGCGAACGGCCGGCCGGCGTTCGGGCAGTACCGCGCGGACGGTGCGCCCTGGGCGATCCAGGTCATCGAGACGGCGGACGGCCGGGTCACCGCGCTCCAGTCCTTCCTGGACACCGAGCGGCTGTTCCCGCTGTTCGGGCTTCCGCTCCGCTACGGCGGCGACGCGATCAGCCCAGCTTCCGCTTCTTGAGCCACTCCTCGGCCACCCGGTCCGGGTCCTGCTTCTCCTTGTCGACGAGGCGGTTGAGCTCGGTGAGGTCGGCGGTGGTGAGCGTGTTGCCCAGACGGGCCAGTGCCTTGCGGATCTTTGAGTCGGCCTTGCGGGCGGCGATCAGCGGGACGATGTGCTGGGCCGGGATGAGGTGCTTGGGGTCCTGGAGCAGCACCCAGCCGTTCTCCGCGGTGTCGACGTCGGTGGTGAAGACATTGGCGATATCGATGTCGCCCTTCTTCAGGGCGCCCTTGACCAGCGGACCGGACGAGTCCAGCGCCTTGAACTCCTTGAATTCCACGCCGTACTGCTCCTTGAGGCCGACGACCCCGACGACCCGCTTCTTCATCTCCGCGGCCGCGCCGAAGACCAGCTTGCCGTTGACCTTGCGCAGATCGGCGAGCGTCTTCAGTCCGTAGTGGTCGGCGGTCTCGCGGGTGACGGCGAAGCTGTCGCGGTCCTCGGCGGCGGCGTACGGGAGGACTTCGAGGCCGTTGGGCAATACGGTGGCCAGCGCGTTCTGCATCGCGCCGGCCTCGGTCTCGGTGGCCTTCTTGTCGAGGTAGAGCAGCAGGCTGCCCTGGTATTCGGGGAGCAGATCGATATCGCCGGAGCGCAGTGCGGGGACCACGATCTCGCGGGAGCCGAGGTTGGGCTTGACGGTGGTCTTGACCCCGGCGGCGTTCAGCACGCCCGCGTAGAGGTAGCCGAGGATCTGGTTCTCGGTGAAGTTGGCGGTGCCGATGGTCAGTCCGCCGCTGCTGCTGCCGCTGTCGCCGCCGACGCCGTCCCCCTTGAGGGAGGTGATGCCGGAGGAGCAGGCGGCCAGCAGCGGGGCCGAGGCGCCGGCGAGGAGCGTGGTCAGGACGGTACGACGGTTCATGGGCGGGACTCCTCGGGACGTACGGAGGGGACGGGGGCGGCGGATGCTCAGCGGGCGGCGGCCGGGCGGCCGCGGAACAGCAGCCGCGTCAGCCCGCCCAGCGCCAGGTCGGCGACGACGGCGAGCACGGCCACCAGGACCGCACCCCCGAGGACCTGCACCAGGTCGCGCTGCGCCAGGCCGTCGAAGACATAGCGGCCCAGCCCGCCGAAGCTGACATAGGCGGCGATGGTGGCGGTGGCCACGACCTGCACGGTCGCCAGCCGTACGCCGGTCATGATCAGCGGGAGCGCGAGCGGGAGTTCGACCTGCCAGAGGACCTGGTGGCCGCGGAGTCCCACGCCCTTGGCGGCGTCCTTGACCTCGGGGTCGACGGCGGCCATGCCCGCGTACGTATTGGTGATGATCACGGGCACGGCGAGCGCGACCAGCGACACGTACACGGGCCAGACGCTCAGCCCGCCCGCCAGGAACACCAGGGTGACCAGGCCGACGGTGGGCAGCGCCCGGCCGAAGGAGGAGAGGTTGACGGCGAGGAAGGCGCCGCGGCCGGTGTGCCCGATGAGCAGGCCGACCGGCAGCGCGATCACGGCCGCGGCGAGGGTGGCGAGGAGCGAGTACTCCAGGTGCTCCAGGACGCGGGTGGCGATGCCCTCGGGGCCGGACCACTGGGCCGAACTGGTCAGCCAGGCGGCGAGGTTCTTCAGGAGTTCGAGCATCGGCGCGTCACGCTGCCTTCCGCCACAGAGAGGTGCGCTGCCGGGAGGTGGTGCCGCGCCGCCAGGGGGTGCACAGCCACTGGACGGTCACCAGCAGCGCGTCGGCGACCAGGGCGAGCAGCAGGGTCAGGGCCACACCGGCGATGACCGGGGTGGGGTAGTTGCGCTGGAAGCCGTCGGTGAAGAGCTGGCCGAGGCCGCCGTAGCCGATGTAACTGGCCACGCTGACCAGGGAGATCGACATGACGGTGGCGACCCGTACCCCCGCCATGATCACCGGGAGGGCCAGCGGCAGCTCGACCGTGAGCAGGGTGCGCAGCGGCCGGGTCCCCATCGCCTGGGACGCCTCGCGGGCCCTGACCGGGACCGCGTCCAGGCCCTCGACGGTGTTCCGCACCAGCACGACCAGGGTGTACGCGGTCAGACCGACGATCGCGGTGGTGCGGGTCAGGCCGGTGACCGGCAGCAGCAGGACGAAGAAGGCGAGGGAGGGGATGGTGTAGAGGATGTTGGACGCGCCCAGGATGAAGCCGCGCAGCGGCCGTATCCGGTGCGCGAGGACCGCCAGCGGCAGCGCGATCAGCAGGCCGAGGAGGACCGCGGGGACGGCGGTGGCGAGGTGGTCCACGGTGAGCTTGGCCATCTCGTCGGCGTGGTCGGGGAACCAGCCCCACTCGATGGTCATGCGGAGGGCTCCGGGGCGGACGGCTCCGGGGCGGAGGCGGTCTTGCGGGGCGCGGCGTCCTCGGCGTCCCCGGAGGCGCGCGGCTCCGTAGTGGGCTCCGTGGCGGCCGCCGCCCGGCCCGCCTCCGCGTGGCTGCGGCCGGCCCGTTCGTGGATGGCGTCGCGGGAGGTGAGGCCGGTCAGGACGCCGTCCTCGGTGACCCGGGCGACCGCGGCGGCCGGGGAGGAGACGGCTTCGTTGAGCGCGGAGAGGAGCGAGTCGGTGTCGCGCAGCGGCCGTACGGCCTCCAGGGGGGCCTCGCCGGCGGTGCCCGCGGCGGGCAGCGCGTCGGTGTCCAGCCAGCCCAGCGGTGCGCCGCGCGAGGAGGTCACCAGGCGCCAGCGGTCGCCGTCGCGGGAGATCCCGCCGACCGGCTCGTCCGCGCGTATCGCCCCGCCGGGGGCGTACGGCACATCCGCGAGGCCGGTGAGCGAGAGCAGCTTCAGACCGCGCTCGGCGCCCAGGAAGTCGGCGACGAAGTCATCGGCCGGACGGGCCAGCAGCTCGGCGGGCGCGGCGCACTGGACGAGCCGGCCGCCGGTGCGGAAGACCGCGATCCGGTCGCCCAGCCGAACCGCCTCGTCGATGTCGTGGGTGACGAAGACGACGGTCTTGCGCAGCTCCTCCTGGAGCCGCAGCAGCTCGTTCTGGAGCTGGGTGCGGACGACCGGGTCGACCGCGCCGAACGGCTCGTCCATCAAGAGGACCGGCGGGTCGGCGGCGAGCGCACGGGCCACGCCGACGCGCTGCTGCTGGCCGCCGGAGAGCTGGTGCGGATAGCGCTTGCCGGCGTCGGCGGGCAGGCCGACCAGCTCCAGCAGCTCGGCGGCGCGGGCGCGGGCCTTGCGCCGGCCCCAGCCCAGCAGCAGCGGGACCGTCGCGATGTTGTCCAGGATCGTACGGTGAGGGAAGAGACCGGACTGCTGGATGACGTAGCCGATGCCGCGGCGCAGCTCGGCGGCGTCCGCCTCCAGGATGTCGCGGCCGCCGACGCTGATCGTGCCGGATGTCGGTTCGACCATGCGGTTGACCATCCGCAGGGTGGTCGTCTTGCCGCATCCCGACGAGCCGACGAGGACGGTGACGCCGCCCTCGGGCAGGTCCAGGGACAGCTCGTCCACGGCGGTGGTGCCATTCGGGTATCGCTTGCTGACTGCGTCGAACTTGATCATCCGCTGCCCCTTGCCCGGCCTGCATAGCATCATGCAGAGTCTTAGGCACGTGAATAGAAGTCAATAGGTGGGACCGCATCGCCTGTTACCCCGCCTTTTACTTCGGCTCACCGTACGGAACGAGGTGTCGGACTTCCGTTCATAAAGCGCGTTAAAAGAGGGAGTTGAGCCCCTTGGTTTCCCACATGCTGGACAACGGCCGACGCATCACGCTCGACGGCAGCGCTCTGCGCACCACCGATATCGCCGCCCTCGCCGAGCGCACCGCACACCCCACGGCGCCCGACCCCAAGGCATTCGCCCGCGCCGGGGAATCCTGGGAAACCGCCCGCCGCCTCGCCGCCGGCGGCCGGGTCTACGGGCGCAGCACCGGCGTCGGCGCAAACCGCACGGAGGACGTCGGGGCCGCCGACGCCGAGCACGGACTGCGGCTGCTGCGCAGCCACGCCGGCGCGATCGGCGACCCGCTGCCCGCCCGCGAGGTCCGGGCCATGCTCGCGGTACGCGCCAACCAGCTGCTGGCGGGCGGCGCCGGCCTGAACCCCGCCGTCATCACCGCCCTGCTCGACGCCCTGGACGCCGGCGCCCACCCCGTCGTCAACGAACACGGCGCGGTCGGCACCGGCGACCTGGCCGCGCTCGCCCAGACCGGCCTCGCGCTGGCCGGCGAACACCCCTGGCACTGCGCGCCCGGCGGCCGGGCCCCCGCCCCCATCGCCCTCGACAACAACGACGCCCTCGCCCTGATCAGCAGCAACGCCCTCACCCTCGGCCAGTCGGCGCTCGCCCTCGACGAACTGCGCCGGCTGCTGGCCGCCTCGCTCCCGGTCGCCGCGCTCTCCCTCCTCGCGGTCGGCGGCTCCTACGAACCCTTCGCCGAGCCGGTCATGCTCGCCCGCCCGCACCCCGGCTCCGCGGCCGCCGCCGCCCGGCTGCGCGCCCTCTCCGGCATCCCGACCCGCCCCGGCGCTCCCCTCGGCCGCATCCAGGACCCGTACGGCTTCCGCTGTCTGCCGCAGATACACGGCCCGGCACTGGACGCCGCCGACACCCTGGACGGGGTGCTGACCGTCGAGGTGAACGCCGCCGCCGAGAACCCGCTGATCAGCATCGAGGACCAGGCCGCCTACCACCACGGCAATTTCTACGCCGCGCATGCCGCGCTCGCCCTGGACACCTTCCGGCTCGCCGTGCTCCAGACCGCCCGGCTGTCCACCGCCCGGCTCGCCGCGCTCTCCGAGCCCGACCTCACCCGGCTGCGGCCGTTCCTGGGCGACGCGGCGCCCGCCAGCTCCGGCGTGATGATCCTCGAATACGCGGCCGGCGCGGCGCTCGGCGAGATGCGCGCGGTCTCCCACCCGGCCTCACTCGGCCACGCCGTCCTCTCCCGCGGCGTCGAGGAACAGGCCAGCTTCGCCTCCCTCGGCGCCCGCCAGGCCCTGCGCGCCTGCACCTACTACCGCCAGATCCTGGCCTGCGAACTGGTCGCCGCCATCCGCGCCCTGCGCATGCGCTCCCTGGAACCCGACCCCGGCCTTCCCCTCGCCACCGCCTTCTCGCTGGCCGCGGAGGCCCTCGACCCGCGGATGGAGGACCGTCCGCTGACCGATGACGTGGCGGTGGCGATGGGGCTGCTGGACGGGGTGGCGGGGGTGTGAGGGGCGTGGGTGTGCGGCGGGGCGGGCCGGCGGCTCGGCGGGCGCCGGCGCCCGGGGCGGCCCCGTACGGCCGGATCGCGTGGCGTACCCGGGACCGGAGCGGGCCAGGAATTCCGTACAGTCGGTCGACACAGGACAAGGCCCCCGACCGGGCCGGGAAGAAGAGGCGATGAGCGGGGACGGGGACAACGGCGGCGGTGCGGGTGGCGCGGGCGGCACCGGTGGGACGGGTGGCGCGGGCGGCGACGGGTCGCGGGACCTGGCCGGTACGACGCGGGGCGCGCGGGGCGCCGAGGGGCCGGACGCCGGCATGAATGCCGGTGCGGACACGGGTATGGACACCGGCACCGCCGCCCGGCTCCAGAAGCTCTTCGAGGGCCACCGGCTGACCCCCACCCAGCGCCGGATCGCCCACTGCATGGTGCGCCGGGCCGCCGACGCGCCGTTCCTCTCCAGCGTCGAACTGGCCGAACTGGCCGGTGTCAGCCAGCCGTCCGTCACCCGCTTCGCCGTCGCCCTCGGCTTCGACGGCTACCCGGCGCTCCGCCGCCATCTGCGTGAGGTCGCCCCCACGGACAAGCCCGACGACACCGGCTCCTACAACGAGTACCAGCAGGCCGTGCAGGCCGAGATCGACAACCTCCGCCATCTCGCCGCCGCCCTCGCCGACCCGTCGCCGGTGATCGAGGCCGGCCGCCTCTTCGCCGCCTCCCGCCCGCTGCCCGTCCTCGGCCTGCGCGCCGCCACCGCCCAGGCCGCCGGCTTCAGCTACTTCGCCCGCAAGGTCCACCCCGACGTCCGGCTGCTCGACGAGGGCGGCACCATGCTCACCGACCGCATCGACGCCGCCGTACGCGCCGGTGCGAGCGCCCTCCTCTGCTTCGCCCTGCCCCGCCACCCCCGCGAGGTCGTGGACGCGCTGGAGTACGCCCGCACGGCCGGTCTGACCGTCGTCACCGTCGCCGACAGCGCCTTCGCCCCCGTCGCCCACCACACCGACCTCCTCCTCCCGGCCCCCGTCGGCACCGGCCTGGCCTTCGACACGGCCTGCGCCCCCATGCTCCTGGGCCGCGTCCTCCTGGAAGCCATGTGCGACGCCCTGCCCGACGCCCAGGCCCGCCTGGAACAGTTCGACGCACGGGCGGCGGCCCGGGGGCTGTTCGTGGAGTGAGCCGGGGCCAAGCGAGGGCCGGGCAGGGGAGCGCAGCGGCATGCGGAACGGCCGGCGCGTGGAGTGACGTGAGGCAGGCGGGGCGGACCTCACCCGTTCCGGTGGCGTCCGCGGGGTGCGGCGCTCTCGCTGCTCCTGGATTCGCTCCTGGGTGCGCTCCCGGATTCCGTTCCTGGACTCCGCTCCGGCACGCCGGCCTGGGACGCCGTTTCTGACTGCTGCCTTGGCCCGCCCCGGTCTCCGTCCCTGTCCCCGTCCCCGTCCCCGCCGGCCGGCGGCTCGGCTACGGCCGGCCGAGGTCGTGGAGGGACGCCGCATGGGCGGAGCCGCTCTCCGTGGTGAGTTCCTCCAGGGTCTGCGGGGTGCGGATGGTCGCGAAGCGGAGGGCGCCGTCGGAGTCCGGGGCGTAGCCGTAAATCCCGGGGCGGGGGAGGGAGTTGTAGGCGAAGTGGGTGGAGAAGTAGTACGCGCCGGTGTCCAGGAGGGCGGCGTGGTCGCCGGCCTCCAGGAGGGGGAGCGGCCGGTTCTCGGCGACCAGGTCACCCGCGAAGCAGCACGGCCCCGCGATGTCCTGGCCGACCGGAGCGCCCGTCTTGGGGCGCCCCTCGGCGTCGTAGCCGGCGACCCGGATCGGCCATGCCTCGGGGACGAAGACCGTACGGGTGGCGACCTGGGCGCCGGCATGGGTGACCGCGATCGGCCGGCCGCCGGCCGACTTCGCGTACTCGACGCGGGCGAGGACCGTGCCGTGCTTGGCGAGCAGTGAGCGGCCGAACTCGGTGACGAGGCCGTAGCGTCCGGACAGCAGCCCGGGCACGGCCGCGTGGAGCAGCGCGGCGTACTCGTGGTAGGTCGGGCTCTGGGCGTCCGAGGAGAAATTCACCGGCAGTCCGCCGCCGATGTCGAGGGTGTCGATCTGGCGCCGGCCGGCCTTCTCGTTGATCTCCTCGGCCAGCAGGAACAGCGCCCGTACGCCCGCCGCCATCAGCTCCAGCGGCATGCCCTGCGAGCCGACATGGGCGTGCAGCCGGGTCAGCCACGGGCGGGCGAGGAAGGCGTTGACGACCCACTCGCGGGCGCCCTCGTCGCGCAGCGCGACACCGAACTTGGAGGTGTCGGTGGCGGTGCTCATCGCCCCGATGGTGCCGCCGCCGATCTGCGGATTGACCCGTAGGCCGATCGGCGCGGAGCTCGGCGCGGAGGCCATCAGCGCGTCGATCCGCGCCAGTTCCTCGGGGTTGTCGGCGTTGACGGCGATCCCGAGGGCCAGCGCCTCCCGCAGCTCGGCGAAGGTCTTGGCGGGCGAGTCCAGGACGGTCCGCGCGACCGGCACCCCGGCGGCACGGGCCAGCGCCAGCTCACCGGGGCTGGCCACCTCGCAGCCGAGCCCCTCCTGCGCGAGCAGCTTCAGTACGGGCACGAGCGAGGCGGCCTTCACCGCGAAGGCGTGCAGGATCGGGGTGCCCGGAGCGGTGAACTCCTCGAACGCGGCGCGGAGTTCACCCACCGAACGCCGGATCCCGGCGATGTCCAGCAGCCCGACCACGGGCTCCTCGGCCCCCACCAGCCCCCGCGCGACGGCTGCCTCTACGGCTCGGTCTCGGTCCGTGAACGTCATGACACAACTCCATCATCGGCTGGGGGTACGACGCCAACGCACACCGGGAGCATGGCAGGGGCGGGGGAGAAGACGCTGGTCAGACCGCTCCCGAGGCTTCCCGGGGCCCGCTCCCGAGGCTTCCCGGGGCCCGCTCCCGAGGCTTCCCGGGGCCCGCTCCCGAGGCTTCCCGGGCCCGCTCCCGAGACTTCCCGGGGCCCGCTCCGGCGCCGGCGTCGGGCCAGAGCGGGCGCGCGGAGTGCCGCCGGATCGAGCGTGCCCCCGGCCGTTCCTCTCCGGATCGAGCGTGCCTCCGGCCGCCCATCCCTCCCCGGATCGACCGGCCCGGCCGCCGCGGGACCGTCTGTCCCCTGTGCAGACGGTCCCCGCGCAGACGGAACCTGAGCAGGCGGTCCCAGAGCAGACGGTCCCGCGCCGCCCAGGCCGCCCCGCCCCGCCCGGCCCCCTTGCCCCCGCCCGTCCTCAGACCCCCCGTCCCCCGCTCAGCGACGCCTTGCGGTGGCGTTCGGCGAGGCGGGAGCCGGATTCGCGGCGGGCGGCGCGGCGGAGGAGGGGTATGGCGAGGAGGAAGCCGAGGACGGCCCAGGCGGTGAGTATCAGGGCCACGGTCGGGAGTTCCCAGGAGCCGGCCGGCTCCGCGGCGCGGGCGGCGTCCGGCAGGAGCGCCGAGCGCAGGCCCTGCGCCATCCACTTGAGCGGGAAGACCGAGGCGATCTTCTGGACCACCGAGGGCAGCGAGCCGAGCGGGAACATCGCCCCGGAGGTGATCAGCAGTGCCATGACGGGCAGCATGATCAGGGCAAGGGCTTCACGGGGGTTCGGGAGCACGGCGCCGATGGCCGCTCCCAGCGGAACGACGGCGAGCAGGCCGAGCGCGCTGACCCACAGCAGCGTCAGCCAGCCTGCCGGCCCGTGCGGCAGCGGGCCGTCCACCAACAGCGCGGCCGTTCCCAGCAGCAGGACCAGCGTGCCGAACGCCATCGCGACCACCAGCAGTGACTTGGCGATGAGATAGGCCGGTATGCCGCCGGGGGTGGCACGCAGCCGCAGCAGCGCGCCCTCCTCGCGCTCGGTCACCAGGATCTGCGGGAGGTTGACCAGCCCGATCTGGAGCAGCAGATAGGCGGCGAAGCCCGAGAGCGTCAGATGGGCCATCGGGATCTGGGTGCCGGGCACCTTGTCGCTGATGTAGCCGGCGACCATCAGTGCCACGACGACATTGACCAGATGGCCGCTCAACTCCTTGGGGTTGCGCAGGAGATGGCGCAGCTCGATGCCGCCGCGCAGGAAGCCGGCCCGCCAGTAGCGGCGGCGGGGGTGCGGAGCGCCGGCTTCCCGGGGTGCCACAGCGGTCGGGCGGACCGGGCCGGTGGCGCCCGCCGGCGCCGGGGGCGTGGTCGGCGTGGTGCCGGCCCCCTCGGTCGTGTCCGTCGACGCTGTCGTTTCCGTCCCAGCCGTTTGCGTCCCAGCAGTTTCCGTCCCGGCTGTCATGTCGGTCCCCCTCATGCGGCTCGCTTCTCCCCGTCCGAGGCCATGGCCCCGCTCGCGCCCGTGGTCCCGGTGCCGGCGCCGTCCCCGGCGTCCCGGTGGACCATGTGCAGATAGGTGTCCTCCAGCGTCGGTCGCCGGACCTCCAGGTCGGCGACCGGTCCCCCCGTCTCCCGGTGGAGTTCCCAGACCAGCTGGGACGGGTCCTCGGTCCGTTCGCGCCGGGCCGTACCGTCGGGCGCCGTCCAGCGGACCTCGGCCCGGGCGGCGGCCCTGCAGGCCAGTTCCGACGGGGTGCCGTGGGCCCGGATCCGGCCGTTGACCAGCATCGCTATGCGGTCGGCCAGCCGCTCGGCCTCGGCCAGGTCGTGGGTGGTGAGCAGGATCGTGACGCCCTCGTCGCGGGCGAGCCGTTCGACCAGATCGTGGAAGTCGCGCCGGGCCTCGGGGTCGAAGCCGGTCGTCGGCTCGTCCAGGAAGAGGAGTTCGGGGCGGCCGACGATGGCGAGTGCGACGTCCAGCCGGCGGCGCTGGCCGCCGGACAGCCGGTCAACCTGCTTGCGGGCGTGCTCGGTGAGGCCCACCAGGGCGAGGAGTTCGGCCGGGTCGCGCGGCCGCGGGTAGTACGTGGCGAAGTGCGTCAGCAGCTCGGCGACCTGCCAGCGGCGGTGGTCGCGCCAGGACTGAAGGACCAGCCCGATCCGTGCGCGCCAGGCGTCGTCGCCGCGCGCCGGGTCCGTGCCCAGCACGGCGACCTCGCCGGTGGAGCGCTGCCGGAATCCCTCCAGGATCTCGACGGTGGTGGTCTTCCCGGCGCCGTTGGGGCCGAGCAGCGCGAAGATCTCGCCGCGGTGGATGTCCAGGTCGATGCCGTGCAGGACATGAGCGCCGCCGTACGACATCCGCATGTCGCGCACCCGGATGACGGGTTGGGGGGTGGGGGAGCCCGTGGGTGCCGGAGCCGTCACGGCCTGGACTACGGGCTGGTGGTCGGTCGTCGTCATCGGCCCGCCTTCGCGTGGTGTTGCCGTTGCTGGGTGACTGATGCCGTCGGGGCGGCGGCCTCCGGCGCCTTCGCGGCCGCCGCGGCGGGCCCCGCGCCCTCGACGATGGCCTGGAGCGCGGCCACATGTCCCTCGAAGGCGGTCCGGCCGCGGCTCGTCAGCCGTACCTTGGTGCGGCGTTTGCGGCCGCCGCCTTCCTTGCGGATCTCCAGATATCCGGCCTCTTCCAGGGTGTGCAGCTGCTTGGAGAGCGCGGAGTCGCTGAGCGAGAGGCTGTCGCGGATGAAGGGAAAGTCGGCCCATTCCGTGGCGGCGAGCAGCGCCACCACGGACAGCCGGGTGGAGGGGTGGATCAGTTCGTCGAAGCCGCTCGGGGTGCTCATCGGACCGCCTTCCGGTGGGTGACGCCGCCGGCCCGGTCGCGGAGCGTGCGGACCGCCCAGCGGTTCGCCGGGCCGACGAAGAGCAGGAAGGTGGCCGCCGAGAGGGTGGCCTGGACGAGGCTGCCGAACGGCAGCGCCAGCCACTCGACCAGACGGCCGGAGAGCAGGATGGCCACGAGGGTCACCACCATGCCCGCGAAGAAGGTCGCGAACGACCGCCAGCTGTGGCGCGAGCGGTGCAGCCGCATCCGCGTGCGGCGGTTGTAGACCACCGCCAGGGTGCCCAGCACGGCGATATAGGCGGTCAGTGCCAGCCAGAACGCCCACCTGGGCAGATCCAGGCCGGAGACGGCGAGGAACGTCCACATGATGGCGGCGGTGGTGTACGTCGCCCCGGTGTCGCTCTGGGCGGTTCTCTCGATCTCGTCGTACACCCGCTCCTGCGGCACCCGGATGCGTTGTAGGTCCTGCCATGCCTGTTCGGCATCCACGGTCGTGGTCATGGCCATCGCCTCCCCAAGGCGGTCGAGCGTTCCCCGTTTACTTGCCTACTGGGAAAGTTAGCGCAGACTTTCCCGGTGGGCAAGTCAAAAATCGCGGAGGGGCCGGCCGGTTCGCGCGGCTCGCCGCGCGAAGCTCACCGCGCCCTGTTGACTAGCACTATTCATCGACCCCAATATGTGAATAGCTCAATCCATTCGACGTCAGGGAGGCAGGGCCCATGTCGGGACCGCGACCCGTGCGGGCACCGCGCGGTACGGAGCTGAGTGCTCGGGGATGGCAGCAGGAAGCCGCGCTGCGCATGCTCCAGAACAACCTCGATCCGGAGGTGGCCGAGCACCCGGACAAGCTCGTCGTCTACGGCGGCACCGGCAAGGCCGCACGTGACTGGCGCTCCTTCGACGCGATGGTGCGCACGCTCACCACGCTCAAGCAGGACGAGACGATGCTCGTCCAGTCCGGCCGGCCGGTCGGCGTGATGCAGACGCACGAATGGGCCCCGCGGGTGCTCATCGCCAACTCCAACCTCGTCGGCGACTGGGCCAACTGGGAGGAGTTCCGCCGTCTGGAGGCCCTCGGCCTGACCATGTACGGGCAGATGACCGCCGGTTCGTGGATCTACATCGGCACCCAGGGCATCCTCCAGGGCACCTACGAGACCTTCGCCGCCGTCGCCGCCAAGAAGTTCCACGGCACGCTGGCCGGGACCATCACCCTCACCGCCGGCCTCGGCGGCATGGGCGGCGCCCAGCCGCTCGCCGTCACCATGAACGACGGCGTCGCGATCTGCATCGACGTCGACCCGCGCGCGATCGAGCGCCGGATCGAGCACCGCTACCTGGACGTGAAGGCGGACAGCCTCAAGCACGCCCTCGAACTCGCCGTCGAGGCCCGCGACCAGCGCAAGCCGCTCTCCATCGGTCTGCTCGGCAACGCCGCCGAACTGCTGCCGCAGATGCTCGCCGAGGGCGCCCCGATCGACATCGTCACCGACCAGACCAGCGCCCACGACCCGCTGGCCTATCTGCCGGTCGGTATCGACTTCGACGACATGGCCGCCTACGCCGCCGAGAAGCCCGCCGACTTCACCCAGCGGGCGCGCGAGTCGATGGCCCGGCACGTCGAGGCCATGGTCGGCTTCATGGACGCCGGCGCCGAGGTCTTCGACTACGGCAACTCGATCCGCGGCGAGGCCCAACTCGCCGGATACGAGCGGGCCTTCGCCTTCCCCGGCTTCGTCCCCGCCTACATCCGGCCGCTGTTCGCCGAGGGCAAGGGCCCGTTCCGCTGGGCCGCGCTGTCCGGCGACGCCCGTGACATCGCCGCCACCGACAAGGCGATCCTGGACCTCTTCCCGGAGAACGAGTCGCTGGCCCGCTGGATCAAGATGGCCGGTGAGCGGGTCCACTTCCAGGGCCTGCCCGCCCGGATCTGCTGGCTCGGCTACGGCGAGCGTGACAAGGCCGGTGAGCGCTTCAACGAGATGGTCGCCGACGGCACCCTGCGCGCCCCGCTGGCCATCGGCCGGGACCACCTCGACTGCGGCTCCGTCGCCTCGCCCTACCGCGAGACCGAGGCCATGAAGGACGGCTCGGACGCGATCGCCGACTGGCCGCTGCTCAACGCCATGGTCAACGTCGCCTCCGGCGCCTCCTGGGTCTCGCTGCACCACGGCGGCGGCGTCGGCATGGGCCGCTCCATCCACGCCGGGCAGGTCACCGTCGCCGACGGCACCCCGCTGGCCGGCGAGAAGATCCGCCGGGTGCTCACCAACGACCCCGGCATGGGCGTCATCCGGCATGTCGACGCGGGCTACGAGCGCGCCGACGAGGTGGCCGCCGAGCGCGGCGTCCGCATCCCGATGCGCGAGGGCGAAGGCGGGGGCGCGTGACCTCCTCGTTCCACGAGATGTGGGAGGAGCTGCGGCCCCTGGGCCGCGACTCCTCCTCCGGGGGCTACCGCCGCTACGCCTGGACCGGCGCCGACGCCGACTGCCGGGCGTGGTTCCGGTCCCAGGCCGAGGCCCGTGGGCTCGCCTACGAACTGGACCGCAACGGCAACCAGTGGGCCTGGCTCGGCGCCACCGGCTACCAGGACGTGGCCCCCGGCGACGCCGTCGTCACCGGCTCCCACCTGGACTCCGTCCCGGACGGCGGCGCCTTCGACGGCCCGCTGGGTGTCGTCTCCTCCTTCGCCGCGCTGGACGAACTGCGCCGGAGGGGAGCGGAGTTCGGCAAGCCGCTGGCGATCGTCAACTTCGGTGACGAGGAAGGCGCCCGCTTCGGCCTGGCCTGCGTCGGCTCCCGGCTCGCCGCCGGGGCGCTGACCCCCGAGGCCGCGCACCGGCTGCGCGACGGCGACGGCATCACCCTCCCGCAGGCCATGGAGCGCGCCGGATACGACCCCGAGGCCATCGGTCCGGACCCCGAACGGCTCGCCCGGATCGGCGCGTTCGTCGAACTCCACGTCGAGCAGGGCCGGGCCCTGGACCTGACCGGCGACCCCGTCGGCATCGCCTCCGCCATCTGGCCGCACGGCCGCTGGCGGTTCGACTTCCACGGCGAGGCCAACCACGCCGGCACCACCCGCCTGGAGGACCGCCGGGACCCGATGCTCAGCTATGCCGCGACCGTGCTCGCCGCCCGCGAACAGGCCCGGCTGGCCGGGGCGCTGGCCACCTTCGGGAAGATCAGCGTGGAGCCGAACGGCGTCAACGCCATCCCCTCGCTGGTCCGCGGCTGGCTCGACTCCCGCGCCCCCGACCAGGACACCCTCGACACCGTGATCACCGGGATCGAGCGGGCCGCCGCCGAGCGCGCCGCCCGCGACGGGGTGGACCTGACCGTCGTCCGGGAATCCTTCACCCCCGTCGTGGAGTTCCAGCACGCCCTCCGGGACGAGCTGAGCGCGATCCTCGGCAAGACGGGGGAGCGGGCCGTGCCGGTCCTGGGCACCGGCGCCGGGCACGACGCCGGTATTTTGTCCGGCACCGTCCCCACCGCGATGCTGTTCGTCCGCAACCCCACCGGGGTCTCGCACTCGCCCGCCGAATCGGCCGACGAGGACGACTGCGTCGCCGGGGTCACCGCACTCGCCGACGTACTGGAGGGGCTGGCGTGCCACTGACGCCGCAGGCAACACCGACGACGTACTGGCTCGAACACGCCTGGCTCGGCACCCACGTCGAGCCGGGCGTGGCCGTGGACACCGCGGACGGGCGGATCACCGCCGTCCGTACCGGGGCGGACACCCCGCCGCCCGGCGCCACCGCGCTGCGCGGCCTGACCCTCCCCGGTCTCGCCAACGCCCACTCGCACGCCTTCCACCGCGCCCTGCGCGGGGCCGTCCAGGTCGGCACCGGCACCTTCTGGACCTGGCGCGAGACCATGTACAGCGTCGCCGACCGGCTGACCCCCGACACCTATTTCACCCTCGCCCGCGCCGCCTACGCCGAGATGGCGCTGGCCGGCATCACCTGCGTCGGCGAATTCCACTATCTGCACCACGCGCCCGGCGGCACCCGCTACAGCGACCCCAACGCCATGGGCGAGGCGCTGCTCGCCGCCGCGGCCGAGGCCGGCATCCGCATCACCCTGCTCGACACCGCCTATGTCTCGGCCGGCTTCGGCGCCGCGCCCAACCACCACCAGCTGCGCTTCTCCGACGGCACCGCCGACCGCTGGGCCCAGCGCGCAGAGGCACTCAAGGAGCGCCCGCACGCCCGCATCGGCGCCGCCATCCACTCCGTGCGCGCCGTCCCCGCCGGGCAGCTCGGCACCGTCGCGGACTGGGCCCGCGAACGGCAGGCCCCCCTGCACGTCCACCTCTCGGAGCAGACCGCCGAGAACGACGCCTGCCGCGACGCCCACGGCGTCACCCCCACCCAACTGCTCGCCGACCACGGCGCGCTGGGCCCCCGCACCACCGCCGTGCACGCCACCCACCTCACCGATGAGGACATCGCGCTCCTCGGCGGCTCCCACACGGGCGTGTGCATGTGCCCCACCACCGAACGCGACCTCGCCGACGGCATCGGCCCGGCCACCCGGCTCCAGGGCCGCGGCAGCCCGCTCTCCCTCGGCAGCGACAGCCACGCCGTCATCGACCTGCTCGAAGAGGCCCGCGCCATGGAGCTCGACGAACGGCTGCGCACCCACACCCGCGGGCACTGGACGGCCGCCGCCCTGCTGCGCGCCGCGACCGCCGACGGTCACGCCGCCCTGGGCTGGGACGACGCCGGAACCCTCGAAACCGGGTCGCTCGCCGACCTCACCACGATCGCACTGGACTCCGTACGCACCGCCGGGCCACCGCCCCGGCTGGCCGCCGAAACGGCGGTATTCGCCGCCTCCGCGGCGGACGTACGACACACCATCGTCGGCGGGCGGCAGATCGTCCGGGACGGTGTGCACACTCTTGTCCCCGACGTACCCACCGCCCTCGCAGCATCCATCGCCGCCGTACGCGGCTGAAGGAGAACACCCCCGCGATGACGACGACCTCCGCGCCCACCACCGCCATCACCCACATCGCCCAGCTCGTCACCAACGACCCCTCCCTCGGCGAAGGCCCCCTCGGTCTGATCCAGGACGCGGCGGTCGTCATCGACGGCGACCGCATCGCCTGGGTCGGTCCCTCCAGCAAAGCACCCGCCACTGACAACGCCGTCGACGCCGGCGGCCGGGCAGCCATCCCCGGTTTTGTCGACTCCCACTCCCACCTGGTCTTCGCCGGTGACCGTACCGCGGAGTTCAACGCCCGGATGTCCGGCCGCCCTTACTCCGCCGGCGGCATCCGCACCACCGTCGCCGCCACCCGCGCCGCCACCGACGAGGCCCTGCACGCGAACGTCGCCCGCTACCTCGCCGAGGCGCTCCGCCAGGGCACCACCACCCAGGAGACCAAGTCCGGCTACGGGCTCACCGTCGACGACGAGGCCCGCGCGCTGCGCATCGCCGCCGAGCACACCGACGAGGTCACCTTCCTCGGCGCGCACATCGTCCCGCCCGACTACGCCGACGACCCGGCCGGCTATGTCGACCTGGTCACCGGCCCGATGCTGGACGCCTGCGCCCCGCACGCCCGCTGGGTCGACGTCTTCTGCGAGATGGGCGCCTTCGACGGCGACCAGGCCCGCGCCGTCCTCACCGCGGGACAGGCCAGGGGCCTGGTGCCGCGGGTGCACGCCAACCAGCTCGGCCACGGGCCCGGCGTCCAGCTCGCCGTGGAACTCGGCGCCGCCTCCGCCGACCACTGCACCCACCTCAGCGCGGCCGACATCGACGCCCTCGCGCAGTCCGACACCGTCGCCACGCTGCTGCCGGGCGCCGAGTTCTCCACCCGCGCCCAGTGGCCCGACGCCCGTCCGCTGCTCGACGCCGGCGCCACCGTCGCCCTGTCCACGGACTGCAACCCCGGCTCGTCCTTCACGAGTTCGATGCCGTTCTGCATCGCGCTGGCCGTCCGCGACATGGGCATGACCCCCGACGAGGCCGTGTGGGCGGCGACCGCGGGCGGCGCCCGCGCACTGCGCCGCACGGACGTCGGCCGGATCGCCCCCGGCGCCCGCGCCGACCTCGCCCTCCTGGACGCGCCCTCGCACGTCCACCTCGCCTACCGGCCGGGCGTCCCGCTCGTATCGGCCGTGTGGCACAAGGGAGTCCGCGTCTGACAGCGGTCAACGGACGGTCCGCGCGCGCCGGTCGTACGCCGCGCGGACCGCGGCACCCAGCCGCCCGTACACAGCGAAGGAGGGCCCGTCCCGAGTACCCCGGGGCAGGCCCTCCTTCGCGCGGGCGGCTGCCGGCCGTGGTGGCCGGCAGGGACCGCGGGTCCCTCACTCGTCGATCATCAGCCCCTTGCGGAGCCGGACGAGGGTGCGGGAGAGCAGACGGGAGACGTGCATCTGGGAGATGCCCAGCTCCTCGCCGATCTCGGACTGCGTCATGTTGGCGACGAAGCGCAGCGAGAGGATCTTGCGGTCACGCGACGGGAGTTCGGCGATCAGCGGCTTGAGGGACTCCACGTACTCGATGCCCTCGAGCCCGTGGTCCTCGTAGCCGATGCGGTCCGCCAGCGCGCCTTCGCTGTCGTCCTCCTCGGGCTGGGCGTCCAGCGAGCTCGCGGTGTACGCGTTGCTCGCGGCCATCCCCTCGACGACCTCGTCACGGCTGATGTCGAGCCGCGCGGCGAGTTCGTGCACCGTGGGGGCGCGGTCCAGCTTCTGCGCGAGTTCATCGCCGGCCTTGGCGAGGTCCAGACGCAGTTCCTGAAGCCGCCTCGGTACCCGCACCGACCAGCTGGTGTCGCGGAAGAAGCGCTTGATCTCGCCGACGATGGTCGGCATCGCGAACGTCGGGAACTCGACGCCACGGCTGAGTTCGAAGCGGTCGATCGCCTTGATCAGGCCGATCGTGCCGACCTGGACGATGTCCTCCATGGGCTCGCTGCGGGAGCGGAACCGGGAGGCCGCGAACTTCACCAGCGCGAGGTTGAGCTCGACCAGGGTGTTGCGGACGTACGCGAATTCGTGGGTCCCTTCCTCGAGCGTTTCGAGTCGCTCGAAGAGGGTCTTGGACAGAGCCCTCGCGTCCACCGGGCCCACCTCGTCGAACGGCGGGATCTCGGGCAGATCGTCGATCTCGGTCAGTGCCGCCAGATCTGATTCGGCGGGCAGCGACTGGGAAGGGATATGCCCGGTCGGGTCGGACGGGGGTGTCGACGATGCGGGCTGCCGGGTGTCGTCGGTGCGCAATTCGTCGAGCCGGGGTGACATGGTCTCCTCCATCGTTCTCGGCATATGGCTGCCGATGCCTCTACGCGAAGCTGCGGTGTGCGGCGCCTCCAAAGCCGGCCGTTTCGAATGTGTGCTTCTACGCCTACCTGGCTTTGGCTGAAGATGGCAAGTGCGTGTTGTCCGTATATTGAGCAATATGCGGATTGTTCAGCTACCGAGAGGCGTCAGGAAGGCGTAGGGTTCGACGAGCGCAGTCGGTAAGCAAACAGTCGTCTAGACAGCAAGAGGGGTGCGCGCGCATGGACCGCGGGACGGTCGGCAGTGCAAGCCGGGGCCGGCTTCACGTCGAGATCCGCCATCACGGCGCCAGCGCGGTGGTGACGGTCTCCGGTGAGCTGGATCACCATACGGCTGATCTGTTGCGTGAGTCACTGGAAGGCTGCGTGGACGACGGCTATGCACGCCTGGTGGTGGACTGCTCACCCCTTGAGTTCATGGACTCCACCGGTCTCAATGTGCTGCTCGGCGCGCGCCTGAAGGCGGAGGCCGAGGGGGGCGGGGTGCATTTGGCGGGGATGCAGCCGGTGGTGGCCCGGGTCTTCGAGATCACGGGCGCGGAGGCGGTCTTCACGGTGCACGACTCGCTCGACGCGGCGCTGGCCGACTGACGTGACAGCGAAGCCCGGAAGGTTGCATTCCGGGCACGTAGTACGTGTCACAACTTCCGTACCCAAGAAGTGGGTGTTCTCACGGCCCGGTCGGGCAGGAGACATCTGAATCCTTGAATCAGTCAGTATCTGTTTTCCGTGAACAGGCGAATCGGTGAGGTGAAGCGCTGATGAGCACCACCCGGCCGTACCCGCCGGGCGATCTCGGCCCGGAGCCGGGCGGCGCCGGCGCTTCCGCCGCCCCGGCAGCAGCCCTCCCGGCGGGCCAGATCCGTCGGCTGCGCCTGGCGGGCGCCCGCGGGGCCGTGGCGCGTGGCCGTGACTTCGCCCGGCAGGCGCTGCACGACTGGGGCTGGCTGCCGGCGGCCGGTGCGGACCGGCGGGCCGCGGCGGAGGATGTGCTGCTCGTCGTCTCGGAGCTGGTCACCAACGCCTGTCTGCACGCCGAGGGGCCCGAGGAGCTGCGGCTGCGCTGCACCGGCAAAGTGCTGCGCCTGGAGGTCAGCGACCTCGGCGCGGGCCAGCCGGCACCGCGCAGCCCGCACCGTCCGGGCCGTCCCGGTGGTCACGGCATGTTCATCGTGCAGCGGCTGTGTCTGGACTGGGGCGTGGTGCGCCACCCCGACGGTGCGGGCAAGACCGTATGGGCGGAGCTCGCCGCGCCGTCCTGAAGGGGCGGCTTCGCCGGAGAAGAGTTGAGCGCGGGCCCAAGGGCCCGCGCTTCGTCGTGTGCGGAACATTCCGTTCGGCGCCTCCGGGGCGCCGCGCTCCCGGCCGGATTCTCCCGCTGCCCCGGGCCCGGGGCGATCGGGGCTGCGCATTGCCTTCCCTCGGCAAGGTCCCCGGCGTACCTTGAGCGGCCAATCTGATGTGCCGTCAGTAACATCCGGCGGTGCGCTCACGGGAGAAGGGGAACCGAGGTGGCCCGCTTCTACGAACAGCACGGCAGGCGCCCGAGCCGGGCGGCCGGTCTCGCCGTGGCCGTGGCGATGGCGGCGGGGTCCGCGGTGATGCTCACCGCACCGGCCGCCCATGCCCAGGTCGTCGACGTCAACTACCAGTGCAGAACACCGATCGGCAACAAGGGCGCGGTCTCGCCGATCGACATCAAGAGCACCGCGAGCGGTGGCGCGTACAAGCTCGTCATGTCCTTCCAGAAGGGCGTCTCCTCCAGCCCGGTCGAGCTCGGCAAGGGCGCCATGAAGCCGACCGCGCTGATCCAGCTGGGCGGCGCGGAGAGCGGTACGGTGCCGGTCGCCGGGCCGCCGAACGACCAGGCCATTCCGGCCAACACCCCCATCAAGATCAGTGACTTGAGCGGCACCTATACGCCCAAGGGCAGCGGCAAGGTCACCTTCACGGCGTCCACCCTCACCATCAAGGCGCTGGGCACCACCACGACCTGTACGCCCAGCAATCACCCCGGGCCCGCGCTGACCCTGGACGTGAAGGGGTCCGGCGGCGCCTCCGGGAGCACCGGCGGTTCCGCCACGGGCGGCGGCTCCGCCGGCGGGCAGCTGCCGCAGACCGGACCCGCGGACTCCGCCGTCGCGCTGGGCACCCTCGGCGGCACGGTGCTGCTGGCCGGTGCGGCCGGTGCGCTCTGGCTGACCCGCCGTCACCAGCGGGTGTGACCCGCCGCGCGGGCGGCCAGGACCCGCGCGGTGCCCCGCCGTTCCCCGTACGCCCCGCTTCCCCGGCCGGCACGGGGAGGCACCCCCTCGCACCAGGAGCCGCCGATGCCGTTCCGTACCCGCACAGCGGTCAGCGGTGCGTTCCTCGCGACCGCCGCCGTGCTGCTGTGCCCCGCCGCGGCCGCGGCCCGGCCGGCCGCCGCACCGGGGGCGCCCCCGGGCTGGTCCGCCGCGCCCGCGCCCGCCGACGGCACCGCACCGAGCGACCGGGACCGCCCGTACTTCTACCTGGCGGGCGCGCCGGGCACCGTCATGAACGACCGGCTGTCCCTGCGCAACCCCGGTGGCCGGGCCGTCACGGTACGGCTGCGCGGCTCCGGCGGATGGCTCGCGTTCGCCGCCAAGGAGGTGACGGTCCCGCCGCGCACCCGGGCGACCGTCCCGTTCACGGTGACCGTGCCGCCGGACGCGGCCCCCGGTGACCACTCCGCCGAACTGGTCGCCACCACGGGCGGCACGGGGCGCGGCCCGGCCCGGCGGGACGCCGTACCGGTGCATCTGCGGGTGACCGGGCCGGTGCTGGCCGCGCTGACCGTGGAGAACGTGTCGGTGCGCGGCCGGGGCGGGGCGGCGGTCATCCGGTACACGCTGGTCAACCGGGGCAACACGGTGCTGACCCCGCGGGTCGCGGTGCGTGCCGACGGGCTCTTCGGCCCGGTGCTGCGGCGGGCCGCCCGGACCCTGCCGGACCGGCTGGCCCCCGGGCAGAGCGCCGATCTGACGGAGACCTGGGCAGATCCGCCCGGTCTGGACGCGGTGCGGGTGCGGCTCACGGTGACCGCGGGCGGCGGGGCGCACGGGTCCGCCACCGCCGCGTACACCGCGCTCCCTTGGGGCGTCGTCGCCGGGCCGGTCTTCCTCCTGGCGGGCGCGGGCGGCCTGGTGGTCGTCCGCCGTCGGCGCCGGGCCAAGGGGACGGGCGGCGGACGGGGCGGCGGACCCGTGCGCGGCGCGGCCGGCGCGGCGCGGCCGTCCGAAGGGGAAGCGGCGGACCCGGCAGCGGAGTTGGCGAGTACCGGATCAGGAGCGCGCGGGTGAACGGCGAGACGGGTACGGGCAGGTCGGGCAGGCCGACGGACAGCGGTGGGGCCGGTGCGGGGGTGCTCCGGGCGGCGCGCGCGGCGGAGCGCGCCGTACGACGGGGGAGACGGCGGGCCGCGGCCGCGCTGCTGCTGTCTCTGGCCCTCGCGCCCGCCCTGCCCCTGCCGCCGGCCGCGGCAGCGCAGGCCGCTCCGTACGCCGCCGCCCACACCCCGTACGCCTCCGCCCCGTACGCCACCGCCGCCGACGGCAAACCCACCGTCCGGCTCTCCGCCAAGGAGGCGGGCAAGGGCGGCAGCGTCACCGTCACCGGCCGCGGCTGGCGGCCCAAGGCGCTGCTCACGCTGCTGATCTGCGGACAGAACATGATCGGCGGCACCAACGCCTGTGCCAACGGCGACGGGCGGGCCGTCACCACCGATACGCACGGCGCGTTCCGCCGGAAGCTGCCGGTCGCCGAGCCGCCCAAACCCTGCCCCTGTGTGGTGCATGTGGCGACCGTGACCGGTGCGGCGGCCGACGCGCAGGCGCCGTTCAAGGTGGCGGGCCACCCCGTGGCGCCGCTGCCCGAGCAGCGCACCGGCGGCCGGCTGGCGGTCGTCGCCCAGCCCCGGCTGACGGGCAGCAGCAACCTGCTGACCTGGTTCGGCGCCCCGGCGCAGCGCGAATTGCGGGTCACCGTCGGCAATCTCGGCTCCGCGCCGGCCAAGGACCCGGTCTTCCAGGTCGGCACCTCCCACGGCGTTTTCGCGCCCCAGTGGGCGGAGCAGCAGTGGCGGGGGACCGTGCCCGCCGGGAAGAAGGCCGAGGTCCGGCTGCCGGTCGAGCTGCCGGCCGGCGCGCACGGGGACTATCTGGTCTCCCTCAAATACGGCGGCAAGGTCCTGGTCGAGCAGCCCTGGGGGGTCGGCAGGCCCTGGGGCGTGACGCTGTTCTGGGTGCTGCTCTGCGTGGTGGTCCCGACGGCGGTGTTCCGCATCGGGATGGCCGTCGTGGACCGGGTCCGCCCGCACCTGCCGGGCCGGGACCGCGGGCGCTCCGCGGGCCGGACGCGGCCGGCCGGCCGCACCCACGCCGCCGGCCGGCCGCCCGGCGCGGCCGGCACCGGACAACGCATCAGGAACCGAACCGCGCGGGAGCGCGCCGGAGACGGCACCGGTACGCCGGACGACTCCGCCGCGCTGCCGTGGTTCACCCCGGACACCGCACCGTCCACCACCACATCAACCGAACGACCGACGTCGAAGGGTTCTGCGTGATGAGGCAACGGAGGAGAGCCGCGGTGGCCGCGACGGCCGCGCTGATGCTCGCGGGTGCGGGCATCATGACCGCGGCCGGCACCGCCCAGGCCGCGGAGGTGTCGTACAAGACGGAGTGTCTGCCGCCGCCGATATCCGGGCTGCCGCCGATCCAGGGCACCACGAAGGTGGCGGTCAGCGCGCCGGCGACGGCGAAGGTCGGCGAGGAGATCGAGGTGGTCTGGAAGACCGTCGAAGGGGCCTCCAAGAACCCCGACATCCTCGATCTGGGAGAGAACACGGTCCAGCCGACCGGCACGGTCAAGGTGGCCGGCGCCCAGACCGGCGACCTGGCGATGCAGGGACCACGGGAGAATCCGCCGATCCCCAAGGGCGGCGCGATGAAGCTGTCCGACATGAAGGGCAAGCTCAAGCTGACGAAGCCGGGTGAGGTCACCCTGGCGCCCGGCTTCTACAACATCAACGTCAACCAGCCGATCTCGACGGACACCAAGTGCTCGCCGAAGGAGACGGTGCGGCCCGCGGTCACCATCAAGGTGACCGACGGCGGGGGCGGTTCCGGCGGTACGACCGGCGGCAGCACGTCCGGGACCACGTCGGGGACCACCTCCGGCACCACCGGCGGCAGCACGACCGGGACGACGGGCGGCACCACCACGGGCGGCGGTTCGGCCGGTACGTCCTCCGGGGGCGGCACCGACGGCGGTACGTCCTCCGGCGCGTCCGGCGGCTCGGCCTCCGGCGGCTCCGGCGGCACCGGCGGCGACCCCGACGGCACCGCGTACCAGGGCAAGGAGGTCGAGGTCCCCTACGCCTGCAAGACGCCGATCGGGGACAAGAAGGCGACCTCACCGGTCCGGATCAACGCCGTGAAGAAGGGCGGCGGTTACGACCTGACGGTCAAGTTCAGCAAGTCCGTCATGGACAGCCCGGCGGACATCCCCAAGGGCTCGGTCAAGCCGTCGATGGCCGTCAAGGTCGGCGGCGCGGACAAGGGGTCGGTGAAGGTCGAGGGCCCGACGAACGCCGGGCCCATCAAATCGGGCCAGCCGATCGAGATCCCTGATCTGAAGGGCACCTACAAGCCGGGGGCCACCGGCAAGGCCACGCTCACCCCGGGCGTGCTCACCGTCAACGCCCTCGGGACGACGACCACCTGCACCCCGGAGAAGGACCCGGGCGTCTCGCTCGCCCTGGACACCTCGGCGCAGCCGGGCGGTACGTCCGGCGGCTCGGCGGGCGGTGCCGCCGGCGGCGCGGCGGCCTCCGGCGGCAGCGCCGGACCGGCCGGCGTCTCGGGCGGCGGCAGCGGCGGCCTCGCCGAGACCGGTGCGGGCGACCACGGCGCGCTCACCGCGCTCGGCCTCGTCGCCGGCACCGTCATCCTGCTGGGCGGCGCGGTGTTCACGTTCCTGCCGCGGCGCCGGGAACGGGTCCGCTGACGCGGTCCGTCCACGGCACGCACGAAGGGGGCGGCCCACACGGGGGGGGGAGCCCCCCAACCAGGTAAGGGGCCCGCCCGCCCCCCGAGTAGACCCCCCGCAATAACAAAAAACCCAATCAGCCCGCGCAACATACCCAG
>NZ_JBHXFI010000065.1:0-37761 GCF_042724075.1 Streptomyces sp. NPDC127097 | reverse complement strand
ACCCCCCGAGCCCGCCCCGCCGACCGCGCGACGCCGCGCCCGCCCCCACGCAGGCGGCCGCCCCCGCCCTCCGCGGTGTCCCCCCCCGGCCGGGCCGGCCGCGTCAGGTGCTGGTCCGTCAGATCTCGCCGCGGAGCTTGGCGAGTGCCTCCGCGAGGATCGCCTCACCGTCGGCGTCGCTGCGACGCTCACGGACGTAGGCGAGGTGGGTCTTGTACGGCTCGGTGCGCGGCGGGTCCGGCGGGCTGTCCCGGTCCTTGCCTGCCGGGAAACCACAGCGCGGGCAGTCCCAGGTGTCCGGAACCTGCGCATCGCCCGCGAAGCTGGGCTGCGTCTCGTGCCCATTGGAGCACCAGAAGGAGATGCGGGTGCGCGGCGCGGACTCGCCGCGCTCGGCCTCCCCCATCGGCCCCGCCCCGACCCGACTTCCTCGGATCGCGTTGCCACTTGCCACGGTCGTAACTCCCTGCGTAATGGTGCTGCACAGCCTCTCGCAGCAGCTGCGCTGCGGAACGCCCCAGTCTACGTAAGGCCCAACGCGCGTCCAGTGGCTGGAGTTACCCGTCCGAGGACGCCTCCCTCATGATAGGCCGCGCCTCCGACACTGTGTCAGTTGCTGAGCTTCATCAGGATGCCGAGCACGACGATGCAGGCGAACCACAGCAGACCGATCACGATGGTGATGCGGTCGAGGTTACGCTCGGCGACCGAGGAGCCACCCACCGAGGACTGCATGCCGCCACCGAACATGTCGGACAGGCCGCCGCCCTTTCCCTTGTGCATGAGCACCAGCATCATCAGCAGCAGGCTGAAGACGATGAGGGCGATCGAGAACCCGATGACCACGGCTGGACCAACTCTCTAGGACTGACGGACGGACTTATGGATCACGATATACGGAACAAATGGTGCGGGGCCGGGGGCGGTGCCGCTGCACCGGTCCCGGCCCCGACAGGGTACGACGAGGGTTCCCCCTCGTCATAGCTGCTACTGGTCGCGGAAACGGACGATCTTCACGAACTCGTCCGCGTCCAGCGCCGCGCCGCCGATCAGCGCACCGTCGACGTCGGGCTGCGCCATGATCGCCGCGACATTGCCGGACTTGACCGAGCCGCCGTACTGGATACGGACCTTGTCGGCCAGCTCCTGGCTGTAGAGCTCGGCGAGGCGGCCGCGGATCGCACCGCAGACCTCCTGCGCGTCCTCGGGGGTGGCGACCTCACCGGTGCCGATGGCCCACACGGGCTCGTAGGCGATCACGATGGTCTCGGCCTGCTCGGCCGGAACGTCCGCCAGACCGCCGTCGACCTGGGCGAGGGTGTGCGCGACCTGGTTGCCGGCCTTGCGGACGTCCAGGCCCTCGCCGACACACAGGATCGGGGTGATGCCGTTGCGGAAGGCGGCCTTGACCTTGGCGTTGCAGATCTCTTCGTTCTCGCCGTGGTACTGGCGGCGCTCGCTGTGGCCGACGGCCACGTACGCGCACTTGAGCTTGGCGAGCATCGGGCCCGAGATCTCACCGGTGTAGGCGCCGGAGTCGTGCGCGGAGAGATCCTGGGCGCCGTACTTGATCTTGAGCTTGTCGCCGTCGACCAGCGTCTGCACCGACCGCAGGTCGGTGAACGGCGGCAGGACCGCGACCTCTACGGCGTCGAAGTCCTTGTCGGCGAGGGCGAAGGCGAGCTTCTGGACGTGGGCGATGGCCTCGAGGTGGTTGAGGTTCATCTTCCAGTTGCCCGCCATCAGCGGGGTACGGTCAGTCACGTTGTTCAGTCCTCCAGAGCGGCGAGGCCGGGGAGCGTCTTGCCTTCGAGGTATTCGAGGCTGGCGCCACCGCCGGTCGAGATGTGGCCGAAAGCGGTCTCGTCGAATCCCAGCAGACGCACGGCGGCTGCCGAGTCACCGCCCCCCACGACGGTGAAGGCGGGCGAGTCCAGCAGCGCCTGGGCGACGGCCCGGGTGCCGCCGGCGTAGTCGGGGTGCTCGAAGACACCCATCGGGCCGTTCCAGAAGACCGTGCCCGCGTCGGCGAGCTTCGCAGCGTACAGCTCGCGGGTCTTCGGGCCGATGTCCAGGCCCTCCTGGTCGGCCGGGATGGCGTCCGCGGCGACGATCCCGGGGTGCGCCGGGGCCTTGGTCTTCAGGTCCGGGAATTCGGCCGAGACCAGCACATCGACGGGGAGCACGAACTCCACACCGCGCTTCTCGGCCCGCGCCAGGTATTCCAGGCAGGCCGGGACCTGGTCCTCCTGGAGCAGCGAGATGCCGACCTCGTGGCCCTTGGCCTTGAGGAAGGTGTAGGCCATCCCGCCGCCGACCAGGATGCGGTCGGCCTTCTCGATCAGCTGGTCGATGACGGCCAGCTTGTCGGAGACCTTGGCACCGCCCAGCGCGACGACGTAGGGGCGCTTGACGTCCTCGGTGAGCTTCTTGAGGACGCCGACCTCGGTGGCGATCAGGTCTCCGGCGGCGTGCGGAAGGCGCTTGGGCAGGTCGTACACGGAGGCGTGCTT
This sequence comes from Streptomyces sp. NPDC127097, assembly GCF_042724075.1. Classification (NCBI taxonomy): domain Bacteria; kingdom Bacillati; phylum Actinomycetota; class Actinomycetes; order Kitasatosporales; family Streptomycetaceae; genus Streptomyces; species Streptomyces sp. NPDC127097. The sequence continues at coordinate 35,248 of NZ_JBHXFI010000065.1, read as the reverse complement.
GCGGTGCACGGCGCCGAAGCCGTCGCCCACGTACAGGTCGGCGAGGGCGGCGAGCTCGTCGGCGAAGGCGCCGCGCTCGGCATCGTCCTTGCTGGTCTCGCCCGCGTTGAAGCGGAGGTTCTCCAGCACGGCCACCTGGCCGTCGGCCAGGCCCGCGACGACGGACCGGGCGGAATCGCCGACGGTGTCGGTCGCGAACGCCACGTCCTGCCCGAGGATGTCGCCCAGCCGCGCGGCGGCCGGGGCCAGCGAGAAGGCCGGGTCCGGGGCGCCCTTGGGACGGCCCAGGTGCGAGGCGACGATCACCTTGGCGCCGCGCTCGACGAGCTTGGCGATCGTCGGGGCGACGGCACGGATCCGGCCGTCGTCGGTGATGGTGGTGCCGTCCAGCGGCACGTTCAGGTCGGCGCGGACAAAGACGCGCTGTCCGGCGACCTGGAGGTCGTCGATCGTCTTCATGAGAAGTGACTCCGTGTTTGCGTAGCTCGGCCATGGGACGGGGCCCGTACGACGCTTCATCGCGTCATACGAGCCCCGTCCTCACATCTCGGTGCCTCGGGCGTCAACCAGCGATCAGAGCTGGCCGCCGACGAACGTGGTGAGGTCCACCAGGCGGTTGGAGTAGCCCCACTCGTTGTCGTACCAGCCGACGACCTTGACCTGCTTGCCCTGGGACATGGTCAGCGAGGAGTCGAAGGTACACGAGGCCGGGAAGTTCACGATGTCCGAGGAGACGATCGGGTCCTCGGTGTACTCCAGGATGCCCTTGAGCTGGCCCTCGGCGGCCTTCTGGAAGGCGGCGTTGATCTCGTCCTTGCTGACCTCGCGGTCGAGCTCCAGGACCAGGTCGGTGACCGAGCCGGTGGGGACCGGGACGCGCATCGCGATGCCGTCCAGCTTGCCCTTGAGCTGCGGGAGGACCAGCGCGGTGGCCTTGGCGGCACCGGTCGAGGTCGGGATGATGTTCTCCGCGGCGGCCCGGGCGCGGCGCAGGTCGCTGTGCGGGAAGTCCAGGATGCGCTGGTCGTTGGTGTACGCGTGGACCGTCGTCATCAGGCCCTTGACGATGCCGAAGTTCTCGTCGAGAACCTTCGCCATCGGCGCCACACAGTTGGTGGTGCAGGAGGCGTTGGAGATGACGTGGTGCTGGGCCGCGTCGTACTTGTCGTTGTTGACGCCCATCACGATCGTGATGTCCTCGTCCTTGGCGGGCGCGGAGATCAGGACCTTCTTGGCACCGGCCGCGATGTGCTTCTCGGCGTCGGCCTTCTTGGTGAAGATGCCGGTCGACTCGATGACGATGTCGGCGCCGAGCTCGCCCCAGGGGAGGTTCGCCGGGTCGCGCTCGGCCATCGTCTTGAAGGTCTGGTTGCCGACCGTGATGGTGTCGTCGGTGTGGCTGACGTCCTGCTTGAGGCGACCCAGAATGGTGTCGTACTTCAGCAGGTGAACCAGGGTGGCGTTGTCGGTCAGGTCGTTGACACCGACGATCTCGATGTCCGCACCCTGCTCCAGGAGCGCGCGGAAGTAGTTGCGACCAATGCGGCCGAATCCGTTGATGCCTACGCGGATCGTCACGAACCGATCTCCTCGTTAGGTGCGCCGATGGGTTACCGGCGAGCTGTATGGGCTGTCCCCGACCGCCTCCGACCCTACCCCCAATAAGAGACGTACGTGACATTGACAAACGGGCCTTCGTACCCTCAAACGAGCAGCTACAGAAGGGCTACCGGCCCCTCAAACGAGCGACCCCAGACGCGCTCCCGCCCCCTCGGACGAGCGGTGTGAACGGCCGTCGTGCGCGCCCGCCCGCGCCTCCCCCGACGGCACCGTTTCGGAAGTGACGCCGGGGGCGCGAGGGGATGCCCGACGGGGTGCGGGGCACCGGTCGTCAGCCGACCATGCCCTCGGCGAGTTCCTCGGTGAGGTTGGACTCGGTGCCCGGGATGCCCAGGTCCTGGGCCCGCTTGTCGGCCATCGCCAGCAGCCGGCGGATCCGGCCGGCGACCGCGTCCTTGGTCAGCGGCGGGTCGGCGAGGGCGCCCAGCTCCTCCAGCGAAGCCTGCTTGTGCTCCATGCGCAGCCGGCCGGCCGCCGCGAGATGCTCGGGGACCTCCTCACCGAGGATCTCCAGGGCCCGCTGGACCCGGGCGCCCGCGGCGACCGCGGCACGCGCCGAGCGGCGGAGGTTGGCGTCGTCGAAGTTGGCGAGGCGGTTCGCGGTGGCGCGGACCTCGCGGCGCATCCGCCGCTCCTCCCACGCGAGCACCGACTCGTGCGCGCCGAGCCGCGTCAGCAGGGCGCCGATCGCGTCACCGTCCCGGACCACGACGCGGTCCACCCCGCGCACCTCACGGGCCTTGGCGCCGATGCCGAGCCGGCGGGCGGCACCGACCAGGGCGAGCGCCGCCTCGGGCCCGGGGCAGGTGACCTCCAGCGACGAGGAGCGGCCCGGCTCGGTCAGCGAGCCGTGCGCCAGGAAGGCGCCGCGCCAGGCCGCCTCGGCGTCGCAGGTCGCGCCGGAGACCACCTGTGGGGGCAGTCCGCGGATGGGGCGGCCGCGGCCGTCCACCAGGCCGGTCTGGCGCGCCAGCTGATCGCCGCCGGCCACCACCCGTACGACATAGCGGCTGCCGCGCCGCAGGCCGCCGGGGGCCATCACCACCAGGTCGGAGCTGTGCCCGAAGATCTCCAGGATGTCCTTGCGCAGCCGCCGGGCCGCGATGCCGGTGTCCAGCTCCGCCTCGATCACGATGCGCCCGCTGACCAGGTGCAGACCGCCCGCGAACCGCAGGATCGACGAGACCTCCGACTTCCGGCAGCAGGTCCGGGTGACGGGGAGCCGGGAGATTTCATCCTTCACCGCTGCCGTCATCGCCATGGGCCGATCCTTCCATGCATCCGAAAAATACGGTCGTACGCGGCTGCCAGCAGCTCCGGGTCGTGCCGGTCGGGGGCTCCCCCGGCGCTCGACCGGGCGTCGTCTCCTTGTGCGGCGACCGCCGCCAGCTCGACCTCGCTGCCGACCAGCTGCTTGGCGGCAACCGTCAGACCTTCGGTGTCGGGCACGGCGGCCTTGTCGGCCAGCACCACGTCGAAGGCGAGTTTAGGGGCGTGTCGGGCCAAAACCTCCAAATGACGCTGCGGGGAGAAGCCATCGGTTTCGCCCGGTTGGGGCGCAAGGTTGAGCGAAAGGACCTTTCGGGCCTTGGTCTCCTCCAGCGCCTCCCGCAGCTCCGGCACCAGCAGATGCGGGATCACGGAGGAGAACCAGGAGCCGGGGCCGAGCACCACCCAGTCGGCGTCCCGCACCGCGGCGACCGCCTCGGGGACGGCCGGCGGGTCCTCCGGGACCACATGGACGGACTGCACCTCGCCGCGGGTGAGCGCGACGGTGGCCTGCCCGCGGACCGTCGTGATCGCGTCCGGGCGGTCCTGGTCATGGCCCCTGACCTGGGCCTGGAGCTCCAGGGGCACCGCCGACATGGGAAGCACCCGGCCGTGTGCGCCGAGCAGCTTGCCGACCAGGTCGAGCGCCTGGACATGGTCGCCGAGCTGCTCCCACAGGGCGACGATCAGCAGATTGCCGACCGCGTGGTCGTGCAGCTCGCCCTCGCTCTGGAAGCGGTGCTGGATCACCCGGGACCAGGTCTGGCCCCAGTCGTCGTCACCGCACAGCGCCGCCAGCGCCTTGCGCAGATCGCCGGGCGGCAGCACGCCGAGCTCGTCGCGGAGCCGGCCGCTGGAGCCGCCGTCGTCGGCGACCGTGACGACGGCGGTCAGATCACCGGTGATCCGGCGCAGCGCGGTCAGCGAGGCGGACAGGCCCATGCCGCCGCCCAGCGCCACCACCTTGGGCGTGGCGCCCTTCGTCATACGGCCGCTGGGGACGAACCGCCGGACCCGGCGCAGCCGTGGTGTACGCCCGCTCACTCGCGCCCCATGTCCCGGTGGACGACGACGGTTTCCACCCCTTCGGACACCAGGCGGTGGGCGAGCTTCTCGGACATCGCGACGCTGCGGTGCTTGCCGCCCGTGCAGCCCACGGCGATGGTCACATAGCGCTTGCCCTCCCGGCGGTAGCCCTCGGCGACGATCCGCAGCAGCTCGGTGTAGCCGTCCAGGAACTCCTTGGAGCCGGGCTGGCTGAAGACGTAGTGGGAGACCTCGTCGTTGAGACCGGTGAAGGGGCGCAGCTCGGGGACCCAGTGCGGGTTGGGGATGAAGCGGCAGTCGATGACCATGTCGGCGTCGACCGGGAGGCCGTACTTGAAGCCGAAGGACATGACCGTGGCGCGCAGCTCGGGGACCTCCTCGCCGGCGAACTGGGCGTCCATCTTGGCGCGCAGCTCATGGACGTTGAGGCTGGAGGTGTCGATGACCAGGTCGGCGTCGCCGCGCAGCTCGCGCAGCAGATCGCGTTCGGCCACGATGCCGTCGACGATCCGGCCGTCGCCCTGGAGGGGGTGCGGGCGGCGCACCGACTCGAAGCGGCGCACCAGGGCCTCGTCGGAGGACTCCAGGAAGACGATGCGGCGCTTGACGTTCTGCGCGTCGAGGGTGGCCAGCGATTCCTTGAGGTTGGCGAAGAAGCGGCGGCCGCGGACGTCGACGACGACCGCGATCCGGGCGACATTGCCCTGCGAGCGGGCGCCCAGCTCGACCATCGGTGCGATCAGCTCGGGCGGGATGTTGTCGACGACGAACCAGCCGAGGTCCTCCAGACACTTCGCGGCCGTGCTGCGGCCGGCGCCGGACATCCCGGAGATGATCACCAACTCGGGGATCGCGGCGCTCTCGCCCTGGTCGGTCGTGCCCGTACTCACCTGTGCACCGTCTCTCTCGGTTTCCTGCGGTTCCTGCGGTGTGCTCATTGGTCCTGCCCCCGTTCTGCTGACAACGCGGCCGGTGGGGCCCCGTCATCCTCAATGATCTCTCCTGTGGCGGTGTTCACCGCGGGGGCGGACGGTGCCGCCCCGGCCAGTGCCGCGGCGACCGTCTCCGCTGTCTTGCGGCCGACGCCCGGAACCTCGCAGATCTCGTCGATCGTCGCGGCCCGCAGCTTCTTCAGCGAGCCGAAGTGCTTGAGCAGCGCCTGGCGGCGGGTGTCGCCCAGTCCGGCGACGGCGTCCAGCGGCGAGGACTTCAGCCGCTTGGTGCGCTTGCTGCGCTGGTAGGCGATGGCGAAGCGGTGTGCCTCGTCCCGGACGCGCTGGAGGAGGTAGAGACCCTCGCTGCTGCGCGGCAGCACCACCGGGTCGTCGTCCTCGGGCAGCCAGACCTCTTCGAGGCGCTTGGCCAGGCCGCAGACCGCGACATCGTCGATGCCGAGCTCGTCCAGGGCCCGGCGGGCGGCCGCGACCTGCGGGGCACCGCCGTCGACGACCACCAGCTGCGGCGGGTAGGCGAAGCGCTTGGGGCGGCCGTCCTCGTCGGTCGGGCGGCCGGCCATGGGGTCGTCCGGCCCCGGATCGTCCGGACCGGCGGCGACGGGCGAGGCGGTGGCGCCGTTGTCGTCGATGCGGGCGTCCTCGGCCGGCTCCTCCGTCCACTCGCCGGCCTTCTGCTTCTCCTGGAGATAGCGCTTGAAGCGGCGGCCGATGACCTCGTGCATGGACCGGACATCGTCCTGGCCCTGGAAGGTCTTGATCTGGAAGCGGCGGTATTCGCTCTTCCGGGCGAGACCGTCCTCGAACACCACCATCGAGGCGACCACGTCATCGCCCTGGAGGTGGGAGATGTCGAAGCACTCGATACGCAGCGGCACCGAATCCAGGCCGAGGGCCTCGGCGATCTCCTCCAGGGCACGGGAGCGGGTGGTCAGGTCGGAGGCGCGCTTGGTCTTGTGCAGCGCCAGGGCCTGCTGGGCGTTGCGGGCGACCGTGGCCATCAGGTCCTTCTTGTCGCCGCGCTGCGGGATGCGCAGCGACACCTGGGAGCCGCGGCGCCCGGTCAGCCACTGGGCGATCGGGTCGACGGGCTCCGGCAGCGCCGGGACCAGGACCTCCTTGGGGACGGCGTCGCCCCGCTCCTCGCCGTACAGCTGCTGGAGGGCGTGCTCGACCAGATCGCCGGTGGTGACCGCCTCGACCTTGTCGGTGACCCAGCCGCGCTGGCCGCGCACCCGCCCGCCGCGGACGTGGAAGATCTGGACGGCGGCTTCCAGCTCGTCCTCGGCGACGGCGATCAGATCGGCGTCGGTGGCGTCGGCGAGCACCACGGCGCTCTTCTCCATGGCCCGCTTGAGCGCCCCTATGTCGTCACGCAGCCGGGCGGCGCGCTCGTACTCCATCTCCTCGGCCGCTTCCTGCATCCCACGCTCCAGGCGGCGGATGTAGGCACCGGTGCGGCCGGCCATGAAGTCGCAGAACTCCTCGGCGAGTTCATGGTGTTCCTCGGCGGAGATCCGGCCGACACAGGGGGCCGCGCACTTGCCGATGTAGCCGAGCAGGCAGGGGCGGCCGATCTGGGCGGAGCGCTTGAAGACACCGGCGGAGCAGGTCCGTACGGGGAAGACGCGGAGCAGCAGGTCGACGGTCTCGCGGATGGCCCAGGCGTGCCCGTACGGACCGAAGTAGCGCACGCCCTTCTTCTTGGCGCCGCGCATGACCTGGACGCGCGGGAACTCCTCGTTGAGGGTCACCGCGAGATACGGATAGCTCTTGTCGTCGCGGTACTTGACGTTGAAGCGGGGGTCGAACTCCTTGATCCAGGTGTATTCGAGCTGGAGCGCCTCGACCTCGGTGGTGACGACGGTCCACTCCACGGAGGCGGCGGTGGTGACCATCGTGCGGGTACGCGGATGGAGGCCGGCCAGGTCCTGGAAGTAGTTGGCCAGCCGCTGGCGCAGGCTCTTCGCCTTGCCGACGTAGATGACCCGGCCGTGCTCGTCGCGGAACTTATAGACCCCCGGCGAGTCGGGGATCTGTCCCGGCTTGGGTCGATAGCTGCTGGGGTCTGCCATGCCCACCACCCTACTGACCGCCACCGACAATCACGGCCGGGACCGGTTGCGTTCCTGGCTGGGGGGGTGGGGGTGGCTGGGGTGGTCGAGGGGGCGGCGGTGGGCGGTCGAGCGGGTGGGGGGTGCGTGGCGGGTTCCGTCGCGGGTGTGCGTGACGGGCTCCCTAGTGCTGTGACGCGCAGGGTCGCCGGGTTGGTCGTCGTGACGGTTGGATGTGCGGTGACGTCCATTCGGCCGCTGGAGGCACGGTGGCTGAGCCTGTCCGTATCGGCGGATTGACCGACAAGGAGGGGCGGAAGCTGAAGCAGATCGTGCACCGGGGCAGCACGAGTTCGGTGCGTTACCGGCGGGCGACGATGGTGCTCGCTTCGGCGGGCGCAAACCGGGTGCCGGTGATCGCCCAGCTGATCCAAGCCGATGAGGACACCGTGCGCGAAGTGATCCACCGCTTCAACGAGATCGGCCTGGCCTGCCTGGACCCTCAGTGGGCGGGAGGCCGTGCCCGCCTGCTCACCCCTGACGACGAGGACTTCGTCATCCGGACGGCCACCACCCGCCCCACCAGGCTCGGCCAGCCCTTCACCCGCTGGTCGATCCGCAAACTCGCCGCCTACCTGCGGGAAGTGCACGGACGCGTCATCCGCATCGGCCGTGAAGCCTTACGATGCCTGCTCCGGCGCCGCAGCATCACCTTCCAGCGCACCAAGACATGGAAGGAATCACCCGACCCTCATCGCGACGCCAAGCTCGACCGGATCGAGCAGGTTCCGGACCGCTTCCCGGACCGGGTCTTCGCCTTCGACGAGTTCGGGCCGTTGGGGATCCGGCCCACCGCAGGCTCCTGCTGGGCAAAGCAGGGCAAGCCAAGCCGGCTGCCGGCGACCTACCGCCGCACCCACGGCGTCACCTACTTCCACGGCTGCTACTCCGTGGGCGACGACCGCCTGTGGGGCGTCAACCGCCGCCGCAAGGGCACCGCAACACCCTGGCCGCGCTGAAGTCGATCCGCGCCGCCCGACCCGACGGCGCCCCGATCTACATCATCCTGGACAACCTCTCCGCCCACACTGGCGCCGACATCCGCCGCTGGGCGAAGAAGAACAAGGTCGAGCTGTGCTTCACCCCGACCTACGCATCCTGGGCCAACCCGATCGAGGCCCACTTCGGCCCGCTGCGGCAGTTCACCCTGGCCCACTCCCACCACCGCAGCCACCCCACGCAAACCCAGGCACTGCACCGCTACCTGCGCTGGCGCAACACCAACGCCCGCCACCCCGACGTACTTGCCGCCCAACGCAAGGAACGCGCCCGCATCCGCAGCGAGCAGGGCATCCGCTGGGGCGGACGCCCCCTCAACGCCGCAGCCTGACCGACCGCGAACCGCAGCCCCGGAAGGCCGCAAGGGACAAGTTCACGAGACGGACAGCGACAGAAGGACGACTCAGGAGGCGGCCGGCTCGATCTCCCCCGCAAAGACGATGACCTGGTCGATGAGGCTCCGCCGCAGATGGACGACGTCCGTTCCCGCCAGGCGGGGGCCTCCATCCGGCGTGGTGAAGACCCACTGGTACCGGGCCCACTCGTGCGGCATGTCCACCGCTGAGCAGCGCACCATCGTGCCGGTCCCCGCCGGGTGGCGCCGGATGTCCAGCACGAACCGCTCGACCGCCGCGATTCCTTCGCTGCGGCCCAACGGCCCCCAGAAGACCACGTCTGAGGTCAATGCCTGGGAGAGCAGGGCAGTCACATAGCTGTCGTCCGAGGCGTTAAACGCGGAGATGAACGTGTCGATCGCGGAGCGTGCCGTCTCTTCCTGCATGCCCCAGTAATACCAGCCCGTTGCGCGTGCGCTCGTCCCGCGAGCCGCCTTCCGATCACGGTGGACCATCCCGGTCACAGCACTAGCGGGTGTGCGTGGCGGGTTCGGGCGGCGGTTCCCGTAGCGGGTGCGCGTGGCGCGTTCTCGGCGGGTGCGCGTGGCGCGTTCTCGGCGGGTGCGCGTGGCGCGTTCTCGGCGGGTGCGCGTGGGGCTTTCCCGTGGCGCGTTCGCGCGACGGCTCCCCCCACCCCCGAACCCACCCCCGCCCCCTCCCCCCGAAGGGGGAGGAGGGGGAGGGGGCGGGGGAAGCGTCTGCCCGCCGTACGGACGGCATGCGGCGGGCAGACACACCCCGTCAGCCGCTACGGCGCCGGCGCAGGGCCGCCGCGGCGGAGAGCCCCAGGGCCAGTAGGGCGGCGGCGCCCGCCACGGTCGTGGCCGCGGTCACCGGCAGGCTGTCGTCCGTGAACGCGCCCGCCGTGACGGGCTGCTGGGCCGGCGCCGCCTGCGCCTGGGGCTCCTTGGCGCCGGCCTCGGCCTCCGGCCCGTAGCCGCCGGCCTCGCCGCGCCGGTCGTACGCGGAGCCCGGCAGCTTGTCCCCGTAAGCCTTCGCCACCCGCTTCCGGTAGGCGGCGACGGTGGTGCCGTGCGCCCCGACGGCCTTGCGGGCGTCGGGGTCCAGCGGCTCGATCCGGTCGCCGCGCTGTACGTACCAGGCATCGATCTGCGGCTCGTGGAAGACCGTGCCGCCCTTGGCCCGCGCCGCCCCGGCCGCGGTGTAGCGGGTCTCGTCGTCGCCGTCGGCGATGTTGACGACCTTCCAGGCAGCTCCCTGCCGCACGGTCCATACGGAGGCCGTGCGGCCGTCGGCGGCGACGGCCTTGCTGGCGAGGAACTCCAGGCGGGCGACGGGGGCCGCGGTCCTGCCGCGTACGAAGTCCGGTGACAGGAGGTAGACGGGGACGGTGCCGCCCTCGATGTGCGGGGCGCCCTGTGCCGCGGGGGCCAGGGCCGGTGCGCCGCCGCGCTTGCGGTCGGCGGCGAAGAAACGGGCCAAGGTGTCCAGCGTCGCGGGGGCGGCGGCCGCTTCGTGGGCGGCGGTGACGCTCGCGCGGGCCGGGGCCTGGGGCGTGGGGACGGGCGCGGCCACGGCGGCCTGCGGGGCGAGGCCGATGAGGGTGGTCGCGAACGCTCCTGTGGCGACGGCGCGGAGGGTGGTACGGACGGCGGTGCGCTTCGTCATGGCCTCAGGCTCCTATCCGGTAGAGGGAGTGCGTCCAGGAGAAGGAGCTTCCGTTCACGTAGTAGTCGAAATCGCCCCAGTTGTAGCGGGAGTTGGTCGCCCAGGGATCACCCCAGTAAATCCAGTTTCGATCTGTGTCATAGCCATAGACCACGTGCATATGGCCGCCGCCGGAGGACCACTGGATGCGGGTCTCGACCGGCCGCCGGGCGTCGATCTCGCTCTGCACGGTGCCCGGGCGGAGCCAACCGGACACGTAGGAGCCGGAGTTGATGCCCATCCAGTTGAGGGCGGTCTGCACATTGCCGAGGGTGGCCTGGTCGTTGGGGCAGGTGCTGCCCTGCTGGCGGTTGAAGGCGGCGTTGCAGAACTGGTTCTGGCTGTAGTTCCTGCCGAACCAGGTCGCGATGGTGTTGCCGGAGGCGGCCCAGCACCAGTTGGTGTTCTCCTGGGCCTGCATGGCGATGTCGAGGCGGTTGGCGGCGAAGCGTGGTGCGGCGGCCGCCTCCGCGGCGGTGGGGATGTGCGCCGGGGGCGTGAGGGGCGCGGCCGAGGCGGCGGTCGCGCCCGTGAGCAGGGTCAGTGCGGCGGTCGTGAGGGCTGCGGCCGACAGCCATCTGCGGCGGGAACGGCGTGCGTGGGGTGCACGGGTCATGGCGTTCCTCCCGAACATGGGGGGTGAGGGGGTGAGAGGAGCGCATCCGGATGCTGCTGAGGAGCATCAGGTGTTGTCGCCGGCAGGTCAACACGCTTCAATGCGGAAGGACATGGGGGTGTGGACGGACGGGCCCGGATGTGAACGGCCGGTGCCCGGCGTACTGCGGTGAACGGGCAGACAGTGTGTGCAGCGCGCGATCCGGTTGTGAACGTTCACCCGCGCGCTGGAGGAGCGAGGCAATGACACAGAACACCGCGCAGTCCGCCGAGCTGGCGCAGCTGCTCCAGACCGGTCCGTTCCATCTCGCGCTCCGCTCCGCGCTCACCGTGCGCGGCCTCGCGCTCACCCGCGTCCAGCACAAGCTCGCCCAGCGTGGCATCACCATCGGCGTGACCAGTCTGAGCTACTGGCAGCAGGGCGCCCGGCGGCCGCAGCGCCCCGAGTCGCTACGGGCGGTGCGTGCCCTGGAGGAGGTGCTGGACCTGCCCGCGCACTCGCTGCACCGGCTGCTGGTGCCGGAGGGCGCCGCCCGCCCGGAGGCCGAGCGGCCGCTCGCCCGCTCGTACCGCTCCCTGGTGGCGCCCGCCGCCGCGCTACAGCAGCTGTTCGCCGAGCTGGAGACGCCCGTGGACGGCGGGCTGCACACCGTGGGCCATCACGAGCGGGTCGCCATCGGCCCCGGGCGCGAGCTCCTGGCCCGCGAATCGCTCCAGGTGGTCCGGGCCCACCGGGACGGCGTGGACCGCTATGTCGCCATCCACCGGGGCGAGTCCGGCTGCGAGACGTCCGGGGTGCGGGTGCGGGCCGCGGAGAACTGCCGGCTGGGCCGGGTCCGCGGGCACGCCGAGACCGGGGTGGTGGTCGCCGAGCTGCTCTTCGACGCCCGGCTGCGGGCCGGTGACACCCATGTCTTCGGCTACGTCTTCGAGGACGGCAGCGGCGGTCCGAGCACCGAGTATCTGCGCGGCTTCACCTTCTCCGGCGGCCAGTACGTCCTCCAGGTGCGCTTCGACGAGGCGGCGCTGCCGGTGCGCTGCCGCCGCTTCGCCCAGACCTCCGCGGGCGCCCCGCGCAGCGGCCAGCAGGAGCTGACGCTCAGCGGACGGCACCGCGCCGTGCACCTCGTGGAGCAGGGGGTACGGCCCGGAATACTGGGCATCGCCTGGGACTGGGGGTGAGCCCCGCGGGTCCGGCGGGCCGCCGCGTCAGCCCGCGATCAGCTTGCCGTCCTTGGCCTTGACCGGGATCTCGGGCAGCGGCTCGGTGGCCGGGCCCTGGATGACCTTGCCGGTGGTGACGTCGAAGCGGCTGCCGTGGCAGGGGCAGCTGCCCTCCTTCTTCTCGACGTCGGACAGGATGCAGCCGGCGTGTGTGCACTTGGCGCTGAAGCACTTGTAGCTGCCCTTGGCGGGCTGCGACACGACGAGCCGGTCCTCGCGGTAGAGCTTGGCGCCGCCGACCGGCACGTCGGCGGCGGCCCCGAGGTCGACCGGCTCGTCGGGCACCGCCGAGGCGTTCGCGCCGGAGTCCCCCGGGGAGCAGGCCGCCAGCCCGAAGCCGGCGGCCCCGGCGAGCGCGGCCCCCCGCAGCACGGTTCGGCGGTCGGGGGACTGGCTCATGGCTGCTCCAGAGGTCAGGGGGTCAGAGGCGGCGGCTCCCGACGATACCGGCACAGATCGTTCCGCTTCCGTCCGGGCCGGGCACCGGGTCGCCCCTTGGACGTAAACGCTTACGCAAGCGTTTACGTTTAGGGTCGGTGCTCGTAGTGTGGGGCTTCGCGGGACGAGGCCCGGGAAGTCCGGGGCGCCGCCGTGGTGCCGCACACGCGGTCGGGAGGAAGAGCGGATGACGACGATGGCGGATGTGGCGCGGCGGGCCGGGGTCTCGGTCGCCACGGTCTCGCATGTGCTGAACGGGACCCGGCCGGTGCGCCCCACCACTCGCACCGCGGTGCTCGGCGCCATCGACGAGCTCGGCTACACCCACAACACCCTGGCCCGCTCCCTGGTCACCTCCCGCACCCGCTCGATCGGCCTCGCGGTCTCCGCGATCAGCAATCCGTACTTCACCGAGATCCTCCAGGGCGTCGAGGCCGGCGCCCTGGCGGCCGGCTACAGCCTGCTGATCGCCGATCCGCACGACGATCCCCGGCATGAGCGCACGGTCGTCCAGCTGCTGCACGAGCGACGGGTGGACGGTGTGATCGTCGCGCCGTCCGCGGAGCCCGCGGAGATGGTGGAGTATCTGGCCCGGCGCGCGGTGCCGGCGGTCTTCCTGGACCGGCTGGTCGGCGACGCACACGACCAGGTGTGCGCCGAGAACACCGGCCCGGTGCGTCAACTGGTCGAGCATCTCGCCGACTTGGGGCACACCCGGATCGGTCTGGTGGCCGGCCTCCCCGGGCTGAGCACCACGACCGAGCGGGTCGAGGGCTACCGCGAGGGGCTCGCCGCCCGCGGGCTGCCGTTCGTGCCCGCACTCCTCGCCGGCGGCAACTCCGAGGCGGCGGGCGCCCAGACCGCCACCCGGCAGCTGCTCGCCGCGGCGGAACCGCCCACCGCGCTGATCACCGCCAACAACGCGATGACCATCGGCGCGCTGCGGGCGCTGCGCGAGCTGGGCCGGGAGGTGCCCCGCGACACCACGCTGGCCTGCTTCGACGACTTCTCGTGGGCGGAGCTGTTCACGCCCCGGCTGACCGCGATCGCCCAGCCCAGCAGGGATATCGGGGCGGCGGCGGTCCGGCTCCTGCTGGACCGCCTGGCGGAACCGGACCGGCCCCCGCGCACCCTCCGCCTCCCCTGCACCTTTGTGCACCGTACGTCGTGCGGCTGCGCCGACACCGCACCGGCCGGCCGCCCGGCCGCACCCCAGGCCGCCCAGGAAAGGAACCGCACCCCGTGATCGTCGTCGCCGGCGAGGCACTGATCGACCTCGTCCCCAGCCCGCAGCCCGCTCCCCCGCCCTCCCCCGACGGGGGCTCCCCCACCCCGGGCGGCCCGTTGCCGGCGTTGCTGCCGCGGCGCGGCGGCGGCCCGTACAACACCGCGGTCGCGCTGGGGCGGCTGGGCTCGCCCACCGCGTTCTGTTCCCGGATCTCGACCGACGCGTTCGGTGAGGCGCTGGTGGGCGGGCTGCGCGCCGGGGGCGTGGACACCTCGCTGGTGCAGCGCGGCGATGAGCCGACCACCCTCGCCGTGGCGGACATCAGCCCGGACGGGTCGGCCGGCTACGGCTTCTATGCCGACGGCACCGCCGACCGGCTCTTCGCCCTGCCCCCGGCGCTGCCCGCCGCGGTCCGGGCGCTCTCCCTGGGCACCTGCTCGCTGGTCCTGGAGCCGGGCGCGAGCGCCTATGAGTCCCTGCTGCGCCGGGAGGCCGGGCGCGGGGTCTTCACGGCGCTCGACCCCAACATCCGGCCCGGTCTGATCCCCGGCCCGGACGCCTACCGGGCCCGCTTCCGCTCCTGGCTCCCCGACGTCGCCCTGCTGAAGCTCTCCGAGGAGGACGCGCTGTGGCTGGCGGGATCCGGCGAGGGGCCGGGCGCCGGGGGCCGGGACGCGGTCCGCACGGCGGCGAAGGAGTGGCTGGCGGCGGGGCCCGCGGCGATCGTGCTCACCCATGGCGGGGACGGTCTGACGGTGCTGACGCCGGGCGGCGGCGAGCTGACGGTGCCCGGCGAGCGGGTCACCGTCGTCGACACCATCGGCGCCGGCGACACGGTCAACGCCGCGCTGCTGCACCGGCTGGACGCCCACGACGCCCTCTCCCGTGCCGCCGTCGCCGCGCTCGGCACCGAGGACTGGCACGACATCCTGCGCTTCGCCGCCCGCGCGGCCGCCGTCACCTGCTCGCGGGCGGGCGCGGAACCGCCGTTCGCCGCGGAGGTGGATGCGTAGCGGGAGCGGGAGCGGCGTAGTCGGAGCGGGAGCGGCGTAGCCGGAGCGGGAGCGGCATGGCCCGGAGGGGCCGGCGGGGTGGCCCGGAGGGGGCCTGGCGGCATGGCCCGGAGGGGCCCGGCGGCATGGCCCGGAGGGGGCCCGGCGGCATGGCGCCCGTCAGCACGACGGGCCGCCACCGCCCCCGTCGTACGGAGAGCGGTGACGGCCCGGCGGGCACGGCCCGTGGGTGTCAGGAGGTCCGGCGGGCCCGCGCCGTGGTCTTCTTGGCCGCGGTCTTCTTCGCCGCGGTCTTCTTCGCCGCGGCCTTCCTGGCCACCGGCTTCTTGGCGGACGCCTTCACCGGCGCGGCATCGCTGACGCGGTCGCCGAGGATCTCCCGCAGGAACTTGCCGGTGTGGCTGGCCGGGATGGACGCGATGTCCTCCGGGGTGCCTTCGGCGACGACCAGACCGCCGCCGTTGCCGCCCTCGGGACCCATGTCGATGACCCAGTCGGCCGTCTTGATCACATCGAGGTTGTGCTCGATGACGATCACCGTGTTGCCCTTGTCGACCAGGCCGGACAGCACATTGATCAGCTTGCTGATGTCGTCGAAGTGCAGACCGGTGGTCGGCTCGTCGAGGACATAGACCGTGCTGCCCGTCGAGCGCTTCTGGAGCTCGCTGGCCAGCTTGACGCGCTGCGCCTCACCGCCGGAGAGCGTCGGCGCGGACTGCCCGAGCCGGACATAGCCGAGGCCGACCTCGTTGAGCGTCTTGAGATGCCGGGCGATGGTCGGCACCGCCTCGAAGAAGCTCAGGGCCTCCTCGATGGGCATGTCCAGCACCTCGGCGATGGACTTGCCCTTGTAATGGACCTCCAGCGTCTCGCGGTTGTAGCGCGCCCCGTGGCAGA
The DNA here is from genome assembly GCF_042724075.1 of Streptomyces sp. NPDC127097. NCBI lineage: Bacteria > Bacillati > Actinomycetota > Actinomycetes > Kitasatosporales > Streptomycetaceae > Streptomyces > Streptomyces sp. NPDC127097. The sequence goes on along the minus strand of NZ_JBHXFI010000065.1, from coordinate 19,768 downwards.
CCTCGCACGGCACATACACATCCGGCAGGAAGTTCATCTCGATCTTGATGGTGCCGTCGCCGGAGCAGTTCTCGCAGCGGCCGCCCTTGACGTTGAAGGAGAAGCGGCCCGGCAGATAGCCGCGGACCTTGGCCTCCATCGTCTCCGCGAAGAGCTTGCGGACATGATCGAAGACGCCGGTGTAGGTGGCCGGGTTGGAGCGGGGAGTGCGGCCGATCGGCGACTGGTCGACATGCACGACCTTGTCCACCAGATCGTCCCCGGCGACCCGGGTGTGCCGGCCCGGCACCGACTTGGCGCCGTTCAGCTCGCGCGCGAGGTGGGTGTAGAGGATGTCGTTGACCAGCGTCGACTTGCCGGAGCCGGAGACTCCGGTGACCGCGGAGAACACCCCGAGCGGGAAGGAGACGTCGATGTCGCGGAGGTTGTTCTCCTTCGCGCCGTGCACCGTCAGCTGCCGCACCGGGTCGGCGGGCCGCCGGATGTCCGGTGTCGCGATGGCCTTCTTGCCGCACAGATACTGACCGGTGACCGAGTCCTTGTTGGCCAGCAGCTCCTTCATCGGGCCGCTGTGCACGACCTTGCCGCCGTGCTCACCGGCGCCCGGGCCGATGTCCACGACCCAGTCGGCGACCTTGATGGTGTCCTCGTCGTGCTCCACGACGATCAAGGTGTTGCCCATGTCGCGCAGCCGCACCAGGGTCTCGATCAGCCGGTGGTTGTCGCGCTGGTGCAGGCCGATCGAGGGTTCGTCGAGGACGTAGAGCACGCCCACCAAGCCGGAGCCGATCTGGGTGGCGAGGCGGATGCGCTGGGCCTCACCACCGGAGAGGGTGCCGGCCGCGCGGTTCAGCGAGAGGTAGTCCAGGCCGACGTCGACCAGGAACTTCAGCCGCTCGTTGACCTCCTTGAGGACCCGCTCGGCGATCTTCTTCTCGCGCGCGGTGAGCTTCATCTCCCGCAGGAAGTCGGCGCAGTCGCTGATCGACATGGCCGCGACATCGGCGATCGACTTCTGCTGGACCGTGACGGCGAGCACGATCGGCTTGAGCCGGGTGCCCTCACAGGTCGGGCAGGGCACCTCGCGCATATAGCCCTCGAAGCGCTCCCGGCTGCTGTCGCTCTCCGCCTCGGAGTGCCGCCGCTTGACGAACGGCACGGCGCCCTCGAAGGGGGTGGTGTAGGCCCGCTCGCGGCCGTACCGATTGCGGTAGCGCACCTCGATCTGGGTCTTGTGGCCCTGGAGCAGGGCCTTCTTGGCGCGGGCCGGCAGCCCGGCCCACGGGATGTCCGTACGGAATCCGAGGGCGTCCGCCAGCGCGCCGACCAGGCGGCCGAAGTACTCCTTGGTGTGCCCGTGCGACCAGGGGTGGATCGCGCCCTCGTCGAGGGAGCGGTCCTCGTCGGGGACGATCAGCTCGGGGTCGACCTCCATGCGCGTACCGATACCCGTGCAGTCCGGGCAGGCGCCGAAGGGGGAGTTGAAGGAGAAGGAGCGCGGCTCCAGCTCCTCGAAGGAGAGGTCGTCGTAGGCGCAGTACAGATGCTCCGAATACATCCGCTCGCGCTGCGGGTCGTCCGGCTCCAGGTCGACGAAGTCGAGGATGACCATGCCTCCGGAGAGCCCGAGGGCGGTCTCGACGGAGTCGGTCAGCCGCCGCTTGGCGGTCTCCTTGACCGTGAGGCGGTCGACGACCACCTCGATGGTGTGCTTCTCCTGCTTCTTCAGCTTTGGCGGCTCGGCGAGATGGATCGTCTCCCCGTCCACCCGCGCCCGGCTGTAGCCCTTGGTCTGGAGGTCGGAGAAGAGATCGACGAACTCGCCCTTGCGCTCGCGCACCAGCGGGGAGAGCACCTGGAAGCGGCTGCCCTCGGGAAGCTCGAGCACCTTGTCGACGATGGCCTGCGGCGACTGCCGGGCGATCGGCCGTCCGCACTCGGGACAGTGCGGCTTGCCGACGCGGGCGAAGAGCAGGCGGAGGTAGTCGTAGACCTCGGTGATCGTGCCGACCGTCGAGCGCGGGTTGCGCGAGGTCGACTTCTGGTCGATCGACACCGCGGGGGACAGGCCCTCGATGAAGTCCACATCGGGCTTGTCCATCTGCCCGAGGAACTGCCGGGCATAGGAGGAGAGCGACTCGACATAGCGCCGCTGCCCCTCGGCGAAGATCGTGTCGAAGGCGAGCGAGGACTTGCCCGACCCGGAGAGCCCCGTGAAGACGATGAGGGAGTCGCGGGGGAGGTCGAGCGAGACGTTCTTGAGGTTGTGCTCGCGAGCGCCACGGACGATGAGACGGTCGGCCACGCCGGTCGGCACCTTTCTTGAGGGGGGCGGGGGCCGCGGCTCTGCGTCCGCCGCTCGGAGTGAGCAGGGGCGGCGGAGCGAGCGGAGCCCCGCCCCAGGGTAGGGGGCCCGCCGCGGCACTGTCTTTGGGATGCCACACACGAGCTTATAGCACGCGCATTCGATTTACCGGACTCGCAAGTCCTCTTCACCCGAACGTGTGGCGGCCGCACAATCTTCCCGCCCCGCCGCACGCCCATACGCTGCGGAAACGTACCCGTCAAGCGAAGCCGGGCAGCGCCCGCTCCAGCGCATCGAACGTGCGCCGCAGCACCTCCGCCTGCGCAACGGCCACCTCGTCCACCGGGTCACCCCCGAGCTGCCGGGCCGCGGCGTCGACGTACGCCACCCGGATCGCCGCGACGGTCAGCGCCGCGGCCAGCCGGGCCTCATGACCGATCCGCTCCGCGTCGCCCCCCGCGACCTCGGCGAGCAGCCCGGCGAGCACGCCTTCCAACTCCTCGACCGCCTCCCGCCCCCGCGCCCGCAGCGCCGGGGAGTCCAGCACCGTGCGCCAGAAGTGCTCGAACCCCTCCCCCACCCCGCCCAGCGGATGCCGCTCCGCCAGCAGGGCCAGCACCAGCCGGCGCAGCGCGGCCAGGGGCGACTCCCCCGCGCCGCGCTCCCGGACGGCGCGGACGATCAGCTCCCGGGCCTCCGGGATCCGGTCGAGGAAGAGGTCCTCCTTGCGCGGGAAGTAATTGAAGACCGTCATCGCCGACACCTCGGCGGCGCGGGCCACCTCGGCGACCGTGACGTTGTCGAAGCCGCGCCGGATGAATAGCAGGGTGGCCTCTCCGGAGATCCGCTGCCGGGTGCGCAGCTTCTTGCGCTCGCGGAGGGTCAGCCGCCCCTCGTCCACCCCGAAACCGGTCGCCGGCTGCCGGCCCGCCGGCTGCTCGCCGTCCGCCGACCGCTCACCACCGCGCCGTTCCTCATCCACCATGGCTGGAATTTTAGCCATCTTTGAGTCGGCATAAAATTTTAGTGACTACACTTATTTCTATGACGCATGACGCAGACGTAGTGGTGGCGGGGGGCGGCCCGGTGGGGCTGATGCTCGCCTGCGAACTCGCACTGGCAGAGATACCGGTCGTCGTCCTGGAGCGGCTGACCGAAGTGGACACGACGATCAAGGCGGGGGCGATCAACTCCCCCAGTTCGGAGGCGTTTTACCGGCGCGGGATGCTGCCCGGCCTGGTGGAGGCGCAGCGCGCGGCCTTCGAGAAGTTCAGCTCGTTCCTGCGGCAGCGGCAGGCCGCCGGGGCCTCATCGGTGCGGCGGCCGCCGAAGTTCGCCGGGCATTTCGCGGGCATCATGCTGCGCGGCGATCTGCTGGACGAGTCCGACCCGGACTTCGACGGCCACGGGCCGGCCGGCGAGGTCGGCCTCGTACCGCAGGAGGCCCTGGAACGGCTCCTCGCCGCCCGCGCCGCCGAACTGGGCGTCGACCTGCGCCGCGGGGTGACCCTGACCGGCTTCGACGCCGGTGACGACGGCGTGCACGTACACACCTCGGACGGGTCGCTCCGCGCCGGCTGGCTGGTCGGCTGCGACGGCGGCCGCAGTACGGTCCGCCGGCTCGCCGGCTTCCCGTTCCCCGGCACCGCCCCCGAGATCACCGGCCGTCAGGCCCTGGTGGAGATGACCGGCGCCGAAGGGCTGGGGGCGGGCTGGAACTGCACGGAGACCGGGACGTATGTGCACGGGCCGATGCCCGGCCGGATCCTCACCGTGGAATTCGACGGGCCGCCCGCGGACCGCGAAGCCCCCGTCACCGCCGAGGAGTTGGAGGAGTCCCTGCGCAGGGTGTCCGGGGTGCCGGGCGTCAGGATCCACAAGGTGCTCTCGGCGACCCGGTTCACGGACAACGCGCGCCAGGTGCCCGACTACCGCTCCGGACGGGTACTACTGGCCGGTGACGCGGCCCATGTGCACTCGCCGTTCGGCGGCCAGGGACTGAACCTCGGTATCGGGGACGCGATGAACCTCGGCTGGAAACTGGCCGCCACGGTACGCGGCCGGGCACCGGAGGGGCTGCTCGACACGTACACCGCCGAGCGGCACCCCCTGGGCGCGTGGGTACTGGAGTGGACCCGGGCCCAAGTCGCCCTGATGCGGCCGGAGTCGCACGCGCGGGCGCTGCGCGGGGTGCTCGCGGAACTGACCGGGACCGTCACCGCCACCACCTTCTTCGCCAAGAAGATCTCCGGCGTCCAGCAGCGCTACGACCTGCCCGGCGACCACCCGCTGACCGGCCGCAGCGCACCGGACCTGGAACTCTCCGACGGCACCCGGCTCGCCGACCATCTGCACGACGGGCGCGGGCTGTTGCTCGACCTCGCCGATGACGCCCGGGTGCGCGCACCCGCCGCGGGCTACGGCGACCGGGTGCGGGTGCATACCGCGGGCTGCCCCGGGCGGCCCGGCCTGGCCGGACTGCTGGTGCGGCCGGACGGCTGCACCGCCTGGGCGGCGGACTCGGGTGCCCCGGGTACTGGAGACGAGCTGGCCGCGGCGCTCCGGAGCTGGTTCGGCACGCCGGAGGGCGCGGCGGCCTGACCGGCGCGGCGGGTGGCGCGGACCGGCCGGACCGGCCGGCTGATACGCGCCGCCCGCCCCGCCCGCGTACGCCCCGACCGGCGCCGGCCGACTCCCGCACCCGCCCGGACGGCGCTAGCGTCGCACCATGACCCTCACCCCGCCTGACTTCCCGCACGATGTGGCAGCCGTCCGCGAGGCCACCGACCGGCTCCTGGTCTCGGTGAGCAAGCTCGACGACGCGGCGATCGGCGAACCGTCGCTGCTCCCTGGCTGGACCCGCGGCCATGTCCTCGCCCATCTGGCGCGCAACGCGGACGCGCTGGGCAATCTCCTCACCTGGGCGCGTACGGACGTGCGGACACCGATGTACGCCAGTGCCGAGGCCCGCGAGCGCGATATCGAGCAGGGCGCCGACCGTCCGCTGGCGGCGCAGCTGGAGGATCTCCGGGAGACCGCCGCCCGCTTCGACGCGGCGATGGAGGCGCTGCCGGAGTCCCGCCGGGCGTTCGAGGTCGAGATGCGCAACGGTGTCGTCGAGCGGGCCGACCGGCTGCCGCTGCGCCGGCTGGCCGAGCTCGAACTGCACCATGTCGACCTCGGCGTCGGCCACACCCTCGACCAGCTGTCCCCCGCGTTCGTCGACCGTGAGCTGGAGTTCCTGTCCGCGATCAAATTCGCCGGGCACCCGGACCTGCCCCCGCTGGAGCTGCGCGCCGACGACGGCCGCCGGTGGCGCACCGGCGGCCCGGCCACCGGACCGGACGCCGCGGCCGCACCCCTGGTGGTGACGGGCTCCGCGACCGCACTGGTCGGCTGGCTCACCGGCCGCGGCGACAGCGGCGAACTGGACAGCCACGGCTGCGTACTGCCTGCCGTACCGCCGCTCTAGAGTGGTGCCATGGGCTACAGCGGAGCAGTGAAGGTCGGCGGACCGGCCGACGTGCACGAGCTGACCGACCTGATGATTTCCAAGGTCGCGGTCGGTCCGATGAACAACAACGCCTATGTGCTGCGGTGCCGGGCGACCGATGAGCAGCTGCTGATCGACGCGGCCGCCGAGCCGCACACCCTCCTCTCGCTGATCGGCGACAGCGGTATCGCCTCCGTGGTCACCACCCACCGGCACGGTGACCACTGGGGCGCGCTGCGGGAGGTCGTCGATGCGACGGGCGCGCGGACCTACGCGGGGCGGTACGACGCCGAGGGCATCCCCGTCCCCACGGACGTGCCGGTCGAGGACGGCGACACCCTCACCGTCGGCCGGGTCGAACTGACCGCGCGCCACCTGGTCGGGCACACCCCGGGCAGCATCGCGCTGGTCTACGACGACCCGCACGGCGCCCCGCATCTGTTCACCGGGGACTGTCTGTTCCCCGGCGGCGTCGGCAACACCTTCGGCAGCGCCGAGAACTTCGCCCGCCTCATCGACGACGTGGAACACAAGCTCTTCGGCGAACTGCCCGACGAGACCTGGGTGTATCCGGGCCACGGCAACGACACCACGCTCGGCGCGGAGCGTCCGCAGCTCGCGGAGTGGCGCAAGCGCGGCTGGTAGCACGCCGGACGGCAGCCCCGGCTCCCCGCACAGCAGCGGCGCCCGGCCCCCGCCCCTGGAGGGAGCGGGAACCGGGCGCCGTCGACGCTTCCGGGGCCTGATACCGGCCTCAGGCGTCTATGCGCTCCTTGGCCGTGGCCTCGGCCGCGGCCTGCTTCTTCGAGGCGCGCAGGCTGGTGAGGGTCGTGACGATCAGGACCGCGCAGATGACGCCCAGCGAGACCGGAATGCTGATCTCCGGGACCGGTACGCCGGACTCGTGCAGGGCGTGCAGCACCAGCTTCACGCCGATGAAGCCCAGGATGACCGACAGGCCGTACGAGAGGTGGACCAGCTTCTTGAGCAGTCCGCCGATCAGGAAGTACAGCTGCCGCAGACCCATCAGGGCGAAGGCGTTGGCGGTGAAGACGATGTACGGGTCCTGGGTGAGGCCGAAGATCGCCGGGATGGAGTCCAGGGCGAAGAGGACGTCGGTGGTACCGATCGCCAGCATGACGATCAGCATCGGCGTCATCAGCCGCTTGCCGTTCTCGACGATGAACAGCTTGGTGCCGTGGTACGTGTCGGTCGACGGGAAGCGCTTTTCGACCATCTTCAGGAAGCGGTTCTCCTCGAACTCCTCGTCCTCCTCCTCGGCGCGCGCCTCCTTGATGAGCTTCCACGCGGTCCAGATGAGGAACGCGCCGAAGAGGTAGAAGATCCAGGAGAAGTTGGCGATGATCGCGGCGCCCGCGCCGATGAAGCCGGCCCGCAGCACCAGCGCGATCAGCACACCCACCATCAGCACCCGCTGCTGGTAGATCGCCGGGACCGCGAACTTCGCCATGATCAGCACGAAGACGAAGAGGTTGTCGACGCTCAGGGACTTCTCGGTGATGAATCCGGCGAAGAACTCACCGGCCGGTGCGGTGCCGCCGAACAGCAGCAGCCCGACGCCGAACAGCGCGGCGAGGGCGATCCAGACACCGGTCCAGATTCCGGCCTCCTTGAGGGAGACCTCGTGTGGTTTGCGGCCGCCGATGAAGAAGTCGGCGGCGATCAGGGCGCAGAGACCGAGGATGGTCAGCACCCACAGGTTCAGGGAAACGTCCACTGCTCCTCCGGCAGAGTCGTACGGCACTCACAGCGTCGTCGCTGCCGGAGGTCTCTTCCGCCCCGTCCGCCCGATGGGGGACGGGACCGACGCCCCGGGATCTCGTCACACTCGCAATCCGTGATGACGGGTACGTCGTGGTGGGAATACTCCCCTCCGCACAAAGAAGCGTAAAGGAAGCCCAAGGAATAGTAAAGGAAAAGGTAAAATAGCTGGTCAGGAGGCTCGGCGGGCTGCCGCGAGCCGGCCCAGCACCTGACGCACCACCTGACTGCCCGACGGGGCGAGCGGCGGCTCGTACGTCCAGGCATGGCCGACCCAGGGGTCGGCGAGGTGCGCATCGGGCACCGGAGTGAGGCGCAGCAGGGAGCGCCACAGCGGGTCCAGGACCGGGCCGTACTCCCGGCTCTGGGCACGGTCGGCGACCAGCATCAGATGCACCCCGACCGCCGGCCCCTCGTCGGCCAGATAGCGGAGCCGGGTGAGGGCGCGGTCATCGAAGCCGTGCGGGAAGTCATGGACGATCAGCAGCTGCTCGGCGGTGTCGAGATCCGCCGGCAGCGCGTCCGCGGCGCGATGGCGCACGGCCATCTGGACGAGTTCCACCCGCCGGGTCAGCTCCTCCAGGACCGCCGTCACGCCCTTGGCGCCGGGCAGGGGGTAGGCGGGCAGGGCACCGCTCTCCACCAGCGGCGCCAGCGCGGGCGCGGCGGCCCCGGCCGGGTCGATCACCTGGACCGCGAACTCACCGGCGGGGTGGATGGCGAGCAGCCGGGCGGCGATCGCGACGGCCGCCTCCATGGCCAGGCGGCGCAGCTCGGCCTCGTCGGGCGCCCCGTCCGTGAGCGCGCCGGGCAGCTCCCGCCGGCCGATGTCACGCTCGGGGCCGAGGCGGCCATGGCTGTCGGGCCCGCTGTCGATCCACAGTCCGCGCTCCAGCGGCAGCCGCACCAGCATGGGGATGCGCAGGTCCAGGACTTCCGGGAGGTGCAGATCGCCCAGGCGCAGCGCCATCGGGCGCTCCAGCGGGGCGTGGTAGCCCTGCCATACGGGGTTGTCCCAACGGGCGAAGGCGGGCGGCAGCGCGGGCTCCACGACCTCCGACTCGGCCGTCAGCTGTGCGAGGTCGCGGTCGAGGGCGGCGCGGGCCTGGGTGACGAGGGTGGCGTGTTTGTCGCGGGCGGTGGCGCGCGCGGCGTCGCCCGCCGTGCCGAGGCGGTTGCGCGGGTCGGCGAGGGCCCGGTCGAGCTCCTGCTCCAGACGGGTCTCGGCGAAGTCGGCGGCGCTGCGGTAGGCGGCGACCGAGCGCGCCAGGTCCTCGAACATGCCCCAGACCTGGTTGTAGAGCCGCTCGTCCATGCTCCAGCCGGCGGCGTCACCGGCCACCGGCAGCGGGGAACCGTCCGGTGCGGTGGGGCCCGTGGCCGAAGGGGGCGGGCCGGCCGGGCGCGGGGAAGACGGGGCGGGGGCGGCCGGGGCGGGGGTGCCGCGCCGGCGGGGGTGCCGGTAGTCGATGGGGCCGCCGTCCGCCGGGGCGGCAGGCAGGTCTCCGGCCTTGGAGCCGGCGGGGGACTTCGCGCCTGCGCCGGTCCCGGGGCCTGCTGCGACTCCGGTCCCGGATGCGGCGCCCGTCCCGGATGCGGCTCCGGCGCCGGTTGCGGAGGGTGTCGGGCCGTCAGCTGCCGTGGCGGGCGCGGGGGACGGCCGGTCCTGGGCGGGCGCGGCGGCCGGGGCGGTGCCGGGCCGTTCGGGCCCGCCGGCCGTCAGGGGGGCGGGCGCGGGGACCGCACGGGCCTGCCCCCGGCCGACCGCGTCCTCGATCTCCGCGGCCAGCTCCGCCGCCTGTGGCAGCCCCTGGTCGCGCAGCATCGCCGGGAGGCCGTCGGCGTAGCCCTGGCCCACGGCGCGCACCTTCCAGGCGTCCTGCCTGCGGTACAGCTCCACGGCGACGACGGCGGACTCGGTGCCCAGGCCGGTGATCGTGTAGCGGACGAGGCCGGTGCCGTCGAGGCCGGTGACCGTGACAGCGGGCGCGGCGGCGGCGCCGAAGGCGGTCAGCCCGCCGATCCCGCCGGGCAGCGCCAGCAGCACGCTCACCCGGTGGACGGCGGCGGGCAGCGCGTCGAGATCCACCGCGATGCGGTGCTCGGCGGCCGCCTGGCGGGGAACCTCGATGCCGGTGCGGCGGGGCGCGCCCGGGTGGGCCACCGCGTCGACGCCGGAGAGCCTGCCCTGCTCGTCGCCGAGGGTCACCCCGGCCACGACGGGACCGCCCGCCGCCACCCGGATCTCCACCCGTGTCCGGTCCAGTGGATGGTTCTGCCCCCGGACCAGCTCGGCCGTCATCGTTGTTCCCCCTGGTAGTGATGGCGTTCCCCGGGCCGGACGCCGGGCCGGGGCCCGGAGCGGCGGCGGCGCGGCCCGGTGCGCGCTGCCACGACGGTGGTGACTACAGGTGCGGCACGATCGCCGGCACGAGGTCCTGGAAGGTGCGGCCGACGCAGGGCTCACCGATGGCGGTCATCTGCCAGCCGCTGCCCGTGCGGTGCACCTTGGACATGACCTGTGCGGTGTAGTCGCCGCCGCCCGTGAGGGTGTAACGGGCCAGCTCCTGGCCGGTGGTCTCGTCCACCAGACGGCAGAAGGCGTCCTGCACCTCGGCGAAGGTCTGGCCGGTGAAGGAGTTGACGGTGAAGACGATCTGGTCGATGTGCACCGGCACCCGCGCCAGGTCCACCAGGATCGCCTCGTCGTCGCCGCCCTGGCCCGCGCCGCCGACCAGGTTGTCGCCGGTGTGCCGGACCGCGCCGTCATCGCTGACCAGATGCTGGAAGAAGACGACGTCTATCGGCTTCTTGTCGGCGAACAGCACCGCCGAGGCATCCAGGTCGATCTCGCTGGTCCGCCGCCCGAACAGACCACGGCGCGGCGCCGAGCGCCACCCCAGCCCCATCCGCACCGCGGTCAGGGCTCCTCCGTCGGACTTCTCCAGGCTGATGCCCTGTCCCTTGGACAAATTGACCGACACGCGCCGTCCCCTCTCTCGTACTGTCCCCGCCCAGCTCTCCGGCGGCCCTTCGACCCTACGCACGGGGGCGGGCAGGGCACGCACAAGGCCCGCGTTTTGTGGCGCTTCTGCAACACACCGGTCCGCTGAGCACACCGCGCTCACGTGCGGCGATACCCGCCCCTGGCTGCTGCGGCCCGCCACCCGGACGGCCCGGCCGGGTGCCGTCCCCGGACTCCCCCGCAGCGCACTCCGCCCCCTTACTTCACCCCGGCCTCCCTCATTTGCCGCAGCTCCTTCTTGAGTTCACCCACCTCGTCACGCAGCCGGGCTGCGACCTCGAACTGGAGCTCCGCCGCGGCGGCGCGCATCCGCTCCGTCATCTCCTCGATGAGCGCGGCCAGTTCGGCGGCGGGACGGTCCGTCAGCTCCACGCCGGCCTTGCCGCGCTTGCCCTTCGCGCCCTTGGCACCGAGCGCCGGGACCGGGGCCTTGCCCTTGGCGTCCTTGGCCTCGGCGCCCTTGCGGTAGCCGGTGCCCAGCAGTTCCTGGGTGTCGATCTCCTCGCGGGCGAGGGTGGCGACGATGTCGCCGATCTTCTTACGGAGCGGCTGCGGGTCGATGCCGTTCTCCGTGTTGTACGCCAGCTGCTTCTCCCGGCGGCGGTTGGTCTCCTCGATGGCCTTCTCCATCGCCGGGGTGACCTTGTCGGCGTACATGTGCACCTGTCCGGAGACATTGCGCGCCGCGCGTCCGATGGTCTGGATGAGTGCCGAACCGGAGCGCAGGAAGCCCTCCTTGTCGGCGTCCAGAATGGCCACCAGGGAGACCTCGGGAAGGTCGAGGCCCTCCCGCAGCAGGTTGATGCCCACCAGGACGTCGTACTCACCCGATCGCAGCTCCCGCAGCAGCTCCACCCGGCGCAGGGTGTCCACGTCGCTGTGCAGATAGCGGACCTGGATGCCGAGCTCGAGGAAGTAGTCCGTGAGGTCCTCGGCCATCTTCTTGGTGAGGGTGGTGACCAGGACGCGCTCGTCCTTGTCGGTGCGCGTACGGATCTCGTGCACCAGGTCGTCGATCTGCCCGTCGGTGGGCTTGACCACCACCTCCGGGTCGACCAGCCCGGTCGGACGGATGATCTGCTCGACGAAACCGTCGCCGCGCGCGAGCTCGTACTTCCCGGGGGTCGCGGACAGATAGACGGTCTGGCCGATGCGCTCCAGGAACTCTTCCCACTTCAGCGGCCGGTTGTCCAGGGCGGACGGCAGCCGGAAGCCGTGCTCGACCAGGGTCCGCTTACGCGAGGCGTCGCCCTCGTACATGGCGCCGATCTGCGGGACGGTGACATGTGACTCGTCGATGACCAGGAGGAAGTCGTCCGGGAAGTAGTCGATGAGGGTGTTGGGCGCGGAGCCGGGTTCACGGCCGTCCATGTGCATCGAATAGTTCTCGATGCCCGAGCAGGAGCCGATCTGCCGCATCATCTCGATGTCGTACGTGGTGCGCATCCGCAGCCGCTGGGCCTCCAGGTGCTTGCCCTGCTTCTCCATCGTGGCGAGGCTGTCGGCCAGCTCGGCCTCGATCCCCGCGATGGCCTTCTCCATGCGCTCGGGGCCCGCGATGTAGTGGCTGGCCGGGAAGATGTACAGCTCCTGGTCGTCGCTGATCACCTCGCCGGTGAGCGGGTGCAGGGTGGACAGCGCCTCGATCTCGTCGCCGAACATCTCGATCCGCACGGCCAGCTCTTCGTAGACCGGGAAGATCTCGATGGTGTCGCCGCGCACCCGGAAGGTGCCACGGGTGAAGGCCACGTCGTTGCGGGTGTACTGGATGTCGACGAAGCGGCGCAGCAGCTGGTCGCGGTCGATCTCGTCGCCGACCTTCAGCGGCACCATCCGGTCGACGTACTCCTGCGGGGTGCCCAGGCCGTAGATGCAGGACACCGAGGCGACCACGACGACGTCACGCCGGGTGAGCAGCGAATTCGTCGCGGAGTGGCGCAGCCGTTCGACCTCCTCGTTGATGGAGGAGTCCTTCTCGATGTACGTATCGGACTGCGGGACGTACGCCTCGGGCTGGTAGTAGTCGTAGTAGGAGACGAAGTACTCGACGGCGTTGTTCGGCAGCAGTTCGCGGAATTCGTTGGCGAGCTGGGCCGCGAGGGTCTTGTTGGGCGCCATCACGAGCGTCGGGCGTTGCAGCTTCTCGATCATCCACGCGGTGGTCGCCGACTTGCCGGTGCCGGTCGCACCCAGCAGGACGACATCCTTTTCACCCCCGCGGATGCGCCGCTCCAGCTCGGCGATGGCCGCCGGCTGGTCGCCATTGGGCTGGTAGGGGCTGACGACCTCGAAAGGCGCCACCGTGCGTTCGATCTTTGATACGGGCCGCATGGGATCCACCGTACGACCCAGCACTGACAACCGACGTGGCCAATGCTCCGACCTGCGGCTTTACCGCGGGGGCGGCCGGGGCCCGCGGCGGCGTCGGGCGTGCGGCGACGGGCGTCGGAGGGTGGAGCGGCCGGGCGGGGCGGCGGGACGGCGGTGAGCGCGGGCGGCGGGCACCGCGGCGCGGCGGGGCGGGGACGGGCCGATGCGGCGGCGCGGGGACGGAGGTGGCAGCGCCCCTCGGGCGGCCGGGAACGCCGCGGGATCGGGGCGTACGCGGGACGCCGCGCAGGACGTACCACCCGCGTCCCCGGGGCTCCCCCTGTTCCCGGCCGGCGGCAGGTCCGTGAGCGCGTCGCGCCCGCGCCCGGAAACCGACGCGCCGGACCACCTCGCGACCGTTCGACCAAAACCGGTCGTAAGCACGAGGGGTGACGCATCATCGGCCAAGATGCGCGGATGCCGCGCCTCCGGCAAGTTGGACGGCGGCGGAGCGTACGTCTGTGGCACGGCTGATCCGGGCATCCTGCAACTGCGCGACGCTCCAGAACGGAACACCGGCCACGTCTCGTTCAGGTCCCGGACACCACACGACCGCCTCCCGCTACGGCCCGGCTGCGAGCCTCTGTCCGTCCGACCCGGTTCACGTCACTTCACGTCAGCTCACGTCCACGACGTCACGAGGAGCCCGTATGCGTATTCGCCCCGTCGCCACCGTTGTCGCCGGTGCGCTCATGGGTCTGTCCACGCTCGTCCTCTCCCCGACCGCCGCCCAGGCCGCGCCGGCCGGACACACACCGCTGACGGTCGCCCACCGCGGCGCCTCGTCGTACGCGCCCGAGAACACCCTCGCCGCGATCGACGCGGCCGACCGGCTCGGAATCGAGTGGGTCGAGAACGACGTACAGCGCACCAAGGACGGCGAGCTGGTCATCCTCCACGACAACTCGCTCGCCCGGACGACGAACGTCGAGCAGGTCTTCCCCGGGCGCTCGCCGTGGAACGTCTCGGACTTCACGCTCGACGAGATCGAGAAGCTGGACGCGGGCAGCTGGTTCGGGCCGAAGTTCCGGGGCGAGCGGGTGCCGACCCTCGAGGACTACATGGATGAGGTCGAGCACAACGACCAGAGCCTCCTGATGGAGCTCAAGTCGCCGGAGCTCTACCCGGGCATCGAGCTCCAGACCCTCACGGAGCTGCGCCACGGGGGCTGGCTGGACAAGGGGCACGTGAAGCACCGTCTGATCATCCAGAGCTTCAACGCCGACGCCCTCAAGACCGTGCACACCCTCCGGTCGGACATCAAGACGGGCTTCCTCGGCAATCCCTCCGTCGCCGACCTCCCGAAGTTCGCGAAGTACTGCGACCAGATCAACCCCGTCCACACGGCGGTCACCCGGGAGTACGTCGCCGCCGTGCACGGTCTGCGCGGCCCGCACCGCCGGGCGCTGGACCTGTACACCTGGACCGTCGACGACCCGGCGGTCGCGGTGAAGGTCGCCGGCCTGGGCGTCGACGGGATCATCACCAACAAGCCGGACGTGGTGCGGGACGCCCTGGAGGACCACGACCGCGACTGAGCGGCCGGCGGCGACGGGGGATGGGCCGGCGACGGGCGCCCGACCGTTCCCCGTCGCGTTGTCAGTGGTGCGTCCTACCCTGATCAGGTGACGTATGCAGAGCAGGATTCCCGGCCGGCGACACCGCCGGACGCAGCGGCGGACGCGGCACCGGACGCGGCGGCGCGGCGCGACTGGGCCTGGAGACGGCTGACGACCCCGATCGGCCCGCTGCTGCTCGCCGCGACCCGGGAGGGCCTGGTCCAGGTCGTCTTCCATGCCGACGAGCGGACGGTCCGCGGGGCGCTGGCCCGTCTGGAGCAGTTCTTCGGCGGGCCGCCCCTCGCGGAGATACCTCATCTGACGACGGCCGCGGCCGAGCTGACCGCCTACTTCGACGGGGAGCTGCGGTCCTTCACCGTCCCCCTGGACTGGTCGCTGTCCTCCGGCTTCAACGCCCGGGTCCTGCATGCCCTGGCCGCCGGCGTCCCCTATGGCAGCGTCGTCGGCTATCAGGACCTCGCCGACCGGGTCGGGGAACCGGGCGCCGCCCGTGCCGTGGGTGCGGCGATGGGTTCCAATCCGCTGCCGGTCGTCGTCCCCTGCCACCGCGTCGTGGCCAGTGACGGCGGGATCGGCGGCTTCGGCGGCGGTCTGGAGACCAAGCGCCTGCTGCTGGCCCTGGAAGGTGTGCTGCCCGCTCCGCTCTTCTGATCCCGACCACCGTCCGGCCTCGCCGAGGCCGGCTCTCCTGAAGGGCGGCGTCATGTCCCGTCAGATCGCTCTGCTCCGCGGCATCAACGTCGGCGGCCACAACTCCTTCCCCAAGGCGAAGCAGCTGGAGCTGGCCGAGTCGCTGGGCTACGAGGACGTCTCGGTCCTGCTCCAGACCGGCAATATCGTCTTCGCCGACCCCGGTACACCGCCGGAGGAGACGGCCCGGGTGCTCCATGACCGGATCGCCGCCGAGCTCGGCCTGACGGTGCCGGTGATCGTCCGGACCGGTGACGAGCTGGCCGCCGCCGTCGCCGCGAATCCGTTTCCGCAGGCCGTGCCCGAGCCCAAGAGCCTCCATGTCACGTTCCTGTCGGCGGTGCCGGCCGACACCTCCCGGCTCGACGCGCTCGACCCGGCCGCGTTCACGCCCGATCAGTACCGGCTGATCGGGCGCGAACTGTATCTGTGGTGCCCCGGTGGCATCGGCCGCTCCAAGCTGGCCGACGCCGTGAGCCGCGCACCCCTCGGGGTCACTGCCACCGCCCGTAACTGGAACACCGTCACCAAGCTGCTGGCCCTGGCGGCCGCCTGAGGCCCCGCCACCGGCGCCGTCAGCGCCAGCCGTAGCGCTCGCGCAGCCGGTTGCCGACCAGGTTGAAGCGGCCCCGGTCCAGGGCGCATGCCTCACGCCGCATCCCGGCCGGGTGGACACGCAGCACCCGGTCCAGCGCGACCCATGAGTCGCGCCCCGCGCGGTCCCATGGGCCGGCCCCTATCGGGACCCACTCCCGGTCGTTGTTGTGGCGCTTGCTGGACAGCTGCACGGCCAGCAGGGTGCCGCCCGCCTCCCGGGCGACGACCAGCACCGGACGGTCCTTGCCCCGGCCGTCGTTCTCCTCGTAGGGCACCCAGGTCCACACGATCTCACCGGGGTCCGGGTCGCCGTCCGGGTCCGGCGCATAGGTCATCGTCACGGCGCCGACCGAGCGCGGCCGGGCCTCCACGGTGGCGGTGGGGCCCTGGCTGCCGGGCAGCGCGTCGGGCTCGTCGGATGCAGGGAATGAAGTCGTCACAGGGCCACGCTAACCGCCGTCCCCCAAACGCCGGTCAGCGGTCCGCGCCCGGCGTCCGCACGGTCGATTGTCAGTGGTCGGCCGTAGGGTTTTTTGCAGCGGGAGAAGCTCGCCGGGCGGAACGAACGCGCCTGCCGGGACGGCTACTTCGGGCGCGGTGGGCACTCAGCCCGGTCCGCTCCAGGCCGGCCGGCGGGGATCGTCGGCCCGTACGACGACATCCGCCGCCTCCTCGGGCCGGGTCTCGGCCTCGTAGCGCGCGAAGGCGGGCAGGGTCCAGCGCTCGTCGTCCGGGGTGCGGCGGGCGAGCGCGGCCGGCGACAGCTTCAGGTGGACGGAGAGATCGAAGGGAAACCAGTGACCGAGCAACAGAGGACCGTGCAACAGCAGAACGCCGCCGGGCGGCAGCTCCACGTACGCGCTGCGGGTCGCCCGGTCCGCCACCGGATCCCACAGGTCCGGGAGCACCCGCCCGGTGCCGCCCGGCTCCAGCGGCTGGAAGATCTCGCGCCACAGCGCCTGCCGGTCGAACCACTCGTCGTGGTAGGCGTCGGGGTCCTCCCGGCCGTATTCGAGCCGCAGCGAGGCGGGGCGCAGAAAGCCGAAGGTGCCGGCCTGGTGCACCGCCCGCCCCCGCAGCCGCAGCGCCTCGGCGAGCCGGCCGGCCAGCTCACCGGGCGATGCGGCGGGCGCCCCGTCGACGGCCACCCGCAGCCACGGGCTCCCGTCCTTCGCCCGCATCGCGACAAGCCGCTCGGCGAGCGCGTCGGTGAGCCGTTCCCAGGTGATCGCTTCGAGCCGCACCCCGCCATTCTGCACGGCCGCCCGGCGCGGGCCGGCCGATGAGGCGGCCCGCGGCCGGGGGCCGTGTGTCAGCCCTGCTCCGCGGCCGGGCGGGCCGCTCCGTAGCGGCTGAGTTCGGCCGCCGCCTCCTTCGTCGCCTCGATGACGCGGTCGGGGGCCACCGGCATCACGGACTTGAGCTTGAGGAGCAGGACCGCTCCCATGATGGAGCCGTCCCACATGATCGGCGCCGCGCAGGAGTTCCAGCCGGCCATGCACTCCTCGTACCCGAGCGCGTAGCCGAGGTCGCGTACCTCCGCGAGGGAGTCCAACAGGGCGGCGTTGTCGCAGAAGACACCGGGTCCCGCCTGGTCCGGTACGGGCTCGGCCAGCACCCGCTGCTGGAGCACCTCCGGCAGGTAGGCGAGGATCGTCCGCCCGGAGGCGCCGGTGCGCAGGGAACGCGTCACGGACAGCACATCGCGTGGCGTCATGCCCAGCTCCGCGAGGTCGGAGTCACCGACGGCCATGTCGACGCACTGCCGTTGGGCACCGGAGAACGGGGCCACCATGTAGAGGAACGCCAGCCCGCCGTCGGTGGCCTGCCGCAGTTCGCGGAGCACCGTCTGCGAGATCTCGCCGTCGATCCGGTGGTCGAGCGCGGTGAAGGCGAGCTGTGCGGCCGAGGTCCGCAGCCGGTAGAGGCCGCGGTCCACCCGCTCGAAGATCCGCTGGTAGATGCCGGACTGAAGGATGCGGTAGACAACGGAGTCGTCCAGGCCGGTGAACTCCGCGATCTCACCGGGCCCGTGGGCGCATCCGCCCAGCTCGGCGAAGGCCGTCTGCACGAGGAAGACCCGCTCGGCATGGCCGGATCCCGAGGTCCGGGGGCCCGCGGACGACGCGCCCTTGGGTGCCTGGCGCGCCTTCTTGGAGTGGCCCGCGGTACGCGGCGCCACGCCGGTGGCGGGCGCGGCGGCCACGGCCGGCGCTCCCGTGGCTGTGGTGCTGTGACCCATCGTGTGCTCTCTCCCCTGGCAGTGATCCGCGCCCGAAGGCGCGCGGCATGTGCGGTACGGGCCGCCCCCCTTGCCCGCTGCTCCCGATGGACGGTCCCGGGATGTGCTCCCACCACACCGGTACCCATCCGGTCCCCCGGTCCGCCCGTATTACCGGGTGACGTCGAGCGCCAGCTTCCCGGTCGGGGTGCGGGCGGCCAGCTCCTGGTGCGCCCGCGCCGCCTCCCCGAGCCCGTAGACGGCGCCGGTCAGCGGTGTGAGGGTGCCTTCTTCGACCGCGTCGAACAGGGCCCGCATGGACGTCGGCAGCGCCGTACGGTCCGCGTAGAGCTGTGGCAGCCAGAAGCCGGAGACGGTGAGGCTCCGCTCCATCAGCTCCCGGGTGGGGACGCTCGCCAGCTCGCCGCCCGCGAAGCCGTAGACCGCGAGCCGACCGCGCGGCGCGACGGCGGCGAGGGTCCGCTCGAAGGTGACGCCACCGGTCATCTCCAGCGCCGCCGCCACGGGGCCGCCGGCCGCGTCCAGGATGCGCTCGGTCAGGTCCTCGGCGGTCGAGTCGACCACCGCGTGCGCGCCCAATTCCGCGACAAGTGCGCGCTTTTCCGGGGAGCCGGCGAGACCGATGACCTTGGCGCCGGCCCGCGCGGCGAGCTGGACGGCCAGCGATCCGACGCCGCCCGCCGCGGCGGGCACGACCACGGTCTCGCCCTCGGTGAGGCGCAGCGAGGTGAACAGCAGATGCCAGGCGCTGTTGCCCTGGAGCGCCAGTGCGACGGCCTGTTCGTCGCTGATGGCGTCGGGGACGTCCCAGGTGACGCGGCGGTGCAGCAGCGTCCGTTCCGCGTATCCGCCGCCGCGGCACAGCCCGACGACGCGCCGTCCGCCGTCGACCGTCCCCACGACCTCGTTGCCGGGTACGTACGGCAGCTCGACGGGCGCGAGGTAGGAGTCCCCCCGGGCGTGCACATCCGCGTAGTTGATGCCGGCCAGGGCCACGTCGACCAGCGAGTGCCCGCCGCGCGGCGCGGGCTCGGGCACGTCCTCGAGCCGCAGCACGTCCGGGCCGCCGAATTCTCGCATCACAATCGCGCGCACGACTCTCCCTCGGGTTCTCCAGTGCGGTGCCCGCACAGGGTAGGCACGGCGGCCAACTGCCCGCGGTCACCCGATCATTTCGCGCCAACCATGCGGGGCTCCGGACGGCCCCACCCCTGTTCCCGCGAGAATTTCCCGCCCGCTTTCTCGCGTCGCGAGAAATCGCCACGTCGGTTTCCGCCCATTGCACCGTTTTGCTGCGCATCTACCCATCGGTATCCCGGGGGTGGCTGCCTCGCATCTCTCGCTCAAACCCGGCTGTCGGATGTGATCGCCGCCGCCTACGATCCCGAAATGTGTCCGCCGTCGACCACGTGTGACGGCCGCGTCCCCCGGGGAGGAGCACGCTCCGCGAGGCAGTCGTGCCCGCCCACCGCACCCGGTGATACGGGCGGGTGGCGGAGGAGGACGTGGCTGTGCGCACGGCGGGGCGGGCACGGCCTGAGGGGGAATCATGATGGGGAAATCGGGGGGCGGCAGGCCGGCGTTCGCGCCGGCCAGGCCGGAGCCCCAAACCCCAAAACCCCACCCAACCCGCCCCCGTCGCCGACACACGAACCCCACCCCAAAAAAACACACCAAGAAATGG
>NZ_JBHXFI010000064.1:0-39620 GCF_042724075.1 Streptomyces sp. NPDC127097 | reverse complement strand
TGTGGGACTGCTTCGCTTTACGTCCCACACCCCTGCCCCTCCGGCCCGTCCCCTCCCGTTGGGTGGGTGGGAAAGACGGTTGGTGGGGGTGCATGTTGGTGGTCGAGTGCGCCGCACTGGTCGCAGTGAAACTGCCTACGGGCGCCCGCCCCCACTCACCGTCACCGCACCCACAGCCCCGCGCAGCGGACCCGCCCGCCGCAGGCGCCACGGCGGGGGCACCGCGCAAGCGGGCATCAAACGGCGAGCAACAACCACGGCGGGAAAGCCGAAAACGTGGGAAGCTAACCCGCAACGCGCCGGAGGAAGATCGCCTCCGCCAACGAAAGTCGCTCCAGCTCCTGCGGAGAAACGCTCTCGTTGACCGCGTGGATCTGGGCCTCCGGCTCGCTGAGGCCGATGAGGAGGATTTCCGCGTCGGGGTAGAGCGCAGCCAACGTGTTGCACAGGGGGATGGAGCCGCCCATGCCGGAGGTCTGCATCTCGGCGCCGTCGTATGCCTCTTGGAGGGCCTCGGCCATGGAGGTGTACGCGGGGCTGGTGGTGTCGGCGCGGAACGGCTGGCCCTGGCCGACCTGTTCGACCGCGACCCGGGCTCCCCAGGGGGCGGCGGTCTCCAGGTGGGCGGCGAGGAGCTTGGTCGCCTCGGCCGCGTCCGTGCCCGGCGGTACCCGCAGGCTGACCAGGGCGCGGGCGCCGGCCTGTATGGACGGGGTGGCGCCGACCACCGGGGGGCAGTCGATGCCGAGTACGGTGACGGCGGGGCGGGCCCAGATGCGGTCCGCGATCGTGCCGTTGCCGAGCAGGCCGACACCGTCCAGGATCTTGGCGTCCTTGCGGAAGTCCTCCTCGGGGTACTGGAGGCCGTCCCAGGTGGCGTCCGCGGCCAGGCCGGTCACCGTCGTCGAACCGTCCTCGGCGCGCAGCGAGTCCAGGATGCGGATGAGGGCCGCCAGCGCGTCCGGGGCCGCGCCGCCGAACTGGCCGGAGTGCAGATTGCCCTCCAGGGTGTCGACCCGGACGCGGAGCAGGGTCATGCCGCGCAGGGTCGCGGTCACCGTCGGCAGCCCGACCCGGAAGTTGCCGGTGTCGCCGATGACGATGGCGTCGGCGGCGAGCAGTTCCGGGTGTGCCTCGGCGTAGCGCTCCAGGCCGCCGGTGCCCTGTTCCTCCGAACCCTCCACGATCACCTTGACGTTGACCGGGACGCCGCCGTGTTCCTTGAGCGCGCGCAGCGCCGTCAGATGCATGATCAGGCCGCCCTTGCAGTCCGCGGCACCGCGGCCGTACCAGCGGCCGTCGCGCTCGGTCAGCTCGAAAGGCGGGGAGACCCAGGCGGCCTCGTCCAGCGGCGGCTGCACGTCGTAGTGGGCGTACAGCAGGACCGTGGGAGCGCCGGCCGGGCCGGGGAGGAAGCCGTACACGGACTGGGTGCCGTCGGGGGTGTCCAGCAGTGCCACGTCCTGGAAGCCGTCCGCCCGCAGTGTGTCGACGATCCAGTTGGCGGCCGCCTCGCACTCGCTCTTGGGGAACTGAGCCGGATCCGCGACCGACTTGAAGGCCACCAGCTCGGCCAGCTCGGTCCTGGCGCGGGGCTGGAGTGCGGCGACGGTACGTGCGAGCGGGCTGTCAGGCATGGAACGCTCCTTGTGGGCACGACGTTGTGCGTACGGGCCGTCCGGCCTCGTGAGCCGGACGTACGGGCATCAGTCACCCGATCTTCCCACAGGCCCCTTGCGCAACAGCGGCCCGTAGGATGCGGGTACACGCAGCCAGGCATCGAACGGGAGCAGAAGTACAGGTGAGCAGCGAGCGGGCAGCGGAGGACAACCAGCAGGTGTGGGACGTCGTGGTGGTGGGCGCGGGGCCCGCGGGTGCCTCGGCCGCGCATGCCGCGGCCTGTACGGGACGCCGCGTGCTGCTCCTGGAGAAGGCGGAACTCCCGCGCTACAAGACCTGCGGCGGCGGCATCATCGGACCCTCCCGGGACTCCCTCCCGCCGGGCTTCGATCTGCCGCTGCGCGACCGGGTGCATGCGGTGACGTTCTCGCTGAACGGCCGGCTGGCCCGCACCCGCCGTTCCAAGAACATGCTGTTCGGGCTGATCAACCGCCCCGAGTTCGACGCCCGGCTGGTCGAGTCGGCCAAGGACGCGGGTGCGACGGTCCGTACGGGCGTCACGGTCTCCCGGGTGGAGCAGCACGGTGCCGAGGTGCCCGACCGGCGGACCGTCGCGGTGGTGCTCGGTGGCGGTGAGGTGGTGCTGGCCCGTTCGGTGATCGGCGCGGACGGCAGCGCGGGCCGTATAGGAGCGCATGTCGGGGTCAAGCTCGACCAGGTCGATCTGGGTCTGGAGGCGGAGATTCCGGTGCCGCCGCCGGTCGCCGAGGACTGGGCGGGGCGGGTGCTCATCGACTGGGGGCCGATCCCCGGCAGCTACGGCTGGGTCTTCCCCAAGGGGGACACCCTCACCGTCGGTGTCATCTCCGCGCGCGGCGAGGGCGCGGCGACCAAGCGCTATCTGGAGGACTTCATCGGGCGGCTGGGCCTGGCCGGTTTCGAGCCGAGCATCTCGTCCGGGCATCTGACGCGCTGCCGCGCCGATGACTCCCCGCTGTCCCGGGGCCGGGTGCTGGTGTGCGGTGACGCGGCCGGGCTGCTGGAGCCGTGGACGCGGGAGGGCATCTCGTTCGCGCTGCGGTCCGGGCGGCTCGCGGGGGAGTGGGCGGTGCGCGTCTCGGAGGCGCATGACGCGGTGGACGCCCGTCGCCAGGCCCTCAATTACGCCTTCGCCATCAAGGCGGGCCTCGGGGTGGAGATGGGCGTGGGCCGCCAGATGCTCAAGGTCTTCTCGCGCCGCCCCGGTCTGCTGCATGCCGCGGTCACGGGCTTCCGCCCGGCCTGGCACGCCTTCGCGAAGATCACCCGCGGGACGACGACGCTGGCCGAGATCGTGCGCACGCATGCGGTGGCGCGTCGGGCGCTGGAGGCGATGGACCGCGGCTGAGGCGGGGCGCGGGGCCGGCCGGTTGCCTGGTGAGCGGGCGCGCCCGGCGCCTGGCGCCCGGCCGTGCGTCCGTGGGGCGGCGGGTCGCCCGGCCCAGGGTGTTGATGTGGGCCGTGCCGTACTCCCGGGGGAGTACGTCCGGTCACCGCGCCGGGCTGACGCCGCCGGGCCCCGTCGCGGACTAGCGTGACGGCATGGACAACGCACGGCCGCCGTGGGCGCGGCGCTCCGTCGGCCCGGCGTGGGAGCGGTGGCTGGCGACCCCGCCCGGGGAACCGCGCGGGCGGTCCGGCAGCCGGCTGCCCTGGCTGTCGACCCTCGTCGTGACGCTGGTGGTGACGGTCGGCTCCGGCTTCGCCGGCCACGGTCAGCCGGACCGCGTCCCGCTGGACTCCCTCGGGCGCGCGCTGCTGGTCCTCGGCGGTGCCCTGCTGCTGTTCCGGCACCGCTTCCCGCGCACCGTCGCCATCGGCACCGCCACCGCCACCGCCGCCTACCTCGCGGCCGGCTATCCGTACGGCCCGGTCTTCCTCCTCCTCGCCCTCGGCGCCTTCGCGGCGGTCGTCGCGGGACACCGCAAGGTCGCCTGGTGGGCGCTGGGCGGGGTGTGGGCCTCCCATGTCCTGGTCGCCCACTGGCTCTACCGGTGGCTGCCGCCCCCGCACGACGGGCCCGCGCCCTGGGGCGAGGAACTGCTGGTCACGGCCTGGGTGGTGGCCGTGGTGGCGCTCTCCGAGCTGGTGCGGGTGCGCCGGGAGCAGCTGGCGAAGGCCCACGCCGAGCGGGCCGCCGCGGAACGCCGCAGGGCGGACGAGGAGCGGCTGCGGATCGCCCGTGAGCTGCATGACGTCCTGGCCCACAGCATCTCCGTCATCAACGTCCAGGCGGGCGTGGGGCTGGCGCTGCTCGACAGCGACCCGGAGCAGGCGCGGAGCGCGCTGACCACCATCAAGGACGCGAGCAAGGAAGCGCTCGGCGAGGTCCGGCAGGTCCTCGGCACCCTGCGCACGCCGGGCGACGCGCCGCGCTCCCCGGCCCCCGGGCTGGACCGGCTCCCCGAACTCACCGAGCAGGCCCGCAGCGCCGGGCTCACCGTGGACATCACCACCGAGGGCACCCCGGCCACGCTGCCGCCCGGCACCGACCTCGCCGCGTTCCGCATCGTCCAGGAGGCGCTCACCAACATCGTCCGCCACTCCGGCTCCCGTACGGCCCGGGTGCTGCTCCGCCACACTCCCGGAGCGCTGGAGATCCGGGTCGACGACGACGGCCCGGCGACCGCCGGCGGGGGCGGGCCGGGCGGCGGCAACGGACTGATCGGGATGCGGGAGCGGGCCGCCGCGCTGGGTGGCACCGTCGAGGCGGGGCCGCGCCCCGACGGCGGCTTCCGGGTCCGGGCCCGTATCCCGCTGTCCGGTACGGGGACACCGGACCCGGGCCAGGGGGCGGATACGGTGACCCCCACCGCCCCCGAGGAGGAGTCGTGATCCGGGTACTGCTCGCCGACGATCAGCTGCTGGTGCGGGCCGGCTTCAAGGTGCTGCTGGACGCCCAGCCCGATATCGAGGTGGTCGCCGAGGCCGCGGACGGGCAGCAGGCGGTGGCCGCGGTCCGCGAACACCGCCCGGACATCGTCCTGATGGACATCCGGATGCCGGTGGCGGACGGCCTGGTCGCCACCCGCCGGATCACCGAGGACCCGCGGCTGCGCGAGGTGAAGGTCGTCATGCTGACCACCTTCGAGCTGGACGAGTACGTCTTCGAGGCGATCCGCTCGGGAGCCTCCGGCTTTCTGGTCAAGGACACCGAACCGGAGGAGCTGCTACGGGCCGTGCGCGCGGTCGTCGCCGGTGACGCCCTGCTCTCGCCCGGTGTCACCCGCCGCCTCATCGCCGAGTTCGCGGCCCGCTCCAAGGAACCGGCCGCGGCCGATGCGCTGTCCGCGCTGACCGAGCGGGAGCGTGAGGTGATGGCGCTGGTCGGCATCGGTCTGTCCAACGAGGAGATCGCCCGCCGGCTGGTCGTCAGCCCGCTCACCGCCAAGACGCATGTCAGCCGCACGATGGTCAAACTGGGTGCCCGGGATCGTGCCCAACTGGTCGTGCTGGCCTATGAGTCGGGGCTGGTGCGGCCCGGCTGGCTGGGGTGAGGCCGGCGCGGGCCGGGCGGACGTGCGGGCCGAGGCGGGCCGGAGCGATGGCCGTGGGCCGGACGAGCAGCCGGCCCGCCGCGCCGCCCGGGAGGCTCAGACGCCGCCCCGCTCCTGCCACAGCCGGGGCAGGGTCTCATCGCCGGTGAAGGTCAGCGCGTCCCACGGCAGACGGTTCCACAGCGCGAGATACAGCTCCTCGGCCGGGCCCTCGACCGTGCAGTCGGCCGGCTTTCCGGCGTCCGGACCGTCGGCGTCGGTGCGCACCGTGTGCGGCGGGGCGTCGGAGAGATGTACGGTCCAGTCGGCGCCGGGGGCGTTCACGGCCCGCAGCCGCAGCGTACGGGGGGTGTCCGTGCGGAGCCGGCTGCGGTCGCGGGCGTGAAAGCCCGTCAGGAGTTCGTCGATGCCGTCGGCGGCGAAGGCGGACGGGAGCGGCGTGAGGGAGGCACCGAGCGCTTGCTGGGCGTCCGCGCGGTGCACCGAGGTCTCGTGCGCCTGCCGGCGGGCCCAGAACGCCAGGGGGGACGGGGCGGGCAGGAACGTCCAGGCGGACAGGTCCTGCGGCGCGGAGTGCAGCGCCAGGACGAGCTGGTGGTGGCCCTCGCGCAGCCAGGGAACGAGTTCGTCGTCGGCCAGTTCCGGGGCCTCGGGGGGACGGCTGGGCTGCTGCACGCCCTGTGCCACGAACTCCGTCGCCCAGCGGTGCACCCGTCCGACATGGGTGACCAGATCCCGCATCTGCCAGTCGGGACAGGCCGGAATCCGGGCATCCGGCCCCGCCTCCTGCGCGGCATCGGCGAGCAGGCCGCCGTCCAGTCGCAGCGTTTCGACGAACTCAGTGATCTCCATACCCACGAGTCTGCCAGCAGGCACCGACAGCGAACCCTCGCGGGTCCGGCCGCCGACGGCGCGGGGGGCGGTGGGCCGGGCGACGGCGCCCGAGGTCGCCCCGGTGCGTCACGTTCGCCCGGTGTGTGCCCCGCGGGTGGCGCAGGCGATGCCCGCCGCGAACGCGGCGAGCAGGGCGACCGTGGTCAGCGCGGCGGGCAGCCCGACCGCCTCGGCGAGGAAGCCGATGGCGGGCGGGCCGAGCAGCATGCCGCCGTAGCCGACCGTGGAGGCCACCGCGACACCGTCCGGGCCGCCGGTCTCGCCGGCCCGTGCCAGGGCGATGGGGAAGATGTTGGCGAGGCCCAGGCCGGCCACGGCGAAGCCGGCACCGGCCCACCAGGCCGTGGGCGCGAGTGCGCCGAGCAGCATCCCCGCGGTCGCCGTCGTGCCGCCCGCGATCAGCGTCCGGGCCGCTCCGAAGCGCTGCACGACCGCGGTGCCGGACAGCCGCCCCACGGCCATCGCCAGCGCGAACACCGCGTATCCGGCGGCGGCCGTACCGGGCCCGGCGCCCAGGTCCTGGGAGAGGTGCAGCGCGCCCCAGTCGGCCATCGCCCCCTCGCCGTACGCGGTGCACAGGGCGATCAGCCCGAACACGAGCACCAGACGGCGCGCCCGGCCGTTCCCCGGACGGGGGTCCGCCGGCGCGGGCAGCCGCTCGGGGACCTCCGGCACCGGGTGCCGGCCCAGCGCGCGCCCCGCGACGGCCGTCACCAGCAGCCCGATCACCGCGAGCACCAGCAGATGGACGGTGGCGGACAGCCCGCCCGCGAGCAGTCCGCCCAGGCCCGCGCCGAGCATGCCGCCCAGGCTGAAGGCGGCGTGGAAGCCCGGCATCACGGGGCGCCGCAGGGCGCCGATGAGCGCGACCGCGGCGCTGTTCATCGCGACGTTGAGCGCGCCGTAGGCGGCGCCGAAGAGCAGCAGGACGAGTCCCAGAGCGGTCGCGGAGCGGGTGAGCGGCGGCAGCACGATGCTGAGCGAGAGGGCGGCCGCGGCGGCGACCGTCACGAGGGGGCTGCCGAACCGCCGGCACAGCCGTCCGGCGATCATCATGAAGGCGACCGCGCCGGCCGACACGCCGAGCAGGGCGAGCCCGAGGGCGCCCGGTCCGGCGCCGGTCTGCGCCTTGATCGCGGGGATCCGGACGACCCATCCGGCGAAGAGGAAGCCGTCCATGGCGAAGAATGCGGTGAGCGCGATACGGGTGCGGGTCAGGCGCGGCCCGGCGGGGACGGAGCCCCGGTCCTGCGCGAGGGCCCTCCGCATTTTGTTTAGCGTCGGCACAAAGTCAGAATAGGGGTGTGACCCAGACTCGGACAACCAGGCTGGAGCGGGGCCGCGGCGCCCTCGGACCCGCACTGGAGCTCGTACACACCGGCCGCGCGCCCACCCGCGCCGTCCTGACCTCCGAACTCGGCGTGACCCGCGCGACCGCGGGAGCGGTGGCCGCCGAGCTCGAAGCGCTCGGACTGATCACCGTCGACTCCCGGCCGACCGCCTCGGCCGGCTCCCAAGGGCGGCCCTCCCACCGGCTGTTCGTCGCCGAGCGCGGACCGGTCGTGCTCGC
Organism: Streptomyces sp. NPDC127097; assembly: GCF_042724075.1. Classification (NCBI taxonomy): domain Bacteria; kingdom Bacillati; phylum Actinomycetota; class Actinomycetes; order Kitasatosporales; family Streptomycetaceae; genus Streptomyces; species Streptomyces sp. NPDC127097. The sequence continues at coordinate 32,000 of NZ_JBHXFI010000064.1, read as the reverse complement.
CGCGCAGATCCACGCGGACGGGTTCCGGGTCGCGCTGGTCGGCCTCGGGGGCCGCATCGTGGCGACCTCGACCGGCTGCGGCGCCATCCCCGCCGACCCGGCGCATGTGCTCGCCGACGTCGTCGCGGCCGGCGCCGACCTGCTGCGCGAGACCGGACGACGCTGCCTCGGCGCCGGCCTCGCGGTGCCCTCCGCGGTCGCCGAACCCGACGGCGAGGCCCTCAACCCGCTGCATCTCGCCTGGCCTCGGGGCGCCCCCGTACGCGCCCTCTTCCTGCGCTCGCTCGCCGACGCCGGCATCCCGGGAGTCACCGAGCAGATCGGCTTCAGCGGCAACGATGTCAATCTCATGGCGCTCGCCGAACACCGGCACGGGGCCGGCCGGGGCGCCCGTGACCTGCTCTGTGTGGCCTCCGGGCACCGGGGCGTCGGCGGGGCGCTGGTGCTCGACGGCCGTCTGCACAGCGGCAGTTCGGGCCTGGCGCTGGAAGTCGGCCATCTGACCGTCCACCCCGAAGGGGCGCCCTGCCACTGCGGCAGCCGCGGCTGCCTGGACGTCGAGGCGGACCCGCTCGCCTTCCTCGGCGCCGCGGGCCGCGAACCGGGCCCCGAGGGCTCCCTGCTCCAGCAGTCCGCCGATCTGCTGCGGAACGAGTACGCCGATCCGGGCGTCCGCGCCGCGGCCGACCTCCTCATCGACCGCCTCGGCCTGGGCCTCGCCGGCCTCGTCAACATCCTCAACCCCGACCGCATCGTCCTCGGCGGACTGCATCGCGCCCTGCTGGAGGCCGACCCGGAACGGCTGCGCGCGGTGGTCGCCGACCGCAGCCTGTGGGGCCGCAGCGGCGGGGTGCCGATCCTGCCGTGCGGCCTCGACCACAACAGCCTGGTCGGCGCGGCCGAACTGGCCTGGCAGCCGGTGCTGGACGATCCGCTGGTCGTCGTCGACCGGTAGGCGGCGGGGCGCAGTCCGGCGCCGGCTGGTGGGGCGGAGCGGCGGTGTACGGGTGGGAGCCGTATTTCCCGGGGCTCTTCGCCGTCGGGAAACACGGCTGCTGCCGGTGCCGGAGCGGCCGGACGCTCAGACGTTGCCGGGCTTCGTCGCCAGGCAGGCCGCGTGCTTGCTGTCGGTCCCGCAAGCGATCAGCAGGCTGTTCTGACCGTCGGTGTTCTCGGCGGCGGGGAGGGTCGCCGTTCCGTCGCCCCACCACTCGGTGTCACGGTCGGTCACGCCCCGACCACGCCCGTGACCTCCTCCGCCAGGCCGTGGGCCGCTACCGGCAGCTCGGCGCGGCCTGGGACATCCGGCGCGACGAGGCCCGGCTGCGGGCCGTCGGCATCCGCCGCGGCCACCACGGCGAGCCGCAGGCCGGCGCCGGCTGGGACTCCCTGACGCCGACCCAGCTCACGGTGGCCTCGTACGTCGCCCAGGGCCTGTCGAACCCGGAGATCGCGGCGCGGATGTTCGTCTCCCGCCGCACCACACAGACCCATGTCTCCCACATCCTCGCCCGGCTGGGACTCTCCTCCCGCGTCGAGCTCGCCGCCGCCCACGCCCGGCGGCAGGGCCAGACACCGGGGCGCAGCGGAACCCGGCGCGGTCCGTAGGCTGCGGTCATGATTCCCGAAGCGGTCGCGCGCAGTCCGTACGTCAGCCTGGTCACCTTCCGCCGGAGCGGGACCCCGGTGGCCACCCCCGTATGGGCGGTGGCCGAGGGGGCGGAACTCCTGGTGTGGACGCGGGACGACAGCTGGAAGGTGAAGCGGCTGCGGCACGACCCGCGGGTGACCGTCACCCCGTGCGATGTGCGCGGCCGGATCGTCGAGGGCGCCCGGACCGTCGAGGGCACCGGCCGGCTCCTGGAGGGGGCGGCCGGGCTGGGCCGGGTGCGCAAGGCGATGGCGCGCAAATACGGGCTGCGGTTCCGTCTGATGGACGTCGTCGGCGCGCTGGTGCGCGGCGGCAAGCGGCCGCATGTGGGGATCTCGGTCACCCTGTAGTGGACGGGCGGGCAGCCCGCACACCCGGCTCCGTTCACACGCTCCCGTGCGGTGCCCGTGCCCAGTCGGCGGCGAAGGCGCGTGCCGGGTTGGCCGTCAGGAACCGGGTCACCAGGTCCGTGCCCAGGGCGCGGGCCAGCCGCTCCCGGTGGCGGCGCAGCAGATACGGCATGCCGGGGCCGCCGTTGACCGATCTGGCGCCGGCCGTGGTGGTGTCGCCGCCCAGCAGGATCCGGTCGGCGAAGCCCGCGTCGGCGAGCGCGCCCAACGCCTCGGGGAGCCGCCAGTCGGTCGCGTGATGGGCCCGTGAGGGGCCGTCGAAGGCCAGATACGCCCCGGCCTCGGCGGCCGCCCGGTGCACGACGAGGTCCGGCGAACGGTTGAGATGACCGAGGATCACCCGGTCCGGCGGGACCGCCAACGTGCCGCAGAGCAGGTCGAGTACGTCCAGCGCCCCGGTGCCCAGCTCCAGGTGGACGCCGATGGCGGCGCCGGTCGCCCGCTGGGCCTCCGCGGCGGCCGTCATGGTGTGCCGGGCGTGCCGGTCCAGCCCGTGGAAGCCACCGGCGACCTTGATCATCCCGGCCCGGGGGCCGGTGCCGCCGATCCCTTCGGTCAGCTCGCCGACGAACAGCCCGGCCAGATCCGCGCCGGCCCGCGCCAGCAGCTCGGGAGAGTAGTGCGCCGCCTGGTGCAGCCCGGTGGCGGCGACGATCCGTACGCCCGACTCCCGTGCCAGCCGCGGCAGTTCGGCGGCGCGGCGGCCCATGCCGTACGGCGTCCACTGAATCACCGCCGCGCCGCCGGCCGCGCGGAAGGCGCTCAGCTCGGCGGCCGCCGCCTCGGCGTCGTCCAGCTCCTGGCCCGGGAGTTGGGGGCTGCGAAGGAAGAGATGGTCGTGGGCGTCGCAGACGCCGAGGCCGGCGGGCGCGATATCGCCGAGGACCGTACGGATGGCGGGGGAGACGGGGGGTTTCGCGGGGGCCCGGTTCACCACTGCTGCCCCTCGCCCAACAGGCCGGTGCCCGGGGCGGACAGATGCAGCACCTGGTAGCGGTCGCCCGCGGCCCGCGGTGCGCCGTCCGTCCAGAGGGTGAAGTGGACCAGTTCCCAGCGCCGCGGGTCGAGGGCCAGCGCGGTGGTGTGCACCCCGTCCGTCGTGGCCAACTCCTCGTGTCCGGCGATCTCTTGCGCGATGACGGTGGCGGCGTCGGCGTCCTCGGCGAGCGGCACGGTCCGCCGCGTGAACGCGCGGGGAGGTACACCGGCGGCCGGGCCGGGGCGGTGGAACAGCCCCTGCCAGTGCTGGACGGCCGGCCGCCCGAAGTCGCGGACCACACCGCGGAATCCGTCGCCGAGGAGGAAGCGGTTCATGGCCTCCGGGTCGGCCCAGAGGTAGAACGGCGCGTACTGGTTGACCGGTGCGCCGTCGACCCCGCGCTCCCGGATCCCGTACGCCTTCAGGCCGAGCCCGGGAAAGTCGTCCAGGAGGTGGCCCCTGGTCCGGACGCGGTCCCGGATGATCCGCATGTCGTAGTCGGCGGGCAGGGTGATCGCGTACTGCATGGCGTGCATGACGGGCTCCGTACGGGTGCGGGGGAGGGGGCTCAGCCGGTGGTGCGGGTGCCGGGCGTGCACTGTGCGGCGAGCAGCGCCAGCACGCCCTGCACGGCGGCGTCGAAGGGGGCGGGGTCATCGGCCGCGCGGGCCAGGACATAGCCGCCCTGGACGACGGCCGCGACGGCCGCGGCGCCGGCCGCCGGGTCCAGCCCGGCGGACAGCTCCCCACGGCGCCGCCCTTCGGCGAGCACCTCGGCGATCCGGCCCTGGAGCCAGCCGAACAGCTCGTCCAGCGGCTGCCGCAGCTCCGGGCTGCGCACCACATCGCGGTCCTGCGTCATCCGGCCGATCGGACAGCCGCGCAGCACCCGCCGCTCCCGCAGCAGATACGCCGCGACCCGGTCGTACGCCGTACCGGGACCGCCCAGGCACGACTCGGCGCCCTGCTTCAGCTCCTCCGCGGTGCGCCGGATCGCCGCCAGGGCGAGCTCGGACTTGCCGGTGAAGTGGTGGTACATGCTGCCCTGGCCGACGCCCGCGCGCTCCAGGATCGCCTTGGGGCTGGTGCCGACATAGCCCCGCTCCCACAGCAGCTCCTGGGTGCTCCGGACGAGTCGCTCCTGTGTGCCGAGCGGTTCCTGAGTGCTCATGCACCGCACTGTACATACTAGTAGTTACAGTGATCAAGAAGGGGCGGGCGGGCGAGGGCGGACGGGCTTGCGCGGAGCCTCCGGGTGAGGGGGAGCAGCCGTCGGCGCCCCGCGTACTTCCCGGGTCGTACGGGCGGAGCCGCTGGCCGTACGACGACCGGCGGCCCGCGAAGGGCGAGTCTCGAAGGAGACCGGACGTACCCGGTTCGGCGGCCGGGACCGAAGGCCCCGGCCGACACCTCCCCAGCAAGGAGCTGATTGCGATGTTCGAACTCGCCGACCCCTGGTCCGGCGGTGGCCCCGGCCCCTGGATCCTGTTCGTCCCCTTCGTGTGGGCGCTGGTCATCATCGGTGTGGTGACACTGCTGCGCCGCACCGTCTGGCGCCATGGCGGGCCCGGACGGCAGTTCCGCGGGCCGCAGCACTCCGCGCGTGCCGATGCCCCCTCGCCCGTGGCCGTCCTCGGCCGGCGCTTCGCCGCGGGCGAGATCGACGAGGAGGAGTACTGGCGCCGGCTCTCCGTCCTGGAGGAACACTTCGCCGCGGGCCCCAAGGGGGGCGCGGCATGACCGCCGCCGGCCCGGACCGCCGCGGCGTCCGGGCCGGCCCGTCAGCCGACCTTGGTGCCCCGTATGCGGGCGTGCGAGCCGGTCACCGTACGGGCGTCCGTCAACGGCACGGACTCCCCGTATCCGCAGACCGTACGGGCCTCTTCGGGCGGCGTGGTCAGGGCCGGAAGGGTGAACCACACGACCTTGCCGCTGCCGTCCGGGCGCACCCCCCAGCTCTCGCTGAGCGCCGCGATCAGCGCCAGGCCGCGGCCGCAGGTCTCCCAGCTGTCGGCGACCCGGATGCGGGGCAGCCGGGGGTCCTCGTCGTGTACCGACACCGTCAACTGATCAAGAAGAACGCACAGTTCCACGGTGCATTGCTTGCTGGGACGGGCGTGCCGGTGCACATTGGCGAGGAGTTCGGTCACCCCGAGCGCCGCCGGGTCTATCAGGGCGTCGAGACGCCAGTACCGCAGCTGGGCGGAGACGATTCTGCGCACATGTCCGATGCGAGCCGGAACGGCTTGGAGCTCCACCGTGCAGTGCCTGCTGGGCTGCCTGATCACGACCGCGACTCCCTGATGAGGCCGGGCGCCCCTCGTGCCGGGCAGGGGCGAAGATCGGATCCAGCGATGCCGACTGCACCACAGCGTCACCGCTGGTGAACCCTCAGTGATACGAGTCCAGGGTCAGTCAGCCGCAGCGCTCCCGCAACCGCACCCCCTCGGCCGGAGCAGGCCGTCAGCGGCGCGGCGGGCGGGCCGCCTCCAGGGCCTTGAAGAAGAGTTCCGGGGTGCCGAGCGTGAGCGAATAGCGATGCCCGTTGAGCGTGGCAAGCGCCCGGTCCCGCGCCGCGAACAGCGGTTTATGGGCCTGTACGGCCTGGAGCGGGGCGCTGTCGATCTCGGTGCCGTAGCTGGTCAGCAGCGCCAGCCTGCCGTCGCTGATGACGACCTGGCCGGCGCGGGTCAGGGACCGCAGCCATCGCTCGATCCGTACGCCGGTCGCGTTGAACTCAGGCTCCGCCATGCCGGCACCTCCTCGGTAGACGGGCAGCTGCCCTCCACCGCCCCTTGAGGGAAGTTTGCCGGTACCGCGCCCGGCGCACCAGTGGCACCGGCCCGCGGTGCGCACAACACCCCTGTCCCCTGGCCTCCTTGGGGTATCTCAAAGTGATGTTTATGCAGGTGAGAAGGGTGCGGCGGGTGGTTATAGTCGGAAGCGGCCCGCCGTTTTCCACGGGCCTTCACACCCTCGGAGGAGCGCGCCGTGAGCACTGCACAGCAGCCGCAGAGCCGGTCTGACCACCAGGCCGCGGCCGAAGCCCCGATGCCGACCGTCGACGTCGACCGCACGGATCAGGACTACCGAAGCTGGCTCAAAGAGGCCGTGCGCAAGGTCCAGGCGGACGCCAACCGCACCGCCGACACCCACCTGCTGCGCTTCCCGCTGCCCGAGCGGTGGGGCATCGACCTCTACCTCAAGGACGAGTCGACGCACCCCACCGGCAGCCTCAAGCACCGGCTGGCCCGCTCGCTGTTCCTCTATGGGCTGTGCAACGGCTGGATCCGCCCCGGCAAGCCCGTCATCGAGTCCTCCAGCGGCTCCACGGCCGTGTCCGAGGCGTATTTCGCCTCCCTCATCGGGGTGCCGTTCATCGCGGTGATGCCGGCCACCACCAGCCGTGAGAAGACCCGGCTGATCGAATTCCACGGCGGCACCTGCCATCTGGTGCAGGACCCGCGGACCGTCTACGAGGTCTCCGCCCGGCTCGCCGCCGAATCCGGCGGCCACTACATGGACCAGTTCACCTACGCGGAACGGGCCACCGACTGGCGCGGCAACAACAACATCGCCGAGTCGATCTACCAGCAGCTGCGGCTGGAGCGCTACCCCGAGCCCGCCTGGATCGTGGCCACCGCGGGTACCGGCGGCACCTCCGCGACCATCGCCCGCTATGTCCACTACATGCAGTACGACACCCGCATCTGCGTCCCCGACCCGGAGAACTCCTGCTTCTTCGACGGCTGGCGCACCGGCGACGCCACGACCGACTGCGCCACCGCCTCGCGTATCGAGGGCATCGGGCGGCCCCGGATGGAGCCGAGCTTCGTGCCCGGCGCCATCGACCGGATGATGAAGGTCCCGGACGCGGCCAGCGTCGCGGCCGTACGCGCCCTGGAGACCGCGATAGGCCGCAAGGCGGGCGGCTCCACCGGCACCGGGCTGTGGAGCGCCCTGAAGATCGTCGCCGAGATGGTCGCCGAGGGCCGTACGGGATCCGTCGTCACCCTGCTGTGCGACCCCGGCGACCGCTACCTCGACAAGTACTACTCCGACGCCTGGCTGGCCGCCCAGGGCCTGGACATCACGCCCTACGCGCGCACCATCGACGAGTTCCTGGCCACCGGCTCCTGGCCCGCCTGAGCCGCCGGGCGGGATGCGGGGGCAGGCTCAGGACCGGGTGAGCCGGCGGTCCAGGGCCCGCGCCGACTGCCGGAAGGCGTGGCCCAGACTGGGCCTGGCCAGCGCCAGCAGCGAGCGGAACGGCGCCGGACCGTCCGCCGCGAACGTCCACCGCAGCCGGGTGCCGCCACCCGCCGGCGTCAGCCGCCAGTCCTCCAACAGGGCCCGCAGCCCAGGGGCGTTGGTGGTGTCGACACGGTAGGCGTAGTGCGCATCGGGCTCGGCCGCCAGGACCGTCTCGGTGAAGCGGGTGCCACCGGTCAGCCGCACCTCGCGGCCCGCGCCGCCGTGCGTCGCCGCCGAGCGCGCCACGCCGGTGAACCAGCACGACCAGCCGGCCACATCGTCCGCCAGCGCCGCGTACACCACCTTCGGCGGCGCACCGACCTCCGCGGCGAACACCAGCCGCAGCGGGGCGGAGTCGACGAAGTCGAGCTCTACGGGGCGGAGTCGGCGTGCCACGGGACGAGCACCCCCTACGGGACGGTCGGCGATCCTGCGCGGCTCACCATAGCTGGCGGCCCGTCAGATGTCTGCGTCGTCCGGCTGCTCGCCCGCCACCACCAGCTCCGGCGGCAGCTCCGCGAACTCCGCCCGCGTCTGCGCGGGAATCCCGGCATCCGTCACCAGCACATCCACCTCGTCCAGCGTCGCGAACGAACTCAGGCCGACCGTGCCCCACTTGGTGTGGTCGGCGACCACCACCACCCGCCGCGCGGACCGCACGAAATGCCGGTTGGTCTCCGCCTCCGCCAGATTCGGCGTCGACAGACCCGCCTCGACCGATATGCCGTGCACCCCGAGGAAGAGCACATCGAAGTGCAGCGACCGGATCGCGGCGTCCGCCACCGGCCCCACCAGGGTGTCCGACGGCGTACGCACCCCGCCCGTCAGGACCACCGTCGCGGCACCCGCGCGCGGTCCCGTGCCGCCGCTGGCCGCCGCGCGCTGCGCGGTGTAGAACACATCGGCCACCCGCACCGAATTCGTCACCACCGTCAGATCCGGCACCTCCAGCAGCTGCTGGGCCAGCGCGAACGCGGTCGTACCGCCCGCCAGCGCGATCGCGCTGCCCGGCGCCGCCATCTCGGCCGCCGCCTTGGCGATGTCCTCCTTGGCGCTCAGCTCCAGCCCCGACTTCGCCTCGAAACCGGGCTCGTGCGCACTCGGCTCGCTGACCGGCACCGCGCCGCCGTGCACCTTCTCCACCAGGCCCTGGCGGGCCAGCGCATCCAGATCGCGACGGACCGTCATGTCCGACACGTTCAGCTTGCGGGTCAGCTCATTGACCCGCACCCCGCCCCGCCGTCTGACCTCGTCGAGAATCAGGGCACGCCGCTGCTCCGCGAGGAGATTCTGGTTGTCGCTCACCCCGGCCCGTCCCTTCCGCCCCGGCTCGCTGTGTCGGGTCGTACGTGCTGGCTCCCGCCTGCGATCACTGATGCCCTCATCCTCGCACGAGGCACTGACAGTGACGGGGTGGTCGGGGGAGACGGGTGGGCGTCGGTGGGGTGCCGGGGCGGCAGGACGGCGCGTGCCGGGTGGGGTGGGTTGGCGGGTTGGCGGGGCTTCGGGGCTGGGTGTGGCTGCCGCTGGTTGCCTCCGGCGGGGGCTCCTCCGGCGGGTGCTCCCCCGGCGGGGGGTGGGTTCGGGGGTGGGGGACGCGCGAAGCGCGAAGCCGCAAAGAAGCCGCAAAGCAACCCCACCTCCCGTGGTGCTGGATGTCCCCGCGAGGGGAAGAGACAATCCTGGGGGCGTCGCACCGCACGGCGCCGCACCGACTACGGGGGAATTCAGTGGAGACCGCGGATCCGACACCGCACGCCCGCTCAACGGACCGTGACACCGCAGCAGATGGACCACCGCGCAGCGCACCACAGCTCTCCCTGGAGCTGCTGGTGCACGGTGTCGGTGGCACCACCGCCCAGGAGATGCTCGGTGACCCACGCGTCCAGCTGATCACCGGCGACGACACCGCCGCCTGCTACCGCCGCACCGACGACGCGGACGCCGAGCAACGCCCCGACGACTACCGGGGCGAGCCGGTCCGCGAGGCGTACTGCTGGTCCAACCTCACCTCGGGCAACGGCGCCCGCGCCCTGTGGCTGATCCTGGTGCCCTTCATGGTCGCCAACCTCGCCCACTGGATGCGCCCGGCCGCCCCGTCCGAGCACCCGGCCCAGCGGATCTACGACCTGCTCGTCCGGATCCTCGCCCTCACCCTCACGGTCCTGCTCGCCGCCGCGGCCTGCGAGGTGGCCCTCGACCTCACCGCCTGGCAGTGCGCCGGCACCACCGTCTGCGCTGCCGGCAAATCCTGGATGGGCTTCCTCAGCCCCGACAACTCCGGCTGGTGGAGCGCCCCGGGCCGCCGTCTCGCGCTCGCGTCCATGGTGCCGCTGCTCGTCATCGGCTTCCTGTGGGGGCTCTCGCGGCGCACCTGGAGCGCCTACGAATCCGCCTCACCGCCGCCGCGGCTGCCCGGCACCTCCCGCGACACCCCGGTCGCCGAACGCACCGCGCTCAGCCGTGAGGGCTTCTGGTACGGCCGCCGGCTGGTCGCCAGGCTGCGTGCCGCGCACGCCACGGCCGGGGTGCTGACCGTGGCCGCGGTGCTGCTCGCCGCCGCCGCGAAGGCCGACGGCGACGGCGGCCACCCCGTCCTCGCGGTCACCGGCCGGGCACTGACCGCCCTGGTCATCGTGCTCGCCGCCGCCACCCTGATCGTGGTCTGGCGCACCGCCCGCAGCGAGGGCGCACCGGACGTCTCCTCGGACCACCTGGTCGTACGGGCACTGCCGTTCGCCTCCCTGGCGGTGCTGGCGCTGACCATGGTGCACACCGGCTGGGCCCGCCCCGCTGCGCGCAGCCACGGCCCGCTGCCCGGCGCCGACGCCTTCGGCGGGATCGCCGTCTTCCAGGGGGGCCTCGTCCTGGCGCTCGCGGTGACCGCCTGGGTACTACAGCGCGCGGCCCGCGACGACGCCCGCACCGCGCTGCGCGGCATGGGCGGGCCCGCCGTCGCGCTGCTGGCGTGTGCGGTCGGCGGGGTGCTGTCCGGGGGCGTCGCCCAGCGCTTCGCGGACTGGCTGGACGGCGGCGCGACCCCCGGTCAGGCGCACGCCCCCATCCCCGGGCCGCCGGTCCTGCTGTCCTGGCAGGCATCGGTCATTCCCGCGCTGCTGGTCGTCGTCGCCGCGGTCGCGGTGCTCGCCGCCATCCGCGTGGTGCTCGTCCGCAACCGGGTGGCCGAGGACGTCCCCGGGCTCTACGACCCGCGCGAGCAGCCCGACGCGAGCCGCACCAAACGCATCGCCGCGACCATCGCCGGCGCCGGCCTCACCGACTCCGCACCCGTCCTGATCGCCGCCACCTCCGCCGTCACCCTCGTCCTCGGGGCGGGCGCGGTGATCGGCGCGTGGCTCACCGGCCGGGCGCCCGGCCGCGCCACCGAAGGCGCGCCGCCCGTCGTGCACGCCGCCGCCGAGACCGCGGAGTCCCTGGGGTCCTGGCTGATGGGCGCCGGCGTCATACTGCTGATCACCATGGGCCGGCGCGCCTACCGCGACCACTCCGCCCGCCGCACCATCGGCATCCTCTGGGACGTCGGCACCTTCTGGCCGCGCGCCGCCCACCCCTTCGCCCCGCCCTGCTACGCCGAGCGCGCCGTCCCCGACCTCACCTGGCGGATGGCCACGTGGACCGAGCGGTTCGACGGCCGGCTGGTGCTCTCCGGGCACTCCCAGGGCAGTGTGCTGGCGGCCGCCGCGGTCTGGCAGCTGGACCTGGTCACCCGCAGCCGCGTCGCCCTGCTGACGTACGGCAGCCCCCTGGAGCGTCTCTACGGGCGCTGGTTCCCGGCCTTCTTCGGGCCGCCCGCGCTGACCGGACTGCACCGCGAGATGGACGACTGGCGCAATCTGTGGCGTTTCACCGACCCCATCGGCGGCCCGATCCGGCTCACCTGCGAGGGCGGCCGGCGGATCGACCAGGGGCCGCTGCGCGACCCGCTCTCCTTCGGCCGCACGCTACAGAACCCGCTGCCCGCCCAGATCCTCGGCCATGGCGACTACCAGGCCGACCCGGTCTTCGAGAAGGTCCGCGCCGAACTCATCGCCCGGCTCGGCCCGGACGTGCCGGGCCAGCGGCCCGCCGACGAGAGCGCCAAGGGGCGTCCGGCTCAGGGGAGTTCGGGCAGGTCGTCCGGGTAGAGGAGGGTCAGGTCGTCGGTGCTCGGGTCGGTCAGCTGCGCCACCCGGCCCGCGTGCCGCTCGACCATCGCCTCGAATGTCTGCCGTGCGGTACGGCCGTTGCCGAAGGAGGGGCCCTTGGGGAGCGCGGTGAAGTACTTCAGCAGCGCCTCGCCGGCCCCCTCGGCGAGGTGGTACTCATGCTCCTCGCCCTGCTGCTCGACGATCCGCAGCAGCTCCTCGGGTGCGTAGTCACCAAAGGTGATGGTCCGTGAGAAACGGGATGCCACACCGGGGTTGACCGCCAGGAAGCGCTCCATCTCGGCGGTGTAGCCCGCCACGATCACCACCACCGCCTCCCGGTGGTCCTCCATCAGCTTCACGAGGGTGTCGATGGCCTCCTTGCCGAAGTCCCGTCCGGAGTCCTCGGGGGAGAGGGCGTACGCCTCGTCGATGAACAGCACACCGCCACGCGCCCGGTCGAACGCCTCCTGGGTACGGATCGCCGTCGAGCCGATGTGCTCGCCCACCAGGTCCACCCGGGACACCTCGACCAGATGCCCGCGCTCCAACACCCCCAGGGACGCCAGGATTTCGCCGTACAGCCGGGCCACGGTCGTCTTGCCGGTGCCGGGGGAGCCGGTGAAGACCAGATGGCGGCGCACCGACGCAGCCTTCAGCCCCGCCTCCTGCCGCCGGCGCCCCACCTCGATCATGTTGATCAGGCTGCGCACCTCACGCTTGACGCTCTCCAGCCCCACGAGGGTGTCCAGCTCGCCCAGCACCTCGTCGGAGGGCCGGCTGCTGACGTCCGGTGCCGTCGACACCGGCGCGGGCGCGGCCGGCGGCGGGCCCTGCGCCGGGACGTTGCCCAGCAGCCCGGCCGTCTGCGTCATCTGCTGGACCGCGGGTGCCGTCGCCCCGGCGGCCGGTGCCGGTACGGCACGGCTCTCGTCGCTGGTGCAGTCCTGGACCGTCGGCCCGTCGCCCTGCCCTGCCCCGCCCTCGGCGAACTCGTAGCCGCCGCGGGCGCACCGCTCCGTACGGCACCGGGTCAGCGTCGTACGGCAGCCGTCGATCACATGGAAGCCGAAGCCCGAACTCCCGGTGACCCGGCAGCCCTGGAAGGTGCCGCGGCCCTCCGCGGAGACATAGAAGCCGGCCTCGGCCGGCGAACTGACCGTGCAGCCCTCGATGGTGGGGTCCGCGCCCTTGGTGACGATCACGCCGGTCTGCGCACCGTCGATGGTGCAGTTGGCGAGCGTGCCGCCGCTGCCGTGGTCACGGAACCAGGCACCCGTCGCGGCCTCCCGGATCCGGCAGTCGTCCAGCTGCACGGTCGCCCCGTCGCTCACCGACACCGCGGTGTTGCGGACCTGCGCGATATCGCAGTCGACGACATCGGCACGGGAGCCCCGGTCCAGGACGAACAGCGCGTCCGGGACGTCGTGCACCCGGGTCGAGTCCAGTACGGCGGTGGCGCCGTCGCTCACCCACACCGCCGGGTAGTCGCCCGTACTGTCGTGGATCTCGCACTGGTTGGCGTCCACCCGGGTCCCCGGGTCCCAGACGGACAGCCCGTTGCGTCCGAAGTGCCGCACCGTGCTGCGGGTCAGCGTCAGCACCGAACGGGACCGCAGATCGACGGCGTTCTCCGGGATGTCGTGGATATCGCAGTCGGCGAGGGTGAGCACCGCGTCGGTGTCCAGGGTGACGCCGTCGGCGGAGGTGCGGTGGACCGTGCAGTCGGTGAAGTGCCCGGTGGCCCGCGACGCGACCTGGATGCCCGCGCCCTTGATCTCGTACAGCTCGCAGCCCACCGCCTCGACCGCGCTGCCCTCGCCGTGCAGCGACAGCCCGGCGCCCGAGGCGTGGTGGATCCGGCAGTTCTCCAGCCGGGGGTGGGCCCCGCCGCGCACCGCCACGCCGGCCTGCCCGGCGGCCATCACCTCGCACTCCTCGAAGACCCCGCCGGCGCCGTCCAGGACGCTGATGCCCACTCCGCCCGCGTTGTCGACCGTGCAGCGGCGCACCGTGGGGCGGGCGCCGCCGCGGACCTCGATGCCGGACGCGGACCGGGTCACCACCCGCAGCCCGGCCAGCTCCGGGGCACCGTCCTCCACCAGCAGCGCGGGCGCCGCCGAATCCGTCGCCTCCAGATGCAGATCGTGGACGGTGGCCGAGGCGCGTACGGTCAGCGCCACCCCGTCGGACGGGGCGATCCGCACCGAACCGCGCGCGCCGTCCGGGCCGCGCAGGGTCACCGCGCGCGCCAGCACCAGATTCTCGCGGTAGGTACCGGCCGGGACGGTCAGCACATCACCGTCCCCGGCGGCCTCCAGGGCGGCGGCGAGCGAGCTGTACTCCCCTGTACGGCGTCGCCAACGGGACGTTCCGGAGTGCGTCACCTGGACCGAGCCCTGTGCCATGGCGCTGTCGTGCCCCCACTTCGTGCGGCTGTTGTCGGCCCGGCACCATCCGTCCGCGGATGTCCGTATTCCGGTCTGCGAGGCCCCAGCCGAGAGGCTGGCGCCACCACCGTAGCGCGCCCGGCGGGCGGCAGTTGACACGGTCGGCCCGCCTCGGAAGGCGGCCGCTCAACTGCCCGCGTCGGCCCGGCCCCAGTCCTGGCCGGCCCGCTTCCACTCCTGGTCCCAGCGGCGGAAACGACGCACCATCAGCTGCCAGACGACCATCCGCCGGGCACCCTCGATCATCATGGCGACCCCGGCCGTGGTGCCCAGCCCGGCCAGCACCGCATGGGTGGCCGCCGTACTCGCGTCCATCGGCCGCGGCACCACCCGGCCCCGGTCGTCCGTCCAGATCCGGAACCGCTCACCGGTCTCCACCGGACGGGGCGCGGCGAGCTGCCCGATATGTGCGCTGCCGTCCCGGGCCGTCCAGCGGGCGAGGACCCGGCGGTGCGCATCGCGCTGCGAGGAGGTCTCCGGATCGGGGTCGAGCGGGGCCCGGGAGAGCAGCCGGTCGACCGTGACCCACGTCAGATGCCGCTGCTGGTGCTGTAGCCGTACGGTCTCCAGCAGTGCGCCCTGCGCGGCCCGCCCGGTGAGCCAGCCCGCGGAGCTCGCCCCGAGGGCGATCAGGAGGGCCGCGACGAGCGCCACCCATGCCTCGATCCGATCGGTCCGGCGCCGCAGCGGGTTGCGCCGCCAGCGCCATACGCCTCTCATCGCTCGCATCGTTGCCCCCTCTCCGTGTCCGTGAATACCGCATCAGGGGTGGTCCACGCGAGAGTTCTGCGAAGAGAGAGCAACATCACCGCGTACAAAAAGCAACATCCGGACGTACGGAACGGGGCCCCGGCCCCCCTCGGCCCAGGCCCGCCGGGCCCGGCCTCCTGCCTGGTCAGCGCAGCCGTACGGCTACCGTGACCACGGCGCCCGGTGGGCCCGTCCCCGGTGCCCCGCCCGTCACCGCGAACCGGTCCGCCACCAGGCGCGCCAGCCACAGCCCGCGCCCCTTTGGCGCGCCGTCCAGTCCGGGCAGCAGCTCGGGGATCACCTCCTCGCTGAAGCCGGGCCCCGCATCGCTGATCCGGCACTCCAGCTCCTCGCCGACCCGCCGCAGCACCAGCCGCCCCGAGCCGCCCGCATGCTCCACGGCGTTGCCCGCGATCTCGTCCACCGCCAGCACGAACTCGCCGCGCCGTGGCTCACCCAGGCCCTCCCGGGCCGCGCACTCCTCGACCAGCAGCCGTAGTTGTGGCAGCAGCCGGGCGGTGAAACGCCGCTCCAGCAGCAGGTGGCCGGACTCCTCCGCCGGCACCTCGGCCGGACCGGAGCTCACCACGCGCGCACCACCTCCGTCAGGACCAGCCGGGGCACCGTCCCGGCACCCAGCCGGCGCAGCAGCCGGCGCTGCCCGTGGTCGCAGCGCACCTCGATCCGTTCATGGCCCGCGGCGTCCCGGGCCAGCAGGAGCAGGCCGACCGCGCAGCCGGCCGACAGGAAGTGCAGCCGGGTCAGATCGACGGTGAGCCGCCGGGCCGGAGCGGTCCGTGCCAGCGCGAGCTCCAGCGCGCTGCCGACCGCGGGCCGCCGCGCGGCGTCCGCCTCGCCGATGAGGCACAGCGCGCCGTCCGGGCCGCGGGCCGACCGCAGACCGCCCAGCCGCTCCAGGAGCGCGCAGGGATGGGCCCGTTCCATGGCGGTGAGCACCGTGCGGTCGAAACCGCGGCGGTCGTAGGCACAGATCTCGGTGTACGGGCGGCCGCTGAAGAGGGCCTGCGCGCCGGTCTCCCGGGCCGCCATCATCGCCACGTCCGCGCCGAGCGCGCGCACCCAGCCCATGTCGATGAAGGCCCGCAGGCCCGTGTGGCCCTCGGCCGTCGCCCGGTCGGTCTCCGCGTGCAGCCGGTTCATCTGGCGTACGGCGCTGAACTCCCGGTCCGGCCCGATCACCTCGCGCATGCTGCTCACCACCAACTGGCCGCGCTCGCGCGCCCGGACCGTGCTGCGGCCGGGGAAGTCGATCCTGGCCAGCACCTCGTCCTCCGGCACCGCGGGGGAGGGCAGGACCAGCACCTTCTCGCCGCGCGCCAGCCCGAGCCGTACGAACGCCGTGACGACCTCCCAGCGCACCTCGTCATCGCCGTAACTCACAAAGGCGTGGTCCCCGGGGCGCAGCTGCTGGACGGGACGCAGACGGTCGCATCCGGTGTCCCTCGCAGCCATCGGCCCAGCTCTCCGTCGTCCGCCGGCCGCTCCGTCGGCGCCGCCGGGCGCACACCGCGGACGGGTGGTCACCGGGCGGGGGCTCCGCCGGCGGCCGGAGCCCCCACGGCGCGGGGCGCGCGCCGGCCCGTCAGCCGAGTATCTCGAACGGGTCGCCGACGCGGATCGTGCCGGTCCCACGGGGTATCAGATTCTGGCCGAAGACCAACCGGTCACCGAAGCGGCGGTGGTGGGCGAGCGTCCGCAGCGGTTCCTTGCCGCGCTCGGCGGAGCGCTGGTCGGTTGTCGTGACCACGCAGCGTGCGCTGGGCTTGGCCACCTCGAAGTCCACCTCGCCGATCCGGATCCGGCGCCAGTCGTCCTCCGCCCAGGGCGCGGTGCCGTCCACCACGACATTGGGCCGGAAACGGTTCATGGGCAGCGGCCCCTCGTCGGCGTGGTCGCCCTGCGCGATGAGCGAGTTGAGGGCGTCCAGCGAGGAGGTGGTGGTCAGCAGCAGCGGGAAGCCGTCGGCGAAGCTGACCGTGTCGCCGGGCGCGGAGTACGCCGGGTCGATGCGCCGCCGCTGCTCCGGGGCGTCGAGATACACCAGCCGGCACTCGACGCCCAGATACCCGCGGAACCACTCGGCCGCCTCCGGGCCCGCGGGCACCGCCTCGACCTCGTCCTTCCAGACCTCGACCGGGGCCGTCTCCCCGGACCCGGGCACCGCGACCGTCAGCGGCTCCCTCCCGGGCGCGGTGAGCCCGAGGGCACCGCCCGGCAGCACCTCGGCGCGCGCCAACGCCAGCGTCGGCTGCTGTCGTTGCGTGAGCTGCCTGCCCTCGGCGTCCACCAGCAGCCAGCGTCGGTCCCCGGCGAGCCCCCACGGCTCCACGACCGCCTCGCCGGGACCGGACCCCGCAATGGATTTGACCGGGTAGAGATGGATCGACTGGAGCGCAGGCTTCGGCATGCCTGCCATCCTGCCAGCCGCCTCGGACAGTTGACCGATGGGCCAGGTCAGTACCCGCGCGGGTACTGGCGGCCGTACGGATCGTCGTAGGGCGAGGCGGGGCGCGGCGCGACCGGTGCGGCCGGGCGCATCGCCTCGTACCCCGTGCCCATGGGCGGGCGCTGGGGCTGCTGCTGTTGCGGGGACGGGTAGCCGCGGGAACCCGCCTGCTGCGGGATGTACGGCGCCGGCGCCTGCTGGAGCGGGGCGACCGGATGTGCGGCCGCTCCCGGGTAACCCTGCGCGGGCGAGGGGTGGGAGGGCGCGGCCGGGAGTGCCGGCAGCGCCGAGGGCAGCGCCGGCAAATAGGACGAACCCGTCTCATAAGGAGAGGGGTTCACCCGGATCGGGGCGATCTGCGGCGTACCGCGCTCTGCGACGAGGCTGTCGTAGATCGGGGTGTCCGGGAAGGAGGGCGAAGCGTAGTAGCCGCCGCCGTAGGTAGAGCGGGGGGAGGTCATGCCTCATAAGTTAAGCCCACGATGTGCCGATTGGGGAGTCTGGAAAGCGGGTTGTTTCACGTGTTCGGAGTGGTCATGGAGCACCAATGTGAGCGAACTTGTGGAAATCGGTCGCGATCGCCCGTAGGGATCGTGTAAAGACCTCGCTTCTCGCAGGTGAACAAGGGGCGTTCGGAGTGGTGGGGGACAAGTAGGTTGGGGGGTGCCACCACCGACGGGGCACGACGGACGATGAGGAAGGCGCGGCGATGTCGATGCTCAAGGGCAGCAATGTTCCGGTTCCGGTCCCGGCGGTCCGGGTCGAACTGGGCTGGCGGACGGCCCCGGGGACACCGGACGTGGACGCCTCCGCCCTGCTGCTGGTGTCCGGAAAGGTCCGCGACGACGGCGACTTCGTCTTCTACAACCAGGCCGCGCACGCCTCCGGCGCCGTACGCCACGAAGGCAAGCGTCCGGCCGGCGGCGCGATGACCGACTCCCTCGCCGTGGATCTGGCCGCCGTCGAACCCGCCGTCGACACGGTGGTGCTCGCCGCCTCCGCCGACGGCGGCGGCTTCGGCAGCGTCCCGGGGCTGTACATCCGGGTGCTGGACGCCGCCGGCGGCGCCGAACTCGCCCGCTTCGACAGCCAGGACGCCGGCACCGAGACCGCCTTCGTCCTCGGCGAGCTCTACCGGCGCCAGGGCGGCTGGAAGTTCCGTGCGGTGGGTCAGGGGTACGCCACCGGGCTGGCGGGCCTGGCCACCGACTTCGGCATCAGCGTCGAGGAACCGGCGGCGCCCCCGGCCCCGGCATCCGCCGCGCCCGCTCCGCCGCCCGCCGCGCCCCCGGCCATGGCGCCCGCGCCACCGATGGCGCCGCCGCCCCCGGCACCCGCGCCCCCCATGGCGCCGCCGACCGCTCCCGCCCCGCCCACGGGGCAGCCGGCCGCGTCCATCCCACCGCCGGGGCAGCCCGCGCCCGCACCCGCGCCCCCGCCCGTGCGTCTGACGAAGGTCACCCTCACGAAGGATGCCCCGGCCGTCTCCCTGACGAAGCAGGGCGGCACCTCCGGCGCGATGCGGGTGAACCTCAACTGGAGCGCCGGTTCGGCGGGCAAGCGGCTGGGCAAGAAGCTCGGCCGCAAGGCGATGGAGGCCATGGGCGCCCGCGGCGCGCTGCTGCCCTCCGGGGAGCTCGACCTCGACCTGTGCGCGCTCTACCAACTCACCGACGGCGCCGCGGGCGTGGTCCACCCGCTGGGCAACAACTTCGGCGCGCTGCACGCCCCGCCGTACATCCAGCTCGACGGCGACGACCGCACCGGCGGCGTCGCGGCCGGTGAGAACATGACCATCAACCTCGACCACCAGGACCGCATCAAGCGCATCCTGATCTTCGTCACCGTCTACGCCGGCGCCCGCAGCTTCGAGGGGCTGAACGCGACCGTCACCCTCCAGCCCCAGCACGGCGCCCCGGTCGACTTCACACTCGACGCCTGCACGGTGCCCTCCAACGTCTGCGCGCTGGCGCTGATCACCAACACCGGCAGCGAACTCGTCGTCCAGCGCGAGGCCCGCTACCTCGTCCCCGAGCCCGGAGTCAGCCCGCAGCGCACCGTCGACCACGCCTACGGCTGGGGCCTGGACTGGTCACCGGCCCGTAAGTGACGGCGGCACCGGGGGCGCCGCTCAGGGCGCCGGATACGTCCGGCCCTTCCAGGCCGCGCCGCGTCCCCGGTAGTGCTGCACCGCCGAGTCCACCGTCATCAGCAGATAGAGCAGTGCGGTGAAGGGCAGCAGCGGCGCCGCCCACAGCGGCTGTCCGTAGTAGCGCAGCATCGGCAGATAGGTCCCGCTCATCACCGCCCAGGCGGCCCCGCCCAGCGCCGCGAGCACCGGACCGCCGCCGGCCAGTCCGGCCACCAGCGCGACGGGCGGCACCAGATAGACCAGCGCCAGACCCAGCACCGTGCCGAGCAGCAGCAGGGGCCGGTGCCGCAGTTGGGCGTACGCGCTGCGCGAGACCATCCGCCACAGCGCGCCCGGCCGCGGATACGGCCGCACGCTGTCCACCCGGTCCGCCAGCCCCAGCCAGATCCGCCCGTCGCCGCGCTTGACCGCCCGCGCCAGCGTCACATCGTCGATCACCGCATGCCGGATCGCCTCCGGGACGCCCGCCCGCTCCGCGGCCTCCCGCCGCAGCAGCACACAGCCCCCGGCCGCGGCCGCGGTCCGCGCCCCGGGCCGGTTGACCCGGCGGAAGGGGTAGAGCTGCCCGAAGAAGTAGACGAACGCCGGCACGATCAGCCGCTCCCAGAACGTCACCACCCGCAGCCGCGCCATCTGGGAGACCAGGTCCAGCTCCGCCGACCGGGCCGCCGCCACCAACTCCCGCAGACTGTCCGGCTCGTGCGCGATATCCGCGTCGGTCAGCAGCAGATACTCCGGTGCGACCCGCTCCCGCGCCAGCGCCATCCCGTGCCGTACGGCCCACAGCTTCCCCGTCCATCCCGGCTCGGGCTCGCCGGGCGAGGACACCGTCAGCGGCAGCCCGCCCCGCGCGGCCGCCAGGCGCCGGGCCAGCGCGCCGGTCCCGTCCGTACTGCCGTCGTCCACCAGGAACACCTCCGCCCGGCCCGGGTACTTCTGCCCGAGCAGCGACGGCAGGCTGTCCGGCAGCACCGCGGCCTCGTCCCGCGCCGGGACCACCACGCCGACCGACGGCCAGCGCTCCGGATCCCGGCGGTCCGGCAGCCGTACGTCCGTCCGCCAGAAGAAGCCCTGCCCCAGCAGCAGCCACACCCAGGCCAGCAGGGACCCGGCACCGATCCACTCCATCGCTCCCACGGCCGCAGTCTGCCGCACCGCACCCGGCACACACCGGCGCGCGACACGGTGTCGGGAGGACGGGGAGAACGGGAGGAACGGGGCGGAAGGGGACGGCAGCGGCCGGGCTCGGCGGTCACCAGGTGCGCCCGGCCGCGCCGCCCGGTATGACAAGCCGGACGGGCGGCTGAGTAAAGTGTCCGGGTGAAGATCGCGCTGATGGACTCCGGGACCGGGCTGCTCGCGGCGGCCGCCGCCATGCGGCGACTGCGGCCGGACGCCGATCTGGTCCTCTCCTCCGACCCCGACGGGATGCCGTGGGGGCCCCGTACCCCCGACGATGTCACCGCCCATGCGCTGGCCGTGGCCCGCGCGGCGGCCGCGCACCGCCCCGACGCCCTGATCGTCGCCTGCAACACCGCGTCCGTGCACGCGCTGCCCGCCCTCCGCGCCGAACTGGAACCGCAGATCCCGGTCATCGGCACCGTCCCGGCGATCAAGCCCGCCGCGGCCGGCGGCGGCCCCGTCGCCATCTGGGCGACCCCCGCCACCACCGGCAGCCCCTACCAGCGGGATCTGATCGACCGGTTCGGGCGCGGGCTGGAGATCACCGGGGTGCCCTGCCCGGGGCTCGCCCACGCGGTCCAGGTCGCCGACGAGGCCGCGATCGACGACGCCATCGAGGCCGCCGCCCATCTCACCCCACGGGACGTACGGACCGTCGTCCTGGGCTGCACCCACTACGAGCTGGTCGCCGAACGCATCCGGGCCGCCCTCCAGCGGCCCGGCGCGCCCGCGCTCGTCCTGCACGGCTCCGCCGAGGCGGTCGCCGCCCAGGCCCTGCGCCGTATCGGTGCCGAACCGGCCCCGGCGGCCGCCCCGACCGGTGGCCTCAGCGTGATCCTCAGCGGCCGCCCCGCCGGACTGCCGGCCGCGGCGCTCACCTACGCCGAGGGCCGGCTGCTCGCCCGGAGCGGCACGGACCTCGCGCCGGACGGCGTGCTGCCGGCCGCTCCCGAGCCCGACGGAGCAGCCGCGGCGGTCCGCCGCTGACGTCACCCATGGCGTCTCCCGTCTCGCAACCCGAGCCGGAATGGGGCCGTCCGACGCACTGCCACGGGGTGCGAAGACGCGTACGCTGCGTTTCATGAGGGACCACCCCCACGAGGGGGCAGCAGCCCCCGGTAACCACGGCAGCACCGACGGCAACGACAGCGCAGCGCGACCCGGCGGCGGCTCCCATGCCGAGATCCCCGAGGTCTGGCACGGCAGCGCCACCAACCGCATCCAGTGGCTGCTGGCCGCGATCGGCGCGGCCTGTCTGGCGCTGGGCATCCTGCTCGCCGTCGAGAGCAACTGGACCTCGGGGCGGGCGCCCCTGGTGATGTCGGTGGTGGGCTGTGTCGCGGCCGGTCTGCTGGTCCTCTTCGGCACGCTCGCCTTCGTCCATGTCGCGGTACGCGTCGACAAGGAAGCCCTGGAAGTGCGGTGCGGCCATATAGGGGTGCCACGCCGGCGGATTCCGCTCGACACCGTCGTCGGCGCCGATTTCACCCCCCAGGTCACGCCCCGCCACTGGGGCGGCTGGGGCTACCGCTGGCGCCCCGAGCAGGGCACCGCCGTGGTCGTCCGCCGGGGTGAGGGCGTGATCCTCCGGCTGGGCGACGGGATGACCTTCACCGTCACCGTCGACGATGCCGAGGGCGCCGTCCGGGCGATCCGGGGCCGGCTCCGGCCGCGCGAGGGGACCCCGGCGGGCACCTGAGCGCCGCGCCGGCGGGCGTGCCCGGCGCGCGTACTCCGGGCGGGGCGGGCCCGGGACGTCCCGTAGGGTCGGGACCATGGCAACCCCCGACTTCATCCGTGACCTCCGGAACTCCATCGGCCGGCAGCTGCTCTGGCTGCCCGGGGTGAGCGCGGTCGTCTTCGACGATCAGGGCCGGGTCCTGCTGGGCAGGCGGGTCGACACCGGCGGCTGGTCGGTGATCGGGGGCATCCCCGAGCCCGGCGAGCAGCCCGCCGAGACCGCGGTGCGGGAGGTCTACGAGGAGACCGCCGTACGGGTCGTCCCCGAGGGCATCGTCCTCGTCGAGACCATGCCGCCCACCCGCTACCCCAATGGCGATGTCTGCCAGTTCATGGACGTGACGCTGCGCTGCCGGGCGGTCGGCGGTGAGGCGCGGGTCAATGACGACGAGTCGCTGGAGGTGGGCTGGTTCGACGTGGACGCCCTGCCGGAGCTCGAGGAGTACGCACTGACCCGGATCAAGCGGGCGCAGGAGGCCGGGCCGACGTGGTTTCAGGGGATGGGGGAGGAGCCGCCGGGCGGGCACCCGGAAGCCTGAGCCCCCGGCGGCCGCCTCGGGTTCAGGCCGTTGGGGTGGCGCAACGGTCGTCGGCGCCGGGCTACAGCTCCTCCGTCGACGGTTCGTCCATCGGGTCGGACGGCTCGTCGGGAAGCGGCGGCAGCTCCGACTCGTCCGGGGAACCGGGCTCGTCGGTGTGCGCGCCGGGCGGCTCCTCCGTGTGCATCTCCCGCTCGGCCTTGCGGCAGGTGGTGATCCAGGTGCCGGTGGGGCCGCTCTCGTACCGGCAGATCCAGCCGCGTACGGAGAGCGTGGCCCGGTCGTCGCGGGCGTCCCGCGGCGCCCGCAGAAAGAACTCGGACATCACCGCGCGGGCCTCTCCGCAGCCCACGGTGCCGCCGGCCCCGGGGTCGGCGAAGAGCGTGACGTCGCCTTCCGGGCCCAGTGCGTCGGGGAGTTCACCGCAGTTCACCGGCTGGCCGGGCACGGTCGGGGAAGCGGAGCCCGCCCCACCGCCCGGGGTACGGTCCGGCCCGGTGCCGGTGGGGGAGGCCGCGGCCGTCGTGTCCTGGCCGTCCGCGTCCCCGCAGCCCGCGGCGGCCAGCGCGAGCAGCACCGTCGGTACGGCGATGAGTCTCCGCATGTCGGCCTCCCTGGTGGCGGCGGTGCGCAGACGGCATGCCCCCCACCGCACAGACCTTAGGAGCCCGCCGGGCGCCGGGCGATACGGGACGGCCGTTCGGGTGACCTGCACGCGCCGTGGCCTGTGGCGTGGCCGGCCCCGCGCCGGGGAATCGCCGGACGCCGGGTAACCGGGCGGCGGGGTCCACCGGTGGTGCCCGGCAGGTGCCCACACCACACCCGGGCCCCCAACTGTGGTGCCGGGCCACATCGGTGCCGGACCGCCCGCTGCCTAGGGTGCGGACATGACCGCGATCGGCACCCCAGGCCCGGTATCCCTCGATCTCGACGGCCGTACCGCTCTCGTCACCGGCGCGGCCGGTGGCATCGGACGCGCCTGCGCGCTGCGGCTGGCGGCGGCCGGCGCCAGGGTGCGTGCGGTCGACCGGGACACCGACGGCCTGGCCCGCCTGGTGACGGACCACCCGAACGGCGCCCGTGGCCGGATCGAGGCGTGCCCGCTGGACCTGACCGATCTGGACGCCGCCGAGCGGATCGCGGCCGGCACCGATCTGCTCGTCAACAACGCGGGCCTCCAGCTCGTCCGGCCCATCGAGGAGTTCCCGCCCGAGGTCTTCCACCAGGTCCTGACCGTGATGCTGGAGGCGCCCTTCCGGCTGCTGCGGGGCGCGCTGCCCCATATGTACGCGCGGGGCTGGGGCCGGGTCATCAACATCTCGTCCGTGCACGGCCTGCGGGCGTCCCCCTTCAAGTCGGCGTATGTCGCGGCGAAGCACGGTCTGGAAGGGCTGTCCAAGACCGCAGCGCTGGAGGGCGCCCCGCACGGCGTCACCAGCAACTGCGTCAATCCCGGCTATGTCCGTACGCCACTGGTCCAACGGCAGCTCGCCGACCAGGCCGCCGCGCACGGCATCCCCGAGGAACGCGTCCTGGCCGACATCCTGCTCGCCGACTCCGCCCTCAAGCGGCTGGTCGAACCGGCAGAGGTCGCCGAGGCCGTCGCCTATCTCTGCACCCCCGAGGCGTCCTTCGTGACGGGCACCTCGCTCGCCCTGGACGGGGGCTGGACCGCGCACTGAGCGGCCGCTGCGCGGTATCCGGGCGGCGGAGGCTGGCGCACCGCGACGACCCGGAGGTATCCCTGTGACCATGCCCACCGAACAGCCGGCGCCCGCGCCGGGCCCCGAGCCCGTGAACACCCCGCGGGCGGCGCCCGTTCCGTACGCACCGGAAGGCGCCCCGCCCGGCGAAGACGGCCACGACCCGGCCGAGGCACCCTTCCTCGGTCTGCTGGCCACCGGCGCCGCGGCCGAGGAGTACGAGCGCCCGGTGCTGCGCGCCCGCGCCGGGGGCGCGTCCGCGGGCCGGCTCGCCGCACTGGAGCGGGCCAAGCTGCGCGCGCTGCGGGTGCGCGCCGAACTGGAGGACCGCCGGCGGCGGGAGGCCGAGCTGTCCGCGCTCTACGCCACCGCGCACGACCTGGCCGGGCTGCGGGACCTCGACGCGGTGCTGCGCGCGATCGTCCGCCGGGCCCGCTCCCTGCTGGGCACCGAGGTCGCCTACCTCACCCTGCACGACCCGTCCGCCGGTGACACCTATATGCGGGTCACCGACGGCTCGGTCTCGGCGCGGTTCCAGCAGCTGCGGCTCGGGATGGGCGAGGGGCTGGGCGGGCTGGTCGCGCAGACCGCCCGCCCGTACGTCACCGACAGCTACTTCCACGACGAGCGGTTCCGGCACACCCGCACCATCGACTCGGGCGTCCGGGACGAGGGGCTGGTGGCGATCCTCGGGGTGCCGTTGATGCTCGGCAGCGGCGTGATCGGGGTGCTGTTCGCCGCGGACCGGCGTGCGCGGGTCTTCGAGCACGGCCAGATCGCGCTGCTCGCCGCCCACGCGGCCCATGCCGCCGTCGCCATCGACACCGCCAACCTCCTTGCCGAGACCCGTAAGACGCTCACCGAACTGGAGGCCGCGAACGAGATCATCCGCGACCGCAGCGCGGTTATCGAGCGCGCCTCGGACGTCCATGACCGGCTGACCGAACTGGTGCTGCGCGGCGGCGGGGTCCAGGACGTCGCCGGGGCGGTGGCGGAAGTGCTGGACGGCGAGGTCGAGTT
This sequence comes from Streptomyces sp. NPDC127097, assembly GCF_042724075.1. Classification (NCBI taxonomy): domain Bacteria; kingdom Bacillati; phylum Actinomycetota; class Actinomycetes; order Kitasatosporales; family Streptomycetaceae; genus Streptomyces; species Streptomyces sp. NPDC127097. Next base: position 6,558 of record NZ_JBHXFI010000064.1, on the reverse strand, counting down.
CACCGAGCCCGCCGCGGCACCGGCCGAGGCCCTGGACCGCTCGCGCGCCGACGGGCACGCCGTACGGGACGGCGCGGACTGGGTCGCGGCGGTCGGGGCGGGCGGCGAGGTCCTGGGCGCCCTCGTGCTGCGCGGCCATCCGGCCCTCGACCCGGTCGACCAGCGGACCCTGGAACGGGCCGCCGTGGTCACCTCGCTGCTCCTGCTCGCCCGGCGGACCGCCGGCGAGGCCGAACAGCGGGTGCGCGGCGAGCTGTTGGACGATTTGCTGAACGCCGCGGACCGCGACCCCCGGCTGCTCCGTGAACGCGCGGCCCGCGTCGGCGCCGACCTGGACGCGCCGCATGTCGTCCTGGCCGCCCGGACCGACGGGCCCGGCGGCGGGGACGACGACGCCCCCTCCCACGGCGCCGACCGCCGCCGGCTCTGGTCGGCGGCCTCCCATCTCGCCGCCACCCGCCGGGGCCTGGCCGCTATACGGGACGGCGGCGCCGTGCTGCTGCTGCCGCTCGACCCCGGCGGCGACCCGGCGCACGCCGCCCGCGAGACCGCGGCCCGGCTCGGTGCCGCGCTGCACCTGCCCGTCACGGTCGGCGCCTCGGCTCCGGTCCCGGCCCCCGCCACCCGCCCCGCGGGGGTCGCGGTCGCCTACGCGGAGGCCGGACGGTGCCGGGAGGCGCTGCGGGTGCTGGGCCGGGCCGGCCAGGGTGCGGCCGCCGCCGACTTCGGCTTCCTCGGTCTGCTGCTCGCCGACACCCGCGATGTGCACGGCTTCGTCCACCGCACGCTCGGCGCGGTCACCGAGTACGACGCCCGGCGCGGTACGGAACTGCTGCGCACCCTCGGCGCCTACTTCGACTGCGGGATGAGCCCGGCCCGCACCAAGGAGGCGCTGCACGTGCATGTCAACACCGTGGCGCAGCGCCTGGACCGGGTGAGCCGGCTGCTGGGACCCGACTGGCAGACCCCGGCGCGCGCCCTGGAGATCCAGCTGGCGCTGCGGCTGCACCAGCTCTCCTCCGCCGTGGTGGGCGATACCGGCGCGTAGCAGGGAGCGAGGGGACGCGGCGGGCCCACACGCGGTCCGTACCGATGGCCGCCTCCGGGTGCGCGCCGTCGCGACCTGCGGCAGCGTGGTGCCGAAGCTTTCCCCCCACCGACAGAGGAGTGCGAAATGGCTGACAAGGGCGCCATGGACAAGATGAAGGGCAAGGCCAAGCAGAAGGCCGGCAAGATCATGGGCGACGAGCGGCTGAAGGGCGAGGGCCGCGCGGACGAGGCCAAGGGCAGGGCCAAGGGCGCGATGAGCGACGCCAAGGAGAACGCCCGCGGGGTGAAGGACTCCATGAAGGGCAGGAGCCGCTCCTGACGCCCGGCGGGGGCGTGGCGGACCTGCTGCCCCGTCTCCCGGAGCGTCCCCGGGCCCGCCACGCCCCCGCCGCACATCAGGTTTCTCAGGCCCCTCCGGACGGTACGGCCGACGATGCCCCGCCGTCCGGACCGGCCGTACCAGGCCCGGCCGTCCGGCCCCCGACGGGCGCCGCCCCGTCCACCGCGGCCAGATCCCGGCTGCGGGTCTCCCGCGCCACGCCCACCGCGACCAGTGTCAGCAGCGCGGCGGCGATGACGTACAGCGCGATCGGCGTCGGGCTGTCGTAGTCGGCGAGCAGCGCGGTCGCGATCAACGGGGCGGGCGCGCCGGCCGCGACCGAGGAGAACTGGGCACCGATCGAGGCGCCCGAGTACCGCATCCGGGTCGCGAACAGCTCCGCGAAGAAGGCCGCCTGCGGCGCGTACATCGCCCCGTGGAAGACCAGCCCGACGCTCACCGCGAGCAGCAGCGTCCCGAACCGGCCGCCGTCGGCCAGCGCGAAGAACGGGAACGCCCAGCCGCCGACGCCGGCCGCGCCCAGCAGATAGACCGGCCGGCGCCCGATCCGGTCCGAGAGCGCGCCCCAGGCGGGGATCACCGCGAAGTGCAGCGCCGAGGCGATCAATACGGCGTTCAGCGCGGTCTGCTGCGACAGCGCGGTGTGCGAGGTCGCGTACACGAGCACAAAGGCCGTGATCACGTAGTACGAGATGTTCTCGGCCATCCGCGCCCCCATCGCGATCAGCACATCCCGCCAGTGGTGCCTGAGCACCGCCACCAGCGGCATCTTCTCCACCGCGGCCCCCTCCGCCCGCCGGGCCTCAGCCTGCGCCAACGCGGCCTGGAACACCGGCGATTCATCCACCGAGAGCCGCACCCACAGCCCCACGACCACCAGCACACCCGAGAGCAGGAACGGCACCCGCCACCCCCAGGACACGAACGCCGCATCCGACACCACCGCCGTCATCACCGACAGCACCCCGGTGGCCAGCAACTGCCCCGCAGGAGCGCCGGTTTGCGGCCATGACGCCCAGAACCCCCGCCGCCGGGCGTCCCCGTGCTCCGACACCAGCAGCACCGCCCCGCCCCACTCCCCGCCCAGCGCGAACCCCTGCACCAGCCGCAGCGCGGTCAGCAACACCGGCGCCGCCGTGCCCACCGTCGCGTGGGTCGGCAGCAACCCGATCGCACACGTCGCACCCCCCATCAGCAACAGACTGACCACCAGCAATTTCTTGCGCCCGAGCCGGTCCCCGTAATGCCCGAACACCAACGCCCCGATCGGCCGCGCCGCGAAGCCCACCGCATACGTCAGAAACGACAGCAACGTCCCGACCAGCGGATCCGACCCGGGGAAGAACAGCTTGTTGAACACCAGCGCGGCAGCGGACCCATAGAGAAAGAAGTCGTACCACTCGACGGTCGTGCCGATCAGGCTGGCGGCGACGATGCGTTTGAGCTGGGTGGGCGGTGGTGGGGTAGCGGTCGCGGGGGAGGACATCGGCACCACTTCCTGACGAGGGGCGAAGACGTTTCGTGTCGCCACACCGTAGGAACGCGCAGGCCAGGCGCACATGTGGCGGGGCGCCACACTTCGGGCCCGGACGGTGCGGGCGGGCACCATGTGCCGCGGGCGCGCCGTCCGCCACGACCGGGCCCTGAACGAGGTGGTGCGTCGTCCGGCCGCCTCTGCGGAGTGTCACCTCCGGCCTGCCGCCACACCCCTCCAGCGATATGACACGGATCGTCAACAATGCAACCGAACAGCCGGGTTGCCCCCTCTTGTAGAGCGGACTGACAGTCCCGGTCCGCTGCCTGTATCAGCCGAGGAGACATCTGCTGTGTCCGAGACATCCACTCCCGTGACCCGCCGCCTTCGTGGCCGGGCCATGGGACTCGCCGTGGCCGGTACGGCCCTCGTTCTCGTTGCCCCGGGCCCGGCGACGGCCGTGGCCGGACCGGCCCCCGCCGCCCCGGCCGACCCGGTCTCCGTCCTGACGTACACCGCCAAGGAGCGCCAGGAAGCCCTCGCCTACTGGACGCCCGCCCGCATCAAGGCCGTGGGGAAGTCCGTGGACCTCGGTCCGACCGGGCCGAAGGCCAAGCCGTGGAAGGGCACCGCGCTGAAAACCGTGGGGCGGCTCTTCTTCGTCAACGCGAACGGCGCCGATACCTGGTGCACGGCCACTGCCGTCAAGAGCGCCAACCGCTCCGCCGTGATGACCGCCGCACACTGCGTGCGCCGGGGCTCCTCTCCCGCCAACACCCACATCGCGATGGTGTTCGTCCCCGCCTACAACAAGGGCACGATGCCCTACGGCGCGTTCGCGGTCCGCACCGCCGTCACCCCGCGCAACTGGGAGAACGACTCCACCGACGACCTGTCCACGCTGGTCGTCGACGCCGACAAAAAGGGCCGCAAGCTCACCGACGTCGTGGGCGGCCAGGACATCGCCTTCCACCGCCCCGTTGGCGGCACCATCTCCGCCTTCGGCTACTCAGCCACCCGCCCGCAGCGCGGCGAGGAACTCCTCCACTGTGTCGGTACGGCCACGAAGAAGGACGGCGTACAGGCCATCCCCTGCGACCTGACCGGCGGCTCCAGCGGCGGCCCGTGGCTGGCCGACTTCAACGCCACTACGGGCAAGGGCACCCTGGTCTCGGTCAACAGTGCACTGGACTCCCTGACACCGACCGAGATGCAGGGCGAAGTGCTGGGAGCCACGGCCAAGAAGGTGTACGACCGGGCCCAGCGCGGCTAGGCACCGCCTCGGACGCGTTACGCGGTACGCGGCAGCGCGAGCCAGTCCTGCCAGCTGATGTCGCGGCCCAGGTAACGGGGCTGCTGGAAGGGCCAGTCGGCGGCGATCCACTGCGGCACCAGCGCGTCGAGTGCGCGCTCCGCCTCGCTGCCGACGAGGTCGTCCACCACCCACCAGGAGACCTCTCCGTCGGAGCCGGTGCGCTCGGGCGGGTCGACATAGACGCAGCCCAGGATCGCCGTCTCCGCCTCGTCCAGCAGCGCGTAGTTGAACGACTGGTGCGCGGCTATCTCCTTCTCGTGCCGCAGCAGGTCGATGCGGTCCTCCTCATAGGTCATCGTCTCGTTCGGCCACCCCCAGGCCGGGCCGAAGATCTCCCACAAGCGCTCCTGGGAGCCCATCACGGCGGGGTAGTCGAGCGGGGTGTCCGCCTCCCGGATCGGCCGCAGGTGAAGCGTGGTGTGGGGCACGGGCACGTGCACGGGGTGGACGAAGTCGTCAGGAAGCCAGCTCATAAGGGCTGAGGCTACAACCGGTCGGCGCGGGGGGCGCGGGAGTTTGTGCGCCTCCGCACGGGCCGGGGCGGAACGCTGTCAAGAGGTCCGGGCTCAGGTCGGCCAACTGCGAGTGGTGGGGCGGGGCAGGCAACCGCGTCGCGGATCGCGGCCTCTCCATGGGCGACTTTGTTCTATCGCCAATGGAGGACTGATGGGCAAGGCGAGAACACACCGTGCTGTCTGGGCGGGAGCGGTCGTGGCGGGGGCGGCACTGGTGGTGTCGGCCGCCCCGCCCGCCGCCGCGGTGGTCGGAGGAGACCGGGCCGAGATCAAGAAATATCCCTGGACCGTCGCGCTGACGTCGTCGCGGGACGTGAAGGAGCCGGAGTGCGCGGGCACCCTCGTCGCGCCGCGCAAGGTGCTGACCGCGTCCCACTGCGTGAGCCCGGCCACCGTCGACGGGGTGCGTGTGGTGGGCGGACGGGAGGACCTCCGGGACACCCGTAAGGGCACCGTGCGCAAGGTGACGAAGCTGTGGATCCATCCCGAGGCCGTCACCGAAGGGAACGGTGCCACCTACGCGCACGACCTCGCCGTCCTCACCCTCAACGCCCCCATGCCGTACCGCACGCTGCCGCTCGCCACCCCGGCGCAGCAGAAGCTGTACGAGGAGGGCACGCCCAACCGGGTGCTGGGGTGGGGTTCCACGACGGGCCGTGACGACGACACCCGGGTGCCGCCGTTGCAGACCGCGCTGATCCCCAACAGGGGCGATGAGCAGTGCATCACGGCGTATGGCACCCGTCGGTACCGCTCGTCGTACACGATGTGCATCGGCTATCCGGCGGGCGGCGTCAGTGCGTGCGCCGGGGACAGCGGGGGACCGGTCGTGGTGCGGGGGCGGCTCGTCGGTGTCATCAGTGGCGGCGGCAGTTGCACCAGCCGTCTCTACCCGGGTGTCGCGGTGAAGTCGGCCTCCTATTACGCGCTCCTCCAGAGCAAGATCGCCGGGTAGCGGGGTGGGAGCGATGATGCGGAGGACGACACGACGCAGCTACCCGCGGTGGCCGGTTCTGGCAGGTCTCATGGTGCTCGTCGGCGCCGGCTTCGCCGTGCTGCCGGCCCCCACCGCCCAGGCCGTCGTCGGCGGACAGCGGACCAGCACGGCGGCGGCACCCTGGGCCGTCGCGATCAATCTGTGGCGGCAGACCGACAGTTACCCGCGCTCGGGGCAGTTCTGCGGCGGCACCCTCGTCACTCCGACGAAGGTCGTCACCGCGGCCCATTGCGTCGTGGACGAGGCCCCCACCGATCTGGGGGCGGTGGCCGGCCGGACCGACCTGCGCCGTCACGAGGGCCGGATGCGCAAGGTGACCAAGGTCTGGATCCATCCGCGGTTCGGCCGCCATCTGGAGAACGACGTCGCCGTCCTCACGCTCGACAAGCCGATGCCGCCGCGGTACACCCCGCTGCCGATAGCCACCGCTGCCGATACCGGGCCGTACCGCCCCGGCACCCGCGCGCGGGTGCACGGCTGGGGCCTGCTGGACTACGAGAACCGGATGGCGAACGTGCTTAGGGCGGCGAACCTGCGGGTGCTCCCCGACCGGACGTGCCAACGTCTCAACCCCGGGGGCGACTTCGATCCCTCGATGCACGTCTGTGCCAACGATCCGGTCACCGGCGCCCATCATGCCGAGGGCGACAGCGGCGGCCCGCTCGTCGCCGGCGGCAAGCTGATCGGGATCGTCAGCTGGCTGGCCAACAGTGACGCCGCCACCCCGACGCCGGGCGTCTACACCCGGGTCGCCGCCTTTTCCCGCGAGATCGCCCAGCAGCTCGGGTGAGGGAGGCGTGGTGAACGGGGCGGTGACCGGCCGCCCCGCAGGCACGACCCTCCGTCCGCCCGGGCGCTGACCAGCGG
>NZ_JBHXFI010000063.1:0-43135 GCF_042724075.1 Streptomyces sp. NPDC127097 | reverse complement strand
GCGAAGCAGTCCGACAACACACCCCGGAGCCCCCGGCACCGCACCCCCACTCACCGGGGCCGTGGCCCACACCCCACCCCGCCGAAGGCGAAAACCCACCACGGCGGGAAAGCCGAAAACGCGGGAAGCCCCGCCCAAGGCGAAACGGCGGGAAAGCCGAAAACGCGGCAAGCCCCGCCCAAGGCGAAACCCACCACGGCGGGAAAGCCAAAAGCGCGGGAAGTCACCCCAAGCGCAGCTCCGCCGAAACACACTTCACACTCCCACCCCCCTTCAACAACTCCGTCAGATCCATCCCGATCGGCTCGTACCCCCGCTCCCGCAGCGGTGCGAAGAGCCCCACCGCCGCCTGGGGCAGCAGCACATGCCGCCCGTCGGACACCGCGTTCAGCCCGAACGCCGCCGCATCGGCCGGGCCGGCGATCAGCGCGTCGGGGAACAGCCGCGCCAGCACCGCCCGGCTCCCGGCGGAGAACGCGCCGGGGTAGTACATGACCTCCGCCCGGCCGCCCGGCTCCCCGCTGCCGGGGTCGAGCACGCACAGCGCCGTATCGAGGTGGTAGTAGCGCGGATCGACGAGATCGAGGCCGATCACCGGGCGGGCGAAGTACTCCTGGGCCTCCGCGTGGGACAGCGGGCTGCTGCGGAACCCGCGGCCGGCCAGCAGCAAGCACGCGGTGACCACGAAGTCGCCCTCGCCCTCGTTGACGTTCCGCGGCTCCCGCACCGCGGGGAACCCGTGACCGCGGTACCACTCGGCGTGCACCGCGGCCTCGCCGTGCCGCTCGGCGAAGGCGAACCGGGCACCGAGCACCCGGCCGTCCACCACGGTGGCGCCGTTGGCGGTGAAGACCATGTCGGGGAAGGCGGGGTGCGGCGGCAGCTCCTCGACGGTGTGGCCGAGCGCGCGGTAGCGGTCGCGCAGGTCCTCCCACTGGGTGTGGGCCAGCGCGAGATCCACGGGTTTGCCGGGGTTCATCCAGGGGTTGATGGAGTAGCTGACCCGGAAGTACGTGGGCGGGCACATCAGATAGCGGCGGGGGGTGGCGCTGCGCCGGGAGATACGCAAGGAGGACTCCTCACGGTGGGGCACTCGGGTCGGGTACGGAATCCCGTACGCGCTCCCAAATCGTCCACCGTGCGGAGCCCTCGTGCCGTGGGCCGTACACCGTTCGGGTGGCCCGCGGCGCAGCCCCCGGTCGCCGGGCGACCCGCCGGCCGGGGGCACCCCCGTACCGCGCCGGTCACCCCTTGCGGGCCCGCTCCTGGAACTTGCGCAGCAGCTCCTGGCGCCGGTCCTGTTCGGCCTTCCCCCGGCCGCCGTGGCCGGAGCCGCCGCCACGCAGGGCGCCCCGCGAGAGCTTGTTCCGGGTCCCCCCGACGCCGAGCATCCCGCCGGCATTTCCCTTGCTCATGGGATTCCCCTTCCTCCTGACCTGACGAGACGAACCGTCTCGCTCGACCTTCACTATGCACGAGACGTACCGTCTCGTCAAGACGATACGTCTCGCCTCCTCCCGGTTAGACTCCGCGGCATGGCGAACACATCGACCCCCGACTCCTCCCGCCGCAGCGAACGCTCCCGCCGCGCGATCTTCGATGCCGCCCTCGTGCTCGTCGGCGAGGTCGGCTACGACAAGCTCACGATCGAAGGCATCGCCTCCCGGGCCGGGGTCGGCAAGCAGACGATCTACCGTTGGTGGCCCTCCAAGGCCGCCGTGCTGCTCGACGCGTTCACCGCCGGGGTCGACGAGTACGACGCGAAGGGCCTGCCCGACACCGGCGATCTGGCCGCGGACCTCAAAACCGTGCTGCGGATCACCGCCGACGAATTCAACGACCCGGCGTTCCAGGCTCCCTACCGGGCCCTCGCGGCGGCCGGCGCGAACGACGAGGAGCTCTCCCGCACCTTCGTCGCCCGGCTGATGGAGCCCGGCACCCGGCTCTACATGGACCGGCTGCGGGCGGCCCAGGAAACCGGAGAGCTCGCCGCCGACCTCGATCTGCGGATCGCCGTCGAGATGCTGCTGAGTCCCTTCTCACAGCGCTGGCTGATGCGCACCGGCGAACTGACCCACGAGTACGTCGACACCCTCGTCGACCAGGTGCTGCGGGGACTGCGGCCGCGCGACTGAGCGGACGGCCGGCCGGGCTCCGGCGGCGCCGGTGTGCCGCCGTTGACCCGAATTGCCGGTATTCGCCCGCCCTTCGTTCACCCCGGATCCGCACACCGGTCACCCGAGGAGCAGGATGGTGGCAGCATTGATCCCAGACCACCGCTCGAAGTGAGGGGATAGATGGAACGCAAGAGCAGGTTCTCCCAGTGGCTGCGCCGGCCGAAGAGCGGATCGGACGGCGGCGATACGGACACGGGATCAGCGGCTGCGCGCAGCCGCGAGGACCTGCTGCTGGCGGCGGCCGACGCGGGATTCCCGGTGGCCCCGGCGGCGCATCCGTCCGGCTACGGCTGTTCCTGTGAACGCATCGGCTGTCCGACTCCCGGCCGGCACCCCGTCTCCTTCGGCTGGCAGACCGTCGCCACCACCGACCGCGACAAGGTCGCCGCCTGGGTCCGCACCCTCCCGCAGGCCAACTTCATCACCGCCACCGGCATCACCCATGACGTACTGGACGTCCCCGTCGAGGCGGGCCGCAGCGCCCTGGGGCGGCTGGACGCGGCGGGTATCGACGTCGGCCCGATCACCCTCAGCGGCGCCGGCTTCGGCGACGGCCGGATGCTCTTCTTCACCGCCACCCGCGGCACCCCGGACGACGAGGACGAGTGGTGGCCCTGCGAGCTGGACTGCCACCCCGAGACCATGGACGAGCATCCGGGGCTGCGCTGGCACTGCCGCGGCAGCTATGTGCTGCTGCCGCCCTCCACCCTGCCCGGCGACCAGCCCGCGGTGACCTGGCTGCGCGGCCCCGAACTCCCGCTGCCCGACCCGCTGACGCTGCTGGAGTCGCTCACCGACGCCTGCGCGGAGTTCAACGACCGCGAACCGCACCACCACGAGGCCCACGCCTGGCCGATCGGCCGCTGACCGGGCCCGCGCCCCGTCCGCGCACCCCCTTCACACGCCGAAGGGCCGCCGGGATCACCCCGGCGGCCCTTCGGCGTCTCCGCGGTCCGGCCGCGTGCGCTCTACCGCTACTGCGGCTCCACCGACGTCTTGCCCTCCCGCCGGTTCAGGACGACGACCTTGTCGCCGGAGCCCTTGGCCGGCACCGTGACCGCCTGGGAGGAGACGGTGGTGAAGTTCATCCGGTTGGTCTTCTTCTCCGGACCCACCACCAGGCCCCGCAGATTCGCCGGCACCCGGATCGTCGCCCCGGCGAACATCGTCTGCTGCTGGTGGTAGACGGTCGAGAAGAACACCAGCGCCCCGCCGTCCGTGGTCCGCAGCGCCACCGGCGGATGGCCCGAGGGGGAGTCCTGCCACTGGATGCGCGAACCGACCTGACGGGCGTCCTTGGCACGCCGTTCCCGCCAGCCGTCGGTCTGCGGACCGGGCGCGAACACGCTGCCCTCACCGGTGTTGAGATAGTCCGCGTAGGCCCGGCTCAGCTTGCCGGGAGCCACCGTCAGACCGGAGCCGGAGCCGGCCGGCACCGCCTCGGCGTAGCCGTCCTTCGTCTTCAGCTCCGGCGCCTTGTTGCCCGGGAACTGCGCGAAGTACACCGCGCGCCACTTCTCGTCGATGCCGTTGCGGCTGAACACCAGGAACCAGCGGGTGGGGTGGCCCTTGGCGTCCTTGCGGTTGCTGAGCGCGTCCGCGATGAAGTACTTCGGCCAGCCCGCCTGCTTGGGGACCGTGAAGCGCGGCTCCGTCAGCTCCAGCGCGGGGAATTGCGGATTGCCCTGCGGCCGGAGGGCGTGCGCCGCCTTTATCCCGGCCTGGTCGATCGCCAGCAGCGCGCCCGCCTCGAAGGAGGGGTTCCGCTTCGGGTCCAGCTCCCGGTAGGTCTGGTTGAAGCTGTCGGTGAAGCGGGTGAGGGCCTTGGCGCCCTCAGCCTTCGACACCGCCGGCAGCATCTCCCTCTCGCCGTGCACCGTCATGCACCCGCTCAGTATCACCAGCGCCGCCGCTGCCGACGTCAGTGTTACGGGCACCCGGAACGGCGACCTGCGTGTCATGGGGCTCGGGCTCCTTCGGGGCGACCGGGGCGGACGGGGCGGCCGCCGGGGTGGCACGATTCGGCGCAACCCTACCGGGGGCGAGGAAGAAGGCGAGGGTGGGGATCAGATACAGAGCCCACACCGTGACCTGAAGGACCGTCGGGTCCGGCTGGAAGTTGAAGACGCCCTTCAGCAGCGTCCCGTACCAGCTGTCGGCCGGGACCTGGGCGCTGATGTCGAACGCCCGGGTGGCCAGCCCCGGCAGGATGTCCGCCTCCTGGAGATCGTGGAAGCCGTACGCCAGCACGCCCGCCGCGACCACCACCAGCATGCCGCCGGTCCAGGTGAAGAACTTCGCCAGGTTGATCCGCACCGCGCCGCGGTAGAACAGCCAGCCCAGCAGCACCGCCGTCAGCAGCCCCAGCAGCGCCCCGACCAGCGGCCGTACGCCGTCGTTCGCGGACTGCGCGGCGGTCCAGATGAACAGCGCGGTCTCCAGGCCCTCGCGGCCCACCGACAGGAACGCGGTGACCACCAGCGCCACGGTGCCCATCTGGAGCGCCGCGTCCAGCTTGCCGTGCAGCTCCTGCTTCAGATGCCGCGCGGTGCGCCGCATCCAGAAGACCATCCACGTCACCAGGCCCACCGCGATGACCGACAGCGAACCGCCGAGCGCTTCCTGGGCCTCGAAGGTCAGCGTCTGCGAACCGAACTGGAGCGCCGCACCGAACGCGAACGACAGCACCACGGCGAGCGCGATACCGAGCCAGACCGGGCGCAGCGCCTCCCGCCTCCCGGTCTTGACCAGGTAGGCGATGAGAATGCAGACCACGAGGCTGGCTTCCAGGCCCTCGCGCAGACCGATCAGGTAGTTGCCGAACACGTCGGTTCCTTCCCTTCCTTCATGGAGTCGGCGACGGTCTCCGCCGCCGACGGTGGCACGGTGGATCAGGCGAACAGCGCCCGGCCCCACCAGTCGTCCGCGTTCCGGACGCCCGGCGGCACCGCGAAGACCGCGGAACCCACGTGCTGGATGTATTCGTTGAGTGCGTCGTTGGCCGCCAGCCGCTTCTGGAGCGGGACGAAGCCCTGGCGGACGTCCCGCTGGTAGGCGAGGAAGAACAGCCCCGCGTCCAGCCGGCCCAGCCCGTCCGTCCCGTCGGTGAAGGAGTAGCCGCGGCGCAGGATCCGCACCCCGCCGTTGGAGTCCGGATGCGCCAGGCGGACATGCGCGGTCGGCAGCATCGACTTCAGATGCGGGGTGTCCCGCTCGTTCTTCTTGCCGACCGGTGCGCCCTCGCCCTTGTTCCGGCCGAAGATGTCCTCCTGCTCCTGGAGCGAGGTGCGGTCCCAGGTCTCGATGTGCATCCGGATCCGGCGGGCGACGAGGTAGGAGCCGCCGGCCATCCAGCTCTCCTTGCCCTTCGCGTCGCCGTCCGCGACCCACACATGCTTGTCCAGCGCGGCGGAGTCGGTGCCCGCGAGGTTGTGGGTGCCGTCCTTGAAGCCGAACATGTTGCGCGGGGTCTGGGCGTCCGGCGTCGTGGAGGACGTCTTGCCGAAGCCCAGCTGCGACCAGCGGATCGCGACCTTGCCGAAGCCGATACGGGCCAGGTTGCGGATCGCGTGCACCGCGACCTGCGGGTCGTCCGCACACGCCTGGACGCACAGATCGCCGCCGCTGCGCGCCTTGTCGAGGTTGTCACCGGGGAACTGCGGCAGCTCGATCAGCGCCTCGGGCCGCCGGGCCTTGATGCCGAAGCGGTCCTTGCCGTCCTTCTCGAACAGCGTCGGGCCGATGCCGAAAGTGAGGGTGAGCCGGGACGGCGGCAGGCCGAGCGCCTCGCCGGTGTCGTCCGGCGGCGCCTCCGCCAGTCCGCCGACCGCGCCGTCGCCGACCGCGTCCCCCGCCGTCATCCGCGCCGCCGCCTTCGTCCACTCCTTGAGCAGCGCGATCAGCTCGTCGCGGTCGTCGGTCGTGACGTCGAACGCGGCGAAGTGCAGCCGGTCCTGGACGGCGGAGGCGATACCGGCCTGGTGGCTGCCGTGGAAGGCGATCGCGGAGCCCGCGGTCGCGTCCGCGCCGGCCGGCTGGGCGTCGCCGCCGGTGCGCAGCGCCGCCGCGGTACCGCCGGCCGCGACCGCACCGAGGGCCAGGCCCGCGCCGCCCCAGCCGAGCAGCGAACGCCGGGAGGGCGCCCGCCCTTCGGTGGTCTGCGCGGCCTCGCCGCCCTCGGTGGCGGAGTTCCCGGTGGACGTGTCGTCGTCGTGCGTCATCGTCTCCCCTTGCCTGGCGGCGGACTACTTGGCGCCGGCCACGGCGGCGGCCAGCTTGGACAGCGGCTCGGCCAGCGCGTTGACCCCGTCGGAGAGCCTCTTGCGCTCGCCCTTGTCGACCGTGTCGTACGAGGCGAAGCCGTCGGCGGAGTCGCTGTCGCGGTGCTCGTCGAGCAGGTCGCCGATCACCTTGAACTGCTTGTCCAGCTCCTTGGCGAGCGCCGGGTCGTTCTTGCCGACGACCGGCTTCAGCAGCTCGTAGGTCTTCTCGGCGCCCTCGACATTGGCGTGGAAGTCGAGCAGGTCGGTGTGGCTGTAGCGCTCTTCCTCACCGGTGACCTTGCCGGTGGCGACCTCGTCGAGCAGCTCCTTGGCACCGTTGGCCATGCTGGTCGGGGTGATCTCGGCCGTGCCGACCCGCTTCTGCCAGTCCTTCAGGTCGGTGATGAGCTGCCCGGCCAGCTTCTTGTCGTCCCCGGAGATCTTCTTCTCCTCCCACAGGGACTTCTCCAGCTTGTGCCAGCCGGTCCACTTCTGGCCCTTGTCCAGGCCGTCGGCGCGCACATCGACCTTGGGGTCGATGTCACCGAACGACTCGGCGACCGGCTCGGTGCGCTCCCAGCCGACCCGCGAGAGCGCATAGGTCTTCTTGGCGGCCTCGACATCGCCGTCCTTGACCGCGTCGGCGAACTTCTGCGCCGCCGGGAGGGTCTGGTCGGCCTGCTCCTGGACGTACTTGCGGTACGCGGCGACCGCGGCGTCCAGCTTGGGGCCGCGCTTGGCGGCCGTGCCCTTGCCGCCGGCGGTCACCTTCTGGCGGAGGCCGTCGCCCTTCATGCCCGGCTTGCAGGCGATTTCGTACGAACCGGCCTTGACCTCGGCGGTGATCTCCGTCCGGGTGCCGGGACCGATGTTCTCCCGCTCGGTCACGATCCGGTCGCCGGCCGCGTAGAGGTAGACCTCGGTGACCTTGGAGCCCTTGTTCTGCACCGCGAACCGGACATGTCCGGCGGGGAATTCCTTGGCGGAGAGCTCACAGCTGGTGTCGGTCGCGGTCACCTCGATGGTTCCCTTGCCGCTGCCCCCTTTGCCGTCGTTCTTCGCGGCGCAGCCGGAGACGGCGGTGACGGCCGTGGCTGCCGCGATGGCGGCGACGGCGGCGGGACGAAGGGCACGCATACAAAGCTCCAAGCGGGCTCGGATGTACGGAAACGGCGTACGGAACGATAGACAATGGCCGGGGTCGCCACTAAGGCGGCCCTAACTTAACCGAGGCTTACCTATTTCTGCCCGGCCTGGCGAGTGATCCCGCTCTCATGGACAACGGCCTGATTACGGATTGGCCCGCGCCCGGTCACGGAACCGCCATGCGCCGGTCAAGGTAAGGGGCCTCGTTCGCGAGGGTCCATGACCGTCGAAATCCGGCCACCGCCACCGGGCTCCTGTCGCCCCCTCCCGGCTCTGCTGTTCACTGGCCGGATGACCGATCTTGATGTGCTCCGGGTGTTCTGCGGACCGGACGGGGCCGGCGGCAACGCTCTGGGCGTGGTCCGCGACGGGGCCGCGCTCCCCGGCGCCGATGCCCGCGCCGCGCTCGCCGCCGAACTCGGCTTCAGCGAAACCGTCTTCCTCGACGACGCCGTCCGCGGCACCGTGGACATTCACACCCCCGGCGTCCGGCTCCCGTTCGCGGGCCATCCGCTGGTCGGTCTGGCCTGGCTGCTGCGGAGCCTGGGACGGCCGCCACGCACCCTGCGCCCGCCGGCCGGTGAGGTGGCGGTCGGCTTCGAGGGGGACGTGACCTGGGTGCGCGGTCGCGCGGAGTGGGTGACCGCCCGGACGACTAGGCGGTACGCCTCGGTGGCCGAGGTCGACGCGCTGCCCGCGCCGCCACCGGGCGAGGGCTGGCTCTACGCCTGGGCCTGGCAGGACGAGGCCGCGGGCGTGGTCCGGGCCCGGGGCTTCCCGCGCCGCGGCGCCGGTGTCGCCGAGGACGAGGCGACCGGCGCCGCCGCCATGCTGCTCACCCATGAGCTGGGCCGCCCGCTCGACATTCGCCAGGGCACCGGCTCGCGGATCCTCACCCGCACCCATTCCGACGGCACCATCGCCGTAGGGGGACGGGTGCGCCGCGCCGCCCCTTGACCCGGCGCGGCGGTCCCCCCGGAAGGCATCAACGAGCAGGCGTCCAGCGGCGGTTGAGGCAAAACGGCCGCCGACGGCAGTTGTGGCAGAAGGGACTTCGGCGACAGCAGGCGCGGAACGGGCGAACGGCCGCTACGCGCTCAGCGGGAACTGCTCGCCCAGCTCCCGGAAGACCGCACTGTTCAGCCGGAAGGCCCGCTTGCACTCCTCCACCACCCGCTGCTTCTCCAGGTCGTCCACGGGCAGCGCGTCCAGCAGCGCCCGGTACTCCCGCTTGAAGGCGGCGGGGTTGGGGATGTCCTCGAAGACGTAGAAGCGCACCCCGTCGCCCTTGCGGGCGAAGCCCCAGGTCTTCTCCGCGGTGCCACGGATGATCTGGCCGCCGGAGAGATCGCCGAGATAGCGGGTGTAGTGGTGGGCGACGAAACCGGCCGGCCAGTCTCGGGCGCAGGCCGCCACCCGGTCCGCGTAGGCCGCGGTGGCCGGCAGCGGCACCAGGCCGGTGCGCCAGGACGGCCCGCCGAGATGGGCGAGGTCGCGCTCCAGCGCGGCGGTGCGGGCCAGCTCGGGCCGGAGGAAGGGGCCCGCCACCGGATCCCCGGCGAGCGGCCCGGAGGCGCCTTCCAGCGCGCGGTAGACGAACCACAGCTGCTCGGTGTAGCGCCGGTAGGCCCGGACGCCGAGCCGGCCGCCGAGCAGATCGCTCATGAAGGAGGAGTTCTCGGCCTCCGTGTGCTGCTCGTGGGACGCGGTGCGGATCACCGTCGAAAACGGAGCGGACGGAGCGGAGGGGGCGGGCGGGGTCGGGCTGGACGTTTCCAAGGCGGACCTCCGGGGACCGAGGGCAGCGGACGGGAAGAGGCCGGCTCCGCCGAGCCGCCGAACTTAGGGTTACCTAACCCGCGGCCCGCGTCAACCGTTCCCGACGTCCTGTCGGTAACGAGCCTACCCCTGTTCCCGACGCGCTGTCGGTAAAGAGTGTCCCCGCTCCCGTCAGGGCAGCGTGAGGATCTCCGCCCCGGTGTCCGTGACCACCAGCGTGTGCTCGAATTGCGCGGTCCGCTTGCGGTCCTTGGTCACGACCGTCCAGCCGTCGTCCCACATGTCGTAGTCGTAGGACCCCAGCGTCAGCATCGGCTCGATCGTGAAGGTCATGCCGGGCTTGATGTCGGTGGTGTGGTGCGGGCTGTCGTAGTGCGGAACGATCAGGCCGGAGTGGAAGGAGGAATTGATGCCGTGGCCGGTGAAGTCACGGACCACTCCGTAGCCGAAGCGCTTGGCGTACGACTCGATGACCCGGCCGATGATGTTGATCTGCCGGCCCGGCTTGACGGCCTTGATCGCGCGGTTGAGCGCCTCCCGGGTGCGCTCGACCAGCAGCGTGGACTCCTCGTCCACGTCGCCGCACAGGTAGGTGGCGTTGTTGTCGCCGTGCACCCCGTTGATGTACGCGGTGACGTCCAGGTTCACGATGTCGCCGTCCTTGAGGACGGTCGAGTCCGGGATGCCGTGGCAGATGACCTCGTTGAGCGAGGAGCACAGCGACTTGGGGAAGCCGCGGTAGCCGAGCGTGGACGGGTAGGCGCCGTGATCACACATGAACTCATGGGCGACCCGGTCCAGTTCATCGGTGGTCACGCCCGGCGCGATCAGCTTGGCGGCCTCCGCCATCGCCTGCGCGGCGATCCGGCCGGCGATCCGCATCTTCTCGATCGTTTCGGCGTCCTGCACCTCGGGCCCCGTGTACGGGGTGGGCGCGTCCTTCCCGACGTACTCGGGGCGCGGGATCGAGGCGGGGACGGGGCGGGTGGGGGAGATCTTCCCCGGGGCAAGAAGCGACTGGCCAGACATGTCAGCGAGTGTATCCGCGGGCCGTCGGGCAGGATGGTGGCACGGGACATCCACAGGAGGCGGCAATGGCGCTGTTCAAGAGGCGTACGGTCGGCAAACAGGGCGAGTGGTACTACTGCCTCAAGCACGGGACGGTCGAAGAGGGGCCCGAGTGCCGCGCCGCCGACCGCTTCGGCCCGTATGCCACCCGCGAGGAGGCGGCGCACGCCATGGAGACCGCCCGCGAGCGGAATCTGGAGTGGGAGACCGACCCGAAGTGGCATGACATGGACGCGGACAAGGGGAAGACCGGCGCGGAGGGCGACTAGGGGGGGCCGGGGCCGCAGGGGCCTCCTGGCCGGCCCGCAGGGACCTCGGCCGGCCCGCAGGGACCTCGGCCGGCTCGCGGGTGGGGCGGAAAGCTACCAGCGGGGTGGTGGCGGGGCGGTCAGCTGATCGGCGAGGCGGGCCAGACGGTCGCGGAAGCGGCGGCGGCCGCGGGGGGCGGGCAGGCTGTTCTCCCCGGCGGCCGCGCTCACCAGATGCTGGACGGTGTCCAGGTCGAGGTCCGGCGAGGCCCCGGCGGCCGCGCCGGGCGGGGCCGGGGGTGCGGCGAGCGCGTCATGGGCCAGGGCGTGCAGATCGCGGTCGCCGTCGTCCAGGGCGAGCACCGTGGCGCCGTTCCGGCGGGCGTCGTGCACCCGCTCCAGCAGCTCGGCCCCCGGCTGCCCCGGCGCCACGACCAGCAGCGTCTCGCCCCGCCCGGCCGCCTCCAACCGGCCCAGTCCGACCGCCAGATGGGCCGGTGCCCCGCCCGGGACACGGTGCCGCACCAGGGTCGGTGACAGCTCCGGCAGCCCCGACCAGGCGGCCTCGTCGTCCAGATGCGCGGCCAGATGCCAGGGCTCGTACGCGGCGCTGCCGACCAGCAGCAGCCCGCCCCCGTGCGGGACGACGGCGCCCCGCAGCGCCCCGGCGAAGCGGCGGGTGGCCTGAATCCACTCGGTCCCCGCGAGGACCTCACGCAGCAATGCGACCCGTACGGCATCCATGCTCCGCAATGGTGCCGCAGCACGGCCCCTTTCGGTTGCCGTTTCAACCGGTGTCACCCGTACGGGACTTGGGGGTGTGCGGGGCGCCGGCGGGGGCCCATCCGGGGCAATGGCCGCGCGGCGCCGCGGAGAGCCGATCGGGCTGCTCTTAACTGTGGGCCATGCCCACATTTCCCACACGCCGGAGGAAAGGCGCGGCGAATGCTTCCGCACGCGGCATGAAAGGTGCGTGGCATTCCCTGCCGTCCCTCTGGAGCAAGGCATTTCAGCGCCGGAGCCGGGTGCAGCTGCTCTGCGCTGTCCTCGTCTTCGAAGCCCTGCTGTTTTCCGGCAGTGCCATCTATGATGTGATCAAGTATCCGCGTGAACAGGTTGTTTCCGCGGTGCTTCGGATCGTGATTGCCATCCTGAACGGGATCGCTGCCTGGCGTGTCTTCCAGGAGCTCAAGAAGACGTTTCAGCGGCATCGCCGAAGCGGTGAGGTGAATGCATGGCGGGAGCCGGTCGTGCTGGTGGCCCAGGCTTCCTCCATTCCCATGCTCTTCATTCCCATCTGGGTCGAGATCTACAGTCCCATTCACGATGAATTCTGGGACCTGCTGGTGACGGTTGTCGCGTTTTTATTGGTCGCTTTCGCGGTGGCGGTCATCGTCCGTGCCTTCGCCTTCGATCACATTGAGCTGTCGAAGGTCGGAACGGCGGCCATTGCCTTGCTGCCCTTGGCGGGAGTGATCCAGTTCTGGTACATGAACTTCTACAAGCCGACCCATGACAGCCCTCGCGTGAGTGTGACCTCGCGGCTCACTGAGCTGGGGCACTCTCGCGGTGTCTCGCACCTGCGGGGAGAAATCACCCTCCACAACGAAGGGTCGGCGCCCGCCGATGTTCTCGGTGCCATGTATACGGTGCGCGGCTACCATATGCAGTCGGCCGAGGGGATGTCCGCACAGACGGTGGTCGACAAGCTGGACGGGGCCACCGCGAACCAAACGCACCTCGGTAAGTACGTCATGCTCTTGACGTTCGACGATGTCATGCAGTCCGGCGAAATCCTGATGCCGGGGCAGAAGTGGTACAAATCATTTGTGTTCGATGCGCGCGGCGACAAGCAGGACATGGTTCGCCTCGTGGTCCATCTCTCGACGCTGACACATACCGGCGACTCGACAACGTCCGCCACCTGTAGCGGAAAGTTTTCCCTGGAAATCGCTCCGGCGGCGCCGGGGAGTGCTAAGTGCACCCAGACCAGGTTGCCTTCGCAGAGTCTGATGCGCATGGTGCTCGGCGACCAGCCGATCGCTCGTACGATCAGATTCTTCCCGTCGAAGGTGACGGAGGCGCAGAAGAGGCTGCTGGCGAAATCGCAGCTGAGGGCGAACAGGAAGGAGCGGATGGCGTCTTTGTATACGCGATTCCAGTCCGCCGACCATCAATTCAAGGGCAGGCCGGATCAGTTCAAGAAGGAGGAGAAGGAGGCGGAAGCGATCGACGCCCTGGTGCGGGACCAGAACACGGAGAGCATCGCCGAGATGCGGGTGGATCCCTAGGGAGTGTTCGCGCCGCCCCGCTTCAGCAGGCCCGCCTCCGTGAGCCGACGTCCTACCTCTGCCACGGCGTCGTCGCTCAGCGGGCGTTGGGGAAAGGCGGTGGCGCTCCGGTCGATCACGCCGAGGAGGTGGAGTGCCGCCTTGAAGGCGCCCAGGGCGGAGGAGCTGCGGCCCATCTCGGTCTCCGGGCCGACGTCGACCAGGGAGAAGAGGGTGACCAGGCGTTCCTGTTCGGCGGCGGCCTGTTCCCAGTCGCCGGCCCGGGCGGCGTCGTAGAGGCGTACGTAGGCCGCCGGGTCGACATTGCCGATACCGGGGACGACGCCGTCGGCACCCGCCAACAGGGCGGCGTCCACAGTGAGTTCGGAACCCGTGAGCACCGAGAAGCCGGGGGCGGGACCGGTGCGCCGGGCGGTGCGGCCGCCGAGCGCGGTGAGCAGACGGCGCAGCGAGCCCTCGTCGCCGCTGCTGTCCTTGAGCCCGGCGAGCGTGCCGTCCTCGGCCAGCTCGCGCACCAGCGACGGGGACAGCTTGCTGTGGACGGCGACGGGGATGTCGTAGGCGAACAGGGGGAGGTCCACGGCCGTGCGCAGATGGCGGAAGTGGGCGGCGATCTCCCGGGGGTGGGTGCGGGTGTAGAAGGGCGCGGTGGCGACCAGGGCGTCGGCGCCCAGCGCGGCGGCGGTCCGGGCGTGGTCGAGCACCCGGGGGGTGGTGGTGTCGATGACCCCGGCGAGCACCGGGACCCGGCCGTCCGCGGCCTTGATGACGGCCTCCAGGGCGGTGCCGCGCTGGGCGTCGGTGAGGTAGGCGACCTCGCTGGTGGAGCCGAGCGCGAACAGGCCGTGCACGCCGCCGTTGACGAGGTGGTTCACCAGACGCGTCAGAGAGGCGGTGTCGATCTCGCCGCGCGGGTCCAGCGGGGTGCAGACCGGCGGGATGACGCCGTGCAGGGGGGCGGGCAGTGCCATGGGGGCTCCGGGCTCCGATCGGACAGGACATGGGATGTCCTATGTCGAGCACAATAGACCTGTTCACAGGCGGTCGGTCAAGGATCAGCGGTCACGGCGGGGCAGGTGGCGGAGGGCCGGCGGCACGGCAGACGCGGGAGCGGGAGAGGGAGATCCATGGCGCGAGGGACGATGTCCGAGGATGTGCAGGCCCAGATCAAGCAGCTGATCCTGAAGGGCCGGCTGACGCCGGGGGATCCGCTGCCCACCGAGGCCGAGCTGGTCGCCCTGCTCGACGTCAGCCGCAACTCGGTGCGCGAGGCGCTCAAGGCGCTCCAGGCCATGCGCATCGTGGAGATCCGGCACGGCTTCGGCACCTATGTCGGCCCGCTCACCCTGGAGCCGTTCGTCGAGGGCGTCGCCTTCCGTGCCGCGGTCCGCCACCACCAGGGCGAGCCGAGCCTGTACGAGCTGATGGAGGTCCGTGAGGCGCTGGAGGCGGGCCTGATCGGCGCGGTCGCCCGCAATCTGCCCGCCGAGGATCTCGCCGTCCTCAAGGGGCTGGTGCAGCGGATGGCGGAGGAGGCGCGCGGCGGGCAGGTGCAGAGCGCCACCGACCGGGCCTTCCACCTCGCCCTGTACCGCTCGCTGGGCAACCATCTGCTGAGCGAGGTGCTGGACGCGTTCTGGGCGGCGCTGCGGCGGGTGCGGGAGGACTTCTCCGACGACCGGCCCGATCCGGTGGTGACGCACCGCCAGCACCAGGAGATCGTGGACGCGTTGGAGGCGGGCGACGGCGACCGCGCCGTGAAGGCCATACACCGGCACTTCGACGGCATCCGGCGGCGGCTGTCCGAGCAGTGACCTAGGGGGTGCCGCTTGGATCATGGCACCGGTGCGGGCGTGACCGATCCCGTTCACCGGGATGTCACCCGGTGTCGGGGTGCCCGTCGCCGGCACGGAAAGGTGTCATGTGGGCCGTCTTGACGGCCAGTTGGGCACTCCCTATGGTCGCCGCAGGACGAGGGACATCCTACGTCCTTGCCCATTGGGGGTGACCCATGGCGTACGAGAGCCCAGTGCCGTACCGGGCCGGGACCGAGGGGTGCACCAGCTTCCGGATCCCCGCCGTGGTCCGGGCGCGCTCCGGGGTCCTCCTTGCCTTCACCGAGGGCCGGGTCTCCTCGCCCGCCGACTCCGGCACCCTCCACCTCGTCCTCAAACGGTCCGCGGACGGCGGCCGTACCTGGGGCCCCCTCCAGGCCGTCGCCCGCAACGGCACCGGCACCGCGGGCAACCCCGCACCGGTCGTCCTCGACAGGGGGTCCCCCCGCGCGAGCGAAGCCGAGCGTGGGGGAAGACCGCACACACCGTCTCCGGGCTCCCGGCCGGCTACTCCGACCTCGTCCGCCTCGACCGCGACAGCGTCGGACTGCTCTACGAGACGGGCGACTTCAGCGCCTACTCGACGATCACCTTCCGCCGCATCCCCGTGGAGGAGCCGACATGGCCAGCAATCCCCTGCACCGCAGAACGGTCCTGGGCGGGGCGGCCGCCCTCGCCGCCGGCTTCGCGCTCGCCGGCTGCGGCGACGGCGACGACGGCCGGGCACCCGAGGAGCGCAAGAAGGGGCAGAAGATCAGCCTGACCTTCTGGTCCTGGGTGCCGGGCATCGACAAGCCCGTCGACCTGTGGAACCGCAAGCACCCGGACGTCCAGGTCAAGGTCGAGAAGGTGTCGGCCGTCAACGGCCAGCAGTACGCGAAGATGCACGCCGCCATCAAGGCCGGCAACCCGCCCGACCTCGGCCAGATCGAATTCCCGGTGGTCCCCAGCTTCCTGCTCGACAACGGGCTGCTGGACCTCGCCCCGCTCGGCGCCGCCCGTCACAAGGACAAGTTCTCCGGCTGGCAGTGGCAGCAGTCCGTCTTCGGCAAAAGCCTCTACGCCATCCCGCAGGCGTCCGGACCGATGGGCCTGTTCCTGCGCCAGGACCTCTTCGACAGGTGGGACGTGCCGACCCCGCGGACCTGGGACGAGTACGAGACCGCCGCCAAGGCCGTCCGCAAGAAGGGCGCCTGGATCGAGACCTTCGCGCCCACCAACGGCAACCGCTTCGCCGGCCTCGCCTGGCAGGCCGGCGCCAAGTGGTACCGGACGCAGGGCGACACCTGGATCGTGCACCTCGACGACGAACCCACCCGCCGGGTCGCCGACTACTGGGAGTCCCTGGTCCGGCGGAAGCTCGTCAAGACCATCCCGGACCGGCAGAACGCCTGGTACAAGGACCTCCAGACCGGCGCCATCCCGGCCTGGGTGGGCGCCAGTTGGGGCGACGCCCTGCTGGTCGGCAACGCGCCGGGCACCAAGGGGAAGTGGCGGGCCGCACCGCTGCCGCAGTGGAAGGCGGGCGAGCAGGCATGCGCCAACTGGGGCGGCTCGACCACCGCCGTCTTCGCCAAGGCCCGCTACCCCAAGGACGCCCTGGACTTCGCCGTCTGGCTCAACACCGACCCGGACTCGATCAAGCTGCTGATCGACGGCGGCTACGGCTTCCCCAGCGCCAAGAAGGGGTACGCCACCACGGACCTCGACGTCGACAAGGACTTCTTCGGCGGCCAGGCGTACAGCAAGGTCTTCGCGGACGCCGGCGCGCATGTCGACACCAGCTGGCGGTGGGGACCCGGCGTGGACACCCTCTACCAGCGGCTCGGCGACGCCTTCACCGACGCGCTCGCCGACGGCAGCTCCTTCCGCTCGGTCCTGGCCAAGGTGCAGGGCCAGACCCTCGCCGACCTCAAGGGCAAAGGTCTGAAGGTGGAGAGCGGATGAACCGGGAGGTGCTGAGCCGGGACACCCCGGGCCGGCCGGCGGCGGTCACCCCGCGGCCGGCCCGCCGGAGCCGCCGCGGACCCCGGCGCCGCGCCTCCCGCGCCGAGGCCCGCAACGCCCGCGCCGCGACCGCGTTCGTGCTGCCCTTCTTCGCCCTCTTCGGCCTCTGCTTCCTCGCCCCGATCGGCTACGCCCTCCACCAGAGCCTGTTCACGACCGAACGGACCGGCCCGCTCGGCCTCGGCGGCCAGGAGCACGAGGTCTTCGCGGGCCTCGCCAACTACGCCCAGGCGCTCGCCGACGACCGGTTCCTGACCGGCTTCGGCCGGGTGCTGCTCTTCGGCGTCGTGCAGATCCCGCTGATGATCGCGCTCGCCACCGCCCTGGCCCTGCTGCTGGAGAGCGCGAGCGCCCGCGCCGTCCCGTTCTTCCGCAGCGCCTTCTTCCTGCCGTACGGCGTGCCCGGCGTGATCGCCTCGATCCTGTGGGGCTTCCTGTACGTACCGGGCATCAGCCCGCTGGTGAAGATCGCCGGCGCGGTGGGCTGGGACCTCGACTTCCTCTCCCGCGGCACCGTCCTGTGGTCCCTCGCCAACATCGTCACCTGGCAGTTCACCGGCTACAACATGCTGGTGCTGATCGCGCAGCTCAAGGCCGTACCGGGGGAGTTGTACGAGGCCGCCCGGATCGACGGGGCGAGCGCCTGGCAGGTCGCCCGGCACATCAAACTCCCGCTGATCCGGCCGGCGTTGGTGCTCACCGGTGTCTTCAGCATCATCGGCACCCTCCAGCTGTTCGCCGAACCCATGGTGCTGCGCCCGCTGGCCTCCTCCATCGACTCCGGCTTCACCCCCAACCTGCACGCCTACAGCGAGGCGTTCGTCGGCAACAACCAGCATGCGGCGGCGGCCGAGGCGGTATTGCTCGCGCTGGTGGCCTGCGTACTGTCCTTCGGCTTTCTGCGGCTGGTCGGCGGACGCGGGAAGGAGCACGGATGACCCGGCCCCCGGTCCGCTACCGGATCATCACCGCCTCCCTGCTGACCGTCGCCGCGCTCTACTTCCTGGTGCCCGTCTACTGGCTGGCCGTCTCCGCCACCAAGAACAGCGCCGACCTCTTCGGCACCTTCGGCTTCTGGTTCTCCGACCATCCGCGCCCCCTCGCGTACCTCCTCGACGTCCTCACCTACGACCACGGCAGCTACGCCCGCTGGTTCGCCAACTCGCTCCTCTACGCCGGGGCCGGCGCGGTCTGCGCCACCCTGCTGTCCGCCGCGGCCGGTTATGCGCTGGCGAAGTTCCCGTTCCGCGGCCGGGAGGCGCTGTTCAACGTGGTGCTCGCCGGGGTGCTGATCCCCGGCACGGCCCTGGCCCTGCCGCTCTACTTCCTCTTCAGCGCGATCGGACTGGCCAACACCTACTGGGCGGTGCTGATCCCCGGCATGGTCAGCCCGTTCGGCGTCTATCTGTGCCGGATCTACGCGGCTGCCGCGGTCCCCGACTCGCTGCTGGAGGCGGCCCGGATCGACGGCGCCGGGGAGGCCCGGATCTTCGGCGGGCTCGGGCTGCGGCTGATGACCCCGGCGCTGGTCACCGTCTTCCTCTTCCAGTTCGTCCACATCTGGAACAACTACTTCCTGCCGCTGGTGATGCTCTCGGACTCCGGCCTCTACCCGATCCAGCTGGGCCTGACCTCCTGGACCGGCTACGCGGACCGCCAACCGGTGCTCTACCAGTACACGGTGGGCGGCGCGTTCCTGTCCGTGGTGCCGCTGATGGTGCTGATGACGGTGCTCCAGCGGTACTGGCGTACGGGGCTGACCGAGGGGAGCGTGAAGGCGTGAGGGGGCCGGATCGCTGTCGAGGGCATGCCCGGCTCGCCGTCGGGGCGTGACAGTATCGCTGTCATGACTACTTCTGACGCTTCCCGGTCCCCGAACGCCGCGACCCGTGCGAAGGCCGCCCTCCAGCGCGACCCCTGGGACCTCCCGGACGTCTCCGGCCTGGTGGTCGGCGTCCTCGGCGGCACCGGCGACCAGGGCCGCGGCCTGGCCTACCGGCTGGCCAGGGCCGGCCAGAAGGTGATCATCGGTTCCCGGGCCGCCGAGCGCGCGCTGACCGCCGCCGGGGAGCTCGGCCTGGGCATCGAGGGCGCGGAGAACGCCGAATGCGCCCGGCGCAGCGATGTCGTGATCGTCGCGGTGCCCTGGGAGGGCCATGCCAAGACCCTTCAGGCGCTCCGCGACGAGCTGGACGGCAAGCTCGTCATCGACTGCGTCAACCCGCTCGGCTTCGACAAGAAGGGCGCCTACGCGCTGAAGCCGGAGGAGGGCAGCGCCGCCGAGCAGGCCGCGGCCCTGCTGCCCGGGGCCCGGGTCACCGCCGCGTTCCACCATCTGTCCGCGGTGCTGCTCCAGGACCCGGAGGTCGAGCAGATCGACACCGATGTGATGGTGCTCGGCGAGTCCCGCGCCGACACCGATGTGGTGCAGGCGCTCGCCGCCCGTATCCCCGGTATGCGCGGTGTCTTCGCCGGCCGACTGCGCAACGCCCACCAGGTCGAGTCGCTGGTCGCCAACCTGATCTCGGTCAACCGCCGCTACAAGGCCCACGCGGGGCTGCGGGTCACGGACGTCTGAGGGGGAGGAGGGGGAGGGGGCGGGGGAGCGCCGGCATGGGGGACACTGGGGAGGTCCGACCACTCCCGACAGGAGCCGCCCCCATGTCCCTCTTGCCCCCGCCCGGCCCGGCCCGGCGACTCGCCCTGATGGCCCTCGCCGTGTGCGTCCTCTCCGTCGCCGCGGCGGTCGTCGCCTTCGTGGAGGGCAGCTTCGTCGGCGTCGTCTGGATCCTGCTGGCGGGCATCTCCAGCAACATGGCGTGGTTCTACCTCCGCAAGGCGAAGATCCAGCGGTCCGGGGCAGCCGGCTGAGGCCCGAGGGCCCGCGCCGGCAGACGTACGCGGCCCCCGCCGTCAGTAGCGCCCCCGCCCTCAGAAGAACCCGCCGGTCTGCGGGAGCTGCGGTGCGCCCTGCCAGAAGCGGAAGTACTCCTGGCCGATGAAGGTCTCCAGCTCCGAGACGCCGAGGCCGCGCAGGATCGCGTCGACCAGGTCGAAGAACACCCGGTTGACCTCCGGCACCCACAGGAAGACGAAGACCGCCAGCAGTCCGAACGGCGCGAACGGCTCCACCTGCCGCCGCAGCTTCCGCGACAGCCACGGTTCGAGCACGCCGTAGCCGTCCAGCCCCGGGACCGGCAGGAAGTTCAAGATCGCCGCGGTCACCTGGAGCAGGGCCAGGAAGGCCAGCGCGTAGCGGAACACGGCCGGTACGCCCGACAGCGCGTGCAGCCAGAACGGCGCCGTGCACACCGCCGCGAACAGGATGTTCGTCAGCGGCCCGGCCGCCGAGATCAGGCTGTGCCGCCAGCGCCCCCGGATCCGGCCGCGCTCGATGAACACCGCACCGCCCGGCAGTCCGATCCCGCCCATGATCACGAAGATCACCGGCAGCACGATGCTCAGCAGCGCATGGGTGTATTTCAGCGGGTTCAGGGTGAGATAGCCCTTGGCCTCCACGGAGATGTCACCGCTGTGCAGCGCGGTGCGCGCGTGGGCGTACTCGTGCAGACACAGCGAGACCACCCAGCCGGACACCACGAAGCAGAACACCGCGACACCGGTGTACTCCCCGAGCGTCCCGGCCCACACGGCCCACCCCGACACCGCCATGACGGCGGCAAGCGCGAGGAAGACCGGGCTGACGCGGCGGTCGGCGCGCCGGATTGCTGTGGTCATGGTGCGGGCTCCCGGATTCTGGTGAGGGGCAGCCCTGACCGTAACCGCGGCGGGGCGCGCGGCGCACGGTCCCCGCGGAACTGCTGCGTCCGCGGGACCCCTCCTCCCGGTCCCCGTGCCCCGAAATCGAAAGCCGATACCTTCCGGCTTCCGCCTTGCACGACAATGGGCCGGTGCATTACGGAATTCTCGGCACCACCCAGGCAGGACGGGCCGACGGCACCCCCGTCGCCCTCGGTGGCGCACGCCTGCGTGCGCTGCTCGCCGCCCTCGCGCTGCGGCCCGGCCGGGCGCTGTCCCCGGAGTCGCTGATCGACGACATCTGGGGCGCGGACCCGCCCGCCGACGCGGCCGGTGCGCTCCAGGCACTGGTCGGCCGGCTGCGCCGCGCCCTGGGCCATGCCGAGATCGCCTCGGTCGACGGCGGCTACCGGCTGTGCGCCGAGCCCGACGCCGTCGATCTGCACCGCTTCGAACGTCTCGCGGCGGAGGGCGCCCGGGCGCTGGCCGACGCGGATCCGGCCCGGGCCGCCGCCCTGCTCGATGACGCCCTGGCGCTCTGGCGCGGCCCGGTCCTCGCCGATCTCCCGGACGCCGGCGTCGAGGTGGCCCGTGCCGAGCGCCGCCGGCTGGACGCCCAGTGCAGCCGCCTCGCCGCCGATATCGCCCTCGGCCGGGCCGCCCAGGCGCTGCCCGCCCTCCTCGCGCTGTGCGAGGACCACCCCCTCGACGAGCCGCTCCAGGCCCTGCGGCTGCACGCCCTGCGCGCCGCCGGCCGCACCGCGGAGGCCCTGGCGGCCTACGAGGAGATACGCATCGGCCTCGCCGAACGCCTCGGCGCCGACCCGGGCCCGGAACTGCGCACCCTGCACGCGGAGTTGCTCCGTCCCCCGCCGCAGCATCCGCCGACGAACCCCCCGCCGCCCCTGATACCCGGCGCCCCGGCCACCGGCCACCCCAGGACCCCCGACCCTCACCCTCACCCCCACCCCCACCCCCGCCCCGGCAATCTCCGGCCCCGGCTCACCTCCTTCGTCGGGCGGGACACCGATCTCGCGGCGATCCGCGCCGATCTGGCCGCGCACCGGCTGGTGACGCTGCTGGGCCCCGGTGGCGCCGGGAAGACCCGGCTGTCGCAGGAGGGCGCCGAGACCGCCGCGGCCGCCGCGCCGGAGACCTGGCCGCACGGCGTATGGCTGGCCGAACTGGCGCCGGTGGACGATCCGCAGACCGTGCCCGAGGCGGTGCTGACCGCACTCGGCGCCCGCGAGACCGTCGTCCGCGGCACCACCGCGGAGGGGCTGCGCGCCGCCGCCGACCCCACGGCGCTGGACCCGCTCGCCCGGCTCGCCGAGCACTGCGCGGGACGCCGGATGCTGCTCGTCCTCGACAACTGCGAGCATGTGATCGACGCCGCGGCCGAGCTCACCGAGCGGCTGCTGGCCGACTGCCCCGGGGTGACGGTGCTGGCCACCAGCCGGGAGCCGCTGGCCGTACCGGGTGAGGTGCTGCGGCCGGTCGAGCCGCTGCCCGACCCGGTCGCGCTGCGGCTGCTCGCCGACCGCGGGGCCGCCGCCCGCCCCGGCTTCCGGGTCGAGGACGACCCGGCGGCCTGCACCGAGATCTGCCGCCGGCTGGACGGGCTGCCGCTCGCCATCGAACTCGCCGCCGCCCGGCTGCGGTTGCTCTCGCCGCGGCAGCTGGCCGACCGCCTCGACGACCGGTTCCGGCTGCTGACCAGCGGCAGCCGGACCCTGCTGCCCCGGCAGCAGACGCTGCGCGCCGTCGTGGACTGGTCCTGGGAACTGACCGATGAGCCCGAACGGGCCGTGCTGCGGCGGCTGTCCGTCTTCGCCGGCGGGTGTGATCTGGCCGCCGCGGAGGAGGTGTGCGCGGGCGACGGGGTCGACGGACGCGAGGTGGCCGGGCTGCTCGGCTCGCTGATCGACAAGTCGCTGGTGGTGGCGGCGCCGGCCGGCCAGGAAGCCGGCACCGGCGGGCAGATGCGCTACCGGCTGCTGGAGACCGTGGGGGAGTACGCCGGGGAGCGGCTGGACGAGGCGGGGGAGCGCGCCGGTGCCGAGCGCCGGCATCTCGTCGCCTACCGCGAACTGGCCCGTACCACCGACCCGTTGTTGCGCGGACCCGGCCAGCGCGCCGGTATGGAGCGGCTGGAGCTGGAGCACGACAACCTGCGCACCGCGCTGCGCCGGGCCCTGGCCGCCGGGGACGAGCACGAGGCGCTGTGTCTGGTGCTGTCCCTCCAGTGGTTCTGGTCGCTGCGGGACCACCGCAGCGATGCCCGGCACTGGGCGACCGCGGCCGGCGCGCTCGGCCCCAACCCCTTCGCCGAGCCCGCCGAACCCGCCCCCGACCTGCACGAGAGCCCCATCGACCGCCCGCCGCCGATGGCGCCCGAGCAGCTGCTGGAGGCCCGCCGTGAGGTCCGGCTGGTCGCGCTCGCCAGCATGGACAGCGATATCGCGGCGCTGCGCGATCCGGTGATGAAGGAGGAGCTGGCGGGGCTGCTCGCCGCCTACCGCCCCGGCATGCCGCAGACCTGCAAGGTGCCCGGCGTGATGTGGTTCTACGCGGTGATGGTCACCGGGCGGGTCGACGAGCTGGCGGAGCTGGTCGACGGCGCGGTGCGGGCCTGCCGCGGCTTCGGCTACGACTGGGAGTTGGCCTACACCCTCCAGCTGCGCTCCAAGGTCTTCAACGACCACCCCGGCGTGCTGGCGCAGGCGGCCGACGACGCCGACGAGGCGCTGCGGCTCTTCCTCCGGCTCGGCGACGCCTGGGGCGCGGCCGAGGCGCTGTCCGGGCGCGGCGAGAGCCATGAGAGGCGAGGTGCGTACGGGGCGGCGGCGGACGACTACCGGGCGGCGATGGTGCATGCCGAGGACCTGCGGGCACACGGCCAGATCCTGCTGCTGCGCTGCCGGCTGGGCGCCGTGCTGATCGAGGACGGCCAGGCGGAGGCCGGTGAGCGGATGCTGCGCGAGGTGCTGGCCGACGCCGCGAAGGGCAACAGCGGCCGGGACACCGAGCCGTTCGCGCGGCTGACCCTCGCGATGCGGCTGACGGCGACGGGGCGCCTCCAGGAGGCGCGGACCGAACTCGAGCACGTCCAGGAGCTGTTCGCCCCGCGCGCCCCCGACGTCTTCTCCGGGATGCTTCAGGCCCTGCTGATCTCGCTGGATGTGGACGAGGGCTGCCGGGAGGGGCTGCTGCCGAGGTTCCGGCAGTCCATGGAGCTGTTGCAGGACTCCATGGCGCAGCTGGTGGCGCCGGACCTTCCGGTGGTCCAACTCCTCACCGGCGCACGGGTGTTGATGGCCGAGCGGGGCGCCGCGGCGGGCCGGGACGCGGCGCGTCTGGTGGGTGCGTACGACGCGCTGCGGGCGGACGGCCAGGTGCCGCCGCAGCTGATCCGCAGGGACCGGGCGCGTACGGAGGAGGCGGCGCGGGCACTGCTGGGCGATACGGCGTACGCCCGCGCGTACGCCGAAGGCGGTGGCCTCTCACTCGAGGAGGCCGCCGCCCTCATCTGACGCGCGCCGGGCGGGAAGCGCGCCGTCTCGTCGCCGCCGGCCGACGGCTCACCGGTGGCCGGCCAAAGCCGTCCCGCGGGGGAGCCCCCCCCGCGGGACGCGCATCAGGTCTTCGTGCGGAACTTCCGCACCGCGAGCGGCATGGTGACCGCCGTGATGGCGACCGCCCAGCCGAGCGTGACCAGTGTCGGGTGCGCCACCGCGCCCTCGCCGTTGACCAGCGCACGGGCCGCGTCCGCCAGGTTGGAGACCGGATTGACCTGGGTGAAGCCCTCCAGCCAGCCGGGCATCGACGTCGGCGGCGCGAAGATCGACGAGCCGAACTGGAGCGGCATCAGCACCACCATCGCCATGCCCTGGACCGCTTGCGGGGTCTTCACGGCGAGCCCCAGCAGGATGAAGATCCACATCAGGGCCGCGCCGAAGACCGTGGACAGCGCGATGGCCCCGAGGAACTCCACGATGCCGCCCCGGATTTCCAGGCCCAGCAGAAAGCCCATGCCGAGCAGGATCGCGGTGGCGACCAGCATCCGGCCGATCTCGACGACGATCTTGGCTATCAGGACCGAGGACCGGGCGATGGGCATCGTCCGGAAGCGGTCCATCACTCCCTTGCGGAAGTCCTCGTTGACGCCGGTGCCCACCGCCATGGCGATGTTCATGCCCATCATCGCCATCATGCCGGGCACCAGGCGCTGGATGTACTCCTGCTGGTTGTCCTTGCCGGCGATGGCGCCGCCGAAGACGTAGGTGAACAGCAGGATGAAGATGATCGGCATCAGCAGGACGTCGAACATCGACTCCGGGTCCTGTTTGATCTGGAGGGCGTTACGGCGCACCAGGGCGCCGATGTGCCGCAGATTGGCACGGAGTCCGATCCGGCCCTCGTCGGCGCCGGGCCTGGTGACCGGCGCCGTCATCGTCACGGTACTCATGCCGGCACCCCCGCGTACTGCTGGTCCATGTCGTCCTCGGCTGTGTCGGCCCGGGAGGTCTTCTGGCCGGTGATGGCCAGGAACACCTCGTCCAGGCTGGGTAGATGGGTGCTGATCCCGGCGAGCGTGAAGCCCTGCCGGCTGAGCAGACCGACCACCTCGGTCAGCTGCTCATCGCTGATGATCGGCACGTTGACCACTCCCCCGTGGTGGTCAGCGGTGGCCCCCGCGATGCCGTCCAGTCCGGCCTGCTCGATGGCGGTGACCATCCGGCCCAGCTCGCTCTCGTCCGACGGCTGGATCTGGAGCGTCCGCCCGCCGACCTTGGCCTTCAGCTCGTCGACCCGGCCCTCGGCGATCACCCGGCCGCGGTCGACCACCGTCAGCTCGTTCGCCAACTGCTCGGCCTCTTCCATGTACTGGGTGGTCAGCAGCACCGTCGCGCCCTCGCGCACCATCCGCTGGACCTCCTCCCACACCTCGTTACGGGTACGGGGGTCCAGACCGGTGGTCGGCTCGTCCAGGAAGAGCACCGCCGGCCGGCCGATCATCGAGGCGGCCAGGTCGAGCCGGCGGCGCATCCCGCCGGAGTACTTGGCGGCGGGCCGCTTGGCGGCGTCGGTCAGCGAGAACCGCTCCAGCATCTCGTCCGCGCGCCGGCGGGCGTCCTTGCGGGACAGATCGAGCAGCCGCCCGATCATGTAGAGGTTCTCCCAGCCGGAGAGCTTCTCGTCGACAGAGGCGTACTGCCCGGTCAGGCCGATGGTGCGGCGCAGCGCGCGGGGCTGGCGCACCACGTCGAAGCCGGCCACCACGGCCCGGCCGGCGTCCGGCACCACGAGGGTGGACAGGCAGCGCACCAGCGTCGTCTTCCCGGCACCGTTGGGGCCGAGCACCCCGAGCACGGTGCCTTCCTTCACGTTCAGGTCCACCCCGTCAACGGCCTTCACCGCGCCGAAGTGCTTGACCAGCCCGCGCACCTCCACGGCGTTGCCGCCCTTGGCGGATATCGTCTTTCGCGTCATGTCTTTACGGTGTCAGCCGCCACCGACACGGCGCCTACAGGCTGCCGACAGCGGGTCCGGCGCCCCCTACGGCGGGCCGATGGTGCACGCTCCCTTTTCGCCCGGTGCCCCACGGGTATACCCGGGCCGGTTTGACACTGCTCGATCACGACCGGTTAAAAATGCGTGGGGCATCTTAAGTCGTTGGTGTTCTGGGCGAGTTTCGGGGGAAACGGGGCCGGGGGAATGGGGGAGCGTGGATGACCGTACGCATTTACTTCAACGTGGCGGATCTCGCCAGAACGCATATCGCCGAGCGGCCCGATCCCCTGTGGGAGGCAGTGCTCAGCATGCACGTCCTCCAGCGCCATGAGGGCGCGCCGGCCTTCACCCGCTGGCGCCGGCGGACGCTCCCCCGGCTCGACGGCTCGGCTCGCGCACTGCTCACGCTCGCACCACCACGCGGCTACCGCCCCGACTTCCTCACCCCGACGGGCTCCGCACTCGGTCTGGAACAGGGGCTTCGGAGCCTGGCGGCCACCTCACCCGATCGCTTCCGTGCCGACCTCGGCCTTTTCGCCCGGCTCCACCGTATTCCCTTGTGGGTCCGTGACCTGAGGCCAAGGAACCTGCCCCGTATCGCGGACGCGATGCGCGAGTACTACTCCGTGGCTGTTCGCCCCTATGAATCCCAGCTCCGCAGCCATGTCCAGGCCGACTCGTCGTTACGGACACTGGCCCTTCAGAGCAGCGGCATCGACGTACTGCTCAATTCCCTGTGTCCACAGGTGCGTTGGCAATACCCCCTGCTGGAGGTGCACTCCGAGAGTCCGGACCGGGACATCCGCCTGGACGGTCGCGGACTGCGGCTGATCCCCTCGTTCTTCTGCTCACACGGCCCGATGATGCTGAGGGATCCACAACTGCCGCCGGTGCTCGTCTATCCGGTCAAGCCACGCCCGGGCTGGGAGTATTCCACCCATGGCTCCGGCAGGGCTCATGGCGGTGTGAAGAGCCCCTGCGCCGCTCTTGTGGGCAACACCCGCGCTGCGGCCCTGGAGGCCATAGCCGACGGCTGCACCACCTCTGAACTGGCCCGCCGGCTGGAGGTGTCACCGGCTGCTGCCAGCCACCACACCGCGATCCTCCGGGAGGCCGGGCTCATCTCTTCGCAGCGCTCGGGCGGCAGTGTCCAGCACACGCTCAAGCCGCTGGGGAAGGCCCTGTTGTGCTGCTGACCGAACGGCCACCGTGGGGCAAGGGCACAAGGCATCCGCAGGCATCCTCAGGCGGCGTCAGGGAAAGGAAAAGGCCCTTTAGCGCCTGCGCCGGCCCGGTTCAACGGATTTAAGCAGGGCTGAATGCGGTGGCCGCACACGCTTCGTTCACGGCACGTTGATGCCCACGGG
Organism: Streptomyces sp. NPDC127097; assembly: GCF_042724075.1. NCBI lineage: Bacteria > Bacillati > Actinomycetota > Actinomycetes > Kitasatosporales > Streptomycetaceae > Streptomyces > Streptomyces sp. NPDC127097. The sequence continues at coordinate 15,682 of NZ_JBHXFI010000063.1, read as the reverse complement.
TAACACCGACGTTTGCCCGTGGGCCATACCTGAGCGAGGCACCGCGCGCACGGCCCATTGCAGTAATCCGTTGAAGGGGGAAATATGTTCGCAGTTTCCACATTGTCGCGTTCCGGGCGAGGTATCGCCCTCACGGCGGCACTGGCCGGCCTCAGCGTCATCGGATTGGCGGGACCCGCCGGCGCCGCTGACGCAAAGCCCGCGGCCAAGGCCAGCTGCATTCTGAAGGCGGGCAAGCCGTACCTGGAAGGCGGGAAGATCAAGGGGAACGCCCGCGCCAACAGCTGCGGTGGCAAGTGGGACCACGCCGTCCTCATTCTCTGGGCAGGCAACCCCACACCGAGCGGTGTCCGGTGGTTCTCGCAGGACTCCAACAGGAGCACCAAGCTCGACGGCTTCGAGTCCACGTGGATGGTGTCCAAGCGCTGCTCGGCTCCGGTGATGTACCGGACTCAGCTGCTGGCGAGCAAGAACGGGGACTACGTCAAGAATTCCAACAGTTCCTCGGTCTCCATCGGCAGCTGCTAGCGACGCCGGAACAAACGTCCCCCGCCGGGTCCGGGGTTGCTCGGACCCGACGGGGGACGTGGACGCGGCTGCTGACGGGTCCGGCAGTCGTCAGGGCAGTCCCTAGTGGAAGGTGTGCTCCTCGGCCGGGAAGGAGCCCCCGACGACCTCCTCCGCGAACGCCTTGGCCGCGCCGCCGAGCAGCGCGCGCAGGTCGAGATACTGCTTGACGAACTTCGGGACCCGGCCGGCCGTCATGCCGGCCATGTCGGTCCACACCAGGACCTGGGCGTCGCAGTCCAGGCCCGCGCCGATGCCGACGGTGGGGATGTAGAGCGATCGGGTGACCTCGGCGGCCAGCTCGGCGGGTACGGCCTCCAGGACGACCGCGAACGCACCGGCGTCCTGCACCGCCTTGGCGTCCCGCAGCAGCTGCTGGGCCGCCTCCTCGCCGCGGCCCTGGACGGGGTAGCCGCCGTAGGCGTTGACCGACTGCGGGGTCAGGCCGACGTGGGCCATCACCGGGATGCCGGACGAGACCAGCAGCTCGACCTGGTCGGCCGAGCGCTCACCGCCCTCCAGCTTGACGGCGCCCACGCCGGCTTCCTTCACCAGCCGGGTGGCGTTGCGCAGCGCCTGCACCGGGCCCTCCTGGTACGAGCCGAACGGCAGGTCGCCGATGACCAGCGCGCGCTTGGTGCCCCGGACGACCGCCGCGGACAGCAGGGTGATCTCGTCCATGGTGACCGGCACGGTGGATTCGTAGCCGAGGTGGCAGTTGCCCATCGAGTCGCCGACGAGCAGGACGGGGATGCCGGCCTCGTCGAAGACGGAGGCGGTCATGGCGTCGTAGGCGGTCAGCATCGGCCACTTCTCGTCGCGCGCCTTGGCGGCGGCGATGTCGCGGACGGTGACCCGGCGCGAGCCGGTGCCTCCGTAGAGCGACTTGTCGACCGGCTTCTGGGCAGGCGAAAGCTGCGTCATGATGACGGCTCCTGTTCTTCATCTCGAGGCACCCTGACGGCGTCCCCGGAATCCCCTCCATGCTGGCACGGCCCGCGCACAAAGGAAAAGGGAACGGGCGCAAGCCGGTCCGTTCACCCGGAGGAGGGGACGCGCCCGCGCCCTGCTTTCAATACGGAACGGGTCCGTATCGGAAGCCCTAGGGTGCCCGGCATGGCCACCTCACCCCCCGCCCCGGACGCACCGCCGGCCCGCCAGGTCCCGGACCGCATCCACCGCCGCCGCTGGGCGATCCTGTCCACCCTCATGCTCAGCCTGCTGATCGTGGTGCTGGACAACTCGATCCTCAACGTCGCCATGAAGACGATCGCCACCCCGGCCCCCGCCGGCCTCGGCGCCACGCAGAGCGAGCTGGAGTGGGCGATCAACTCCTACACCCTGGTCTTCGCCGGTCTGCTGTTCACCGCGGGTCTGCTCGGCGACCGGGTCGGCCGCAAGAAGATCCTGCTCTTCGGGCTGGCCGTCTTCGGTGCCGGGTCGGTGCTGGCCGGGGTCTCCGGCTCGCCCGCCGAGCTGATCACCTTCCGGGCCGTGATGGGCCTGGGCGGCGCCTTCGTCATGCCGGCCACCCTCGCCATCCTGATGAACGTGTTCGAGCGGGACGAGCAGCCCCGGGCGATCGGCATCTGGGCCGGCGGGGTGGGCATCGCCATCGCGGTCGGCCCGATCGCCGGCGGGCTGCTGCTGGACCACTTCTGGTGGGGCTCGGTCTTCATGATCAACGCGCCGATCGTGCTGCTCTCGCTGGTCGCGATGGTGGTCCTGGTGCCCGACTCCAGGGACCCGCACCCCGGCCGGATGGACCCGTTCGGGGTGCTGCTGTCCGTCGTCGGGCTGGTCCTGCTGGTCTACGGCATCATCAAGGGCGGTCAGCTCGCCGACTTCTCCGACCCGCAGGTGGTCGGCACGGTCGTCGGCGGCCTGGTGGTGCTGACCGTCTTCGTGCTGCACCAGAAGCGCAGCGACCATCCGTCCATCGACATCAGCTACTTCCGCACGCCCGCCTTCTCGGCCGCCATCGCCGCCATCGCGCTGGTCTTCTTCGCGCTGATGGGGGTCTCGTTCTTCGCCGTCTTCTACATCCAGAGCGTGCGCGGCTTCAGCCCGCTCCAGGCCGGGCTGCTGTTCCTGCCGCTGGCCGCCGCCCAGCTGCTCTTCGCGCCACGGGCCCGGCTCGCCGTGGACCGCTACGGCGCCCGCGCGGTGTGCACCTTCAGCATGTTCGTGGTGGCCGACACCATGCTGGGCCTGCTGCTGCTCAACGAGGCGACCCCGATCTGGATCATGGAGGCGCTGCTCTTCCTCCAGGGCGCCGGGATGGCGCACATCATGCCGCCGGCCACCGTCGCGGTGATGCAGTCGCTGCCACGCGAGAAGGCCGGCTCCGCCTCGGCGCTCAACAACGTCTTCCGGCAGGTCGGCGGCACCCTGGGCGTCGCCGTCCTCGGCTCGCTGCTGTCGACGAGCTACCGCGACGGCATCGAGGACACCCTCGACGCGGTGCCGGGACTGCCGGCCGCCGCCCGGCACGCGGCCGGCGAATCCATCGAGGCGACCCTCGGCCTCGCGGACCGGATGGGCCCGGCCGGCCGGCCGCTGGCCGCCGCGGCCGACGACGCCTTCATCCACGCCATGCATGTCACCGCGCTCGGTTCGGCCGTCGTCGCGCTGATCGGGGCGCTGGTGAGCGTGCTGTTCCTGCCCGGCAAGATGGGACCAGCGCCGCAGGCGGCGGAGCCCCGGGAAGAGCGGAAGGCGGGCGCGGGGAGATGAGCCGGGCGGCGGAGGACCCCGAGGGCGCGGCAGCCGGGGGGCGGCCGGGCTCGGCCCCCGCGGGCCGCGGCCGGCCACGCAGCGCCGCCGCCGACTCCGCCATCATCGAGGCCGTGCTGCGCCTGATCGAGGACGGGGCCTCCATAGGAGAGTTGTCCATGGAGGGCATCGCCCGCGCGGCGGGCGTCGGCAAGGCCACGGTCTACCGCCGCTGGTCCGGCAAGAGCGCGCTGCTGCTCGACGTGATGCGGTCCCTGGACGTCCCCGGCCCGCCGCCGGGCGGCCTCTCGGTGCGCGACGACCTGGTCGCCCTGCTGGAGTTCCTGCGCCGCCGCGGACTCGCCAAGCGCGGCTCCGCGCTGCTGCGCACCCTCGTCAGCCAGGTGCGGACGCAGCCGGAGTTGTGGGCGGAATATCACGACACGGTGGTACGGGCCCGCCGGGAGGCGCTGCTCGGGGTGCTGCGGCGCGGGGTGGCGAGCGGCGAGATCCGCGCCGACCGCGATCTGGAGATGCTCGCCGATCTGTTCGTCGGCCCGCTGCTGTCCCGCGCTCTGCTCCATGAGTGGAAGGAACTGCCCGAGGGCCTCTCGGCGGATATCGTCGACACGGTCCTGGAAGGCGTACGGCCGACGGCGGACACGGCGGGCTGAACGCCCCGGCACCCGTGCCGGGTTGAACACCCCGTCAGCTCCCGTCGGACGGGCGGGAAACCACGGGTGAACGGGCGGGGGCCCGCCGGGGGAGGCCGCCCGGAGCTCCGCCGTATGACCGGATCATGCTCGTTCTGTCACAGCCGAGGTCACAACCCCCGGGGGCCGGAACCCGGAGCCGTCACCGGGCCGTCCTCACTTCTAAGAAAGCCCATTACGGACCATCGCCTAGGGTCGGAGATCCCAGGTGAGGCGCAGCGACGCAAGGTAGTGAGGACAGCGACATGGCGCAGGCATATATGACGGAGCCGGGACAGGGGCACACCCCCGGGCAGGCCGGTTCCCGGGCCGAACGCCTGCGGAACTGGTGGCGCCCGGAGGGCACCTGGCGGCGCGGCCTCGTGCTCGCGGTGCTGGCCATCCTGCTCGGGCTGCTGATGATTCTGCACGCGGAGGTCCCCAACACCCCGGGAAACTGGGGCAGTCTGCTGGAGACCTTCCTGCCGTGGGTGGGGCTGGGCATCCCGCTGCTGCTCATCGCCGCGCTGCTGCGCCGCTCGGCGAGCGCGCTGGTCGCCCTGGTGCTGCCGGCCTTCGTGTGGGTCAACCTCTTCGGGGGCCAGGTCACCGACAAGGCCGGTGAGGGCGGCAACCTCACCGTGCTCACCCACAACGTCAATGTGGCCAACCCCGATCCGGCGGGCACCGCCAAGGACCTCGTGGCGTCCGGCGCCGATGTGGTGGCCCTGGAAGAGCTTTCCGGCAACGCCCTGTCGACTTACCGTCAGGGGCTGGCGAAGACGTATCCGTACCACACGATCGAGGGCACGGTCGGCCTGTGGAGCAAGCGTCCGCTGACCGACACCCGGCCGGTGGACACCAAGATGGGGTGGAACCGCGCGCTGCGGGCCACCGTCACCGCCGCCGACGGCCAGCAGGTCGCGGTGTATGTCGCCCATCTGCCGTCGGTACGGGTCAACGCCGCGAAGGGCTTCACCGCCAACCGGCGGGACGCCAGCGTCGCGGCGCTGGGCGAGGCGATCGCCGCCGACCCGGTGAAGAAGGCCGTGCTGCTCGGCGACCTCAACGGCACCATGAACGACCGCTCGCTGGCCCCCGTCACCTCCCAGATGCGCTCCGCCCAGGGCGCCGCGGGTGACGGCTTCGGCTTCAGCTGGCCGGCGGCGTTCCCGATGGCCCGGATCGACCAGATCATGATGAAGGGGATGGACCCGGTCAAGGCATGGGTGCTGCCCTCGACCGGCAGTGACCACCTTCCGGTCGCGGCCTCGGTGAAGATCTGACGGACGGCGGGGCGCGGGGCCGACGGGGAGCGGAAACGGGTTCGTCATGCCCCGTTCTCCGGAGGGAATACTGAGCCTGAGAGACTTTGTTCCGTAGGAGAACTTATTGCTTACGGTCCGCTGTCCGCGTGCCCGCCGCACGCAACACCCCGAAAGGTCTTTCATGCCCTTGGCTCTGCTCGCGCTCGCGATCTCGGCCTTCGGTATCGGCACCACGGAGTTCGTGATGATGGGCCTGCTGCCCAACGTCGCGGACGATCTGGGCACCTCGGTGCCCACCGCCGGCTACCTCGTCTCCGCCTATGCCCTCGGCGTCGTCATCGGCGCCCCGCTCCTGACCGCCCTCGGCTCCCGTATCCCGCGCAAGCGGATGCTGGTCTCCCTGATGGCGCTCTTCACGGTCGGCAACCTCGCCTCCGCCCTGGCCCCCACCTTCGGGTTGCTGGTCGCCGGCCGGCTGCTGGCCGGTCTGCCGCACGGTGCGTTCTTCGGCGTCGGCGCGGTGGTCGCCGCCCGGCTGGTGCGGGAGGGCCGCCAGGCCCGCGCGGTCGCCACGATGTTCCTCGGGCTGACCATCGCCAACATCATCGGGGTGCCCGCCGCGACCCTCCTGGGCCAGCAGCTCGGCTGGCGCGCCACCTTCCTCGTCGTGGCCGCCATCGGCCTGGTCGCGATGGCCGCCCTGGCCCGGCTGATCCCCCCGCTGCCGGCCGACGAGCGCACCGGCCTGGGCCGCGAACTGCGGGCGCTCGGTGACCGCCAGGTGCTGCTCGGCCTGCTCACCACCGTCTTCGGCTTCGCCGGGATCTTCGCCGTCTACAGCTACCTCGCGTCGATGATGACCGAGGTCACCGGCTTCGCGGAGGGCACGGTCCCGCTGGTCCTCGCGCTGTTCGGCATCGGGATGACCCTCGGCGCCCTGGCCGCGGGCCCGCTCACCGACCGGGCCCTGCGCCCGACCCTGTACGGCTCGCTGGCCGCCCTGGCCCTGGTCCTGACCGCCTTCCACTTCACCGCCCAGGTGAAATGGGCCGCCCTGGCCACGGTCGTCGTCATCGGCGCCGTCGGCTTCCTGACCACCACGCCGCTCCAGATGCTGGTCATGAACAAGGCCCAGCAGGCCCCGACGCTGGCCGCCGCCTCCAACCAGTCCGCCTTCAACCTCGCCAACGCCGGTGGCGCCTGGGTCGGCGGCCTGGCCCTGGCGGCCGGCTGGGGCTGGACCTCCCCGACGCTGGTCGGCGCGGTCCTGGCGGCCCTCGGCCTGGCCGTCGCCCTGGTGGCCGGTCTCCTGGACCGCGGCGACCGGGACCCGTCCCGGATCGTGGCCCGCAGCGGCGAGACGGAGACGGAGCAGATCACGGGCGAAACGGAGACGGAGCAGGTCACCGGCGCGGCGGTGCCGGCCGGGGACCGCATCGGCTGACCGCGCAGGGGCGCCCGGCCGGGGGCGGACGGGGACAGCCCCTCACCCCGCCGCCCTCACCCACGCCCCTGACGCCCCCTCAGGCCCCTTCCCGCCAGTGGTTGGTGATCGGCAGTCGGCGGTCCTTGCCGAAGCCCTTCGCGGAGATCTTGGTGCCGGGCGGGTACTGGCGGCGCTTGTACTCGGCGTGGTCGACCATCCGCAGCACCCGCGTCACCAGCTCGTCGTCGAAGCCCTGGGCGACGATCTCCTCCCGGCCGTGGTCGCGGTCGACATACAGCTCCAGGATGCGGTCCAGGACGGCGTAGTCGGGGAGCGAGTCGGTGTCGACCTGGCCGGGGCGGAGTTCGGCGCTCGGGGGCTTGCTGAGGGTGTGCTCCGGGATCGGCGGGGTCTGGCCGCGGTCGGCGGCGGCCTGGTTGCGCCAGCGGGCCAGCTGGTAGACGACGGATTTGTAGACGTCCTTGATGGGGCCGTAGCCGCCCACCGAGTCGCCGTAGAGCGTCGAATAGCCGCAGGCCAGCTCGGACTTGTTGCCGGGGGCGAGGACCAGGTGGCCCTCCTGGTTGGAGACGGCCATCAGGGTGGTGCCCCGGAGACGCGACTGGAGATTCTCCTCGGCCAGGCCGGTCAGCGGCAGCGCGGCCATGTAGGCGTCGAACATCGGGCCGATCGGCACCGTACGGAAGGACAGGCCCGTACGGCGGGCGAGTTCGGCGGCGTCGGTGAGGGAGTGCTCCGACGAATAGCGGGACGGCATCGCCACCGCATGCACCTGGCCCGCCCCCAGCGCGTCACAGGCCAGAGCGGCGACCAGCGCGGAGTCGATCCCGCCGGAGAGCCCGAGCACCACGCTGCGGAAGCCGTTCTTGGCGACATAGGCCCGCAGGCCGACGACCAGCGCGGTGTAGATCTCCTCCAGATCGGTGAGGCGCTCGGCCCGGCCGCCGGGGGTCTCGGGAGGGTAGGGCGGCAGCGGGGCGGGGGAGAGGGTGACATGGGTGACGCGCAGCCCGTCGTTCAGGACCCCCGAGGGAGGCTCGGGCGCCGCGGCCGGCAGGTCCAGATCGACCAGCACACAGCCCTCCGCGAACTGCGGCGCCCTCGCGATCACCCCGCCGTGCCTGTCGACCACGATCGAGTCGCCGTCGAAGACCAGCTCGTCCTGCCCGCCCATCATCGCCAGATAGGCGGTGGTGCAGCCGGCCTCCTGGGCCCGCCGGCGGACCAGCTCCAGCCGGGTGTCGTCCTTGTCCCGCTCGTACGGCGAGGCGTTGACCGACACCAGCAGCCCGGCGCCCGCGCTGCGCGCCGCCGGCACCCGCCCGCCGTCCTGCCACAGGTCCTCGCAGATGGCCAGCGCGACATCCACCCCGTGCACCCGTACGACGGGCAGCGTGTCGCCGGGGACGAAGTAGCGGAACTCGTCGAAGACGCCGTAGTTGGGAAGGTGGTGTTTGGCGAAGGTCAGCGCGACCTCGCCGCGGTACAGCACGGCGGCGGCGTTCTGCGGGGCGCCCGCGGGACGGCCGTAGCGCGGGGTGGCCTGCGTACCGCGGTCGAGATAGCCGACGATCACCGGCAGGTCGCCCAGGCCCTGCCCGTCCAGCCGGGCGGCCAGCGCCCGCAGCGCGGCGCGGCTCGCCTCGACGAAGGAGTGGCGCAGCGCGAGGTCCTCGACGGGGTAGCCGGTCAGCGCCATCTCGGGGAACGCGACGAGGTGGGCGCCCTGGCCGGCGGCGTGCCGGGTCCAGTGCAGGATCGTCTCGGCGTTCCGGTCGAGGTCGCCGACACAGGAGTCGATCTGATTGAGGGCGAGACGAAGTTGAGGCACCCCGCCAGTCTAATCGTCTTTCTGACGCAATGGGGGGGAGCGGTACCGGCGGCGCCGCGGACGGGTTTTAGGGCGACACCGCCTTGCCCACCGCCCGCCCCGTAGGCCGGCCGCCCCTAGTCCTTCAGATAGCCGAGCACCGTCATCATCCCCGACTCCGAGTGATAGACGTTGTGGCAATGGACCATCCACAGCCCGGGGTTGTTGGCGTCGAAGTCGACATCGAGGCTGCGCCCCGGCAGCACGATCGCGCTGTCCTTGCGGGGCCCGCCGTTCGGCAGCGCGAAGTGGTGCCCGTGGATGTGTACGGGGTGCCACATCCGGGTGTGGTTGCGGATGGCGAGCCGCACCCGCTCACCGGCCCGGATCGGGTCCCGGTGGGACGGTGTGTACTGCCGCCCGTTGATCGCCCAGTCGAACTTCGCCATGGAACCGGTGAGCTTCAGCTCGACGGTGCGGTCGGGGCGGCGGGACACGGCCCGTGCGCTCTCGGCCGCCCGGAGCCGGTAGGCGGACAGCAGCCGGCCGTCCAGCTCCCCGGGCCGGGCGGACTCCCCGGGTGCCTCGCCGCTGCCGGTCCGCAGCACGGCCCGGACCAGATGTTTCTTGCCCTCGGCGAGCGCGGCCAGCGGGAAGACGCCGTCCTTGGCGGTGACCAGGACGTCATAGCGCTCACCCATGCCGAGCACCAGGGCCTCGGTCTCGGCGTGCTCGACGGGGAAGCCGTCGGCGTGCGTCACCGTCATGGCGTGGCCGCCGAGCGCGACACGGTAGGCGGTGTCACCGCCCGCGTTGAGGAAGCGGATCCGGATGCGGTCGCCGGGCTTGGCGCGGAAGGTCTCCGCGTCCTTGGCGAGCCGGCCGTTGATGAGGTGGTACGGGTAGTCCACATCGCCCGCCTCGCCGCCCAGCAGCTTGCTGTAGGAGCCGGTGAGCATCCGCGACGGGCCGCCGCCGGGCTCGGAGCCCGCGGCGGGCGCGTCGTGCGCCCCGCCGGTCTCGCCCTCGTCCATGTGCATGCCCCCGTGGCCGGACCCGCCGCCCGTGCCGCGGTTCAGCTCGGCCATCACGCTGTCCGGGGTGCTGCCGTCCACCCCGTCGACCCAGTCGTCCAGCACGACGACCCATTCCTTGTCGTAGGAGAGCGGCTCCCTGGGGTCCTCGACGATCAGCGGTGCGTACAGTCCGCGGTCCTGCTGGACGCGGGAGTGCGGGTGCAGCCAGTAGGTGCCGGGGTGGGTGACCGTGAACCGGTACGGGAAGGAGGCGCCGGGCATGACGGGCCGCTGGGTGAGGGTGGGGACCCCGTCCATGTCGTTGCGCAGCGCCAGTCCGTGCCAGTGCACGGAGCTGGACTGCGGCAGATGGTTGACCAGGGTCATGGCGAGTGTGTCGCCCGTCGTGACCCGGATTTCCTTGCCGGGCAGTGCCTCGCCGTACGCCCAGGTGTCGACGGTGTGGCCGCCCAGGTCGATACGGGCCGGGGTGGCGGTCATGGTGAACTCGCGCACCGGGCCCGGGCTCCGCTTGCGCTCGGCCTCGGCGACCTCCGGGCCGTCCGGCGTGACGTAGTCGGACGGGGTGGGGCGGTGGGGCCCGGGGGTGTGGTCCCTGCCGTCCGTGCCGGAGTGCGGGCCGGAGCTGAATTCGCCGGTGGCACGGGCGGCCAGCAGACCGCTGCCGACGACGGCGATACCCGCGCCGAGCAGGGCGCGGCGGGAGTGCGTACGCATAGAGAAGCACCTCGTGACGGTGTCGCTGGGTGATGTGGGGACGGGGGCACTGCCGCGGACTCCGGCGGGCGTCGGCGGAGCGGGCGCGCTCCTGCACGGGGGCCGGCGGGGGCGCGCTCCTACACGCGCGGCGCCGGCGGGCGGCCGGGGAGTTCCTGGCGCGGCGGCGCGGATATGGGCCACGGCCCGGCGACGGCCTTGCCCTGTTCGCGCATCGCGGCCCTCTCGTCGGAACGGCAAACCGGCGGACGCCGGGGAGGCCGGCATGCCCGCAGGCTACCCCCTAGGGGTATCGGCCTCGAGTGGTGGTCCGCCAATGGAGTGCACCGGCGGCCGTCGGCGCTCCGGGCCCTCCCGGCCCGGCCGTCCACGGTCCTCCGCCTCGGTGCCACCGCTGAACTTGCCACCACCCGCCCATTCTTGGCCCTTGCGCGCCACGGGCGGGCCCGGCGTTCCGTACCGGCGCCCGGGTCCACCCGATCACCTGGCTCGCCGTGACAACGGCCCGCTCTTCCGCGGCGGGGCGAGCGGTGCCGGATCGCTCGGAGGCGGCCGCGATGCCCCCCGCGGTCCGGGGAACGGACCCCTCAATTCCGGGTCAATGAGCTCTCAGTGCGCGGCCAAGAGTGGGCCAAGCCCCCCGATTGCCGCCGCCGGCCGCGCTGAGCTGCTGTGCTGCGGGAAGGATGCGAGGTGAGAGTTACGGGACGGCGGTTCTGGTTCAGGCCAAGGGTGCGTAATGTGACGGTAACCCCCTCACGTGATACTGGTGCCACAGCACGTTGTTCCACGTGGCTGGACGGGCCGATTGACCTGCAAGGATTGGTGACCCCATGGACAAGCAGCAGGAGTTTGTGCTCCGTACGCTCGAGGAGCGCGACATCCGCTTCGTACGGCTGTGGTTCACCGACGTGCTCGGGTTCCTCAAGTCCGTGGCGGTGGCCCCCGCGGAGCTGGAGCAAGCCTTCGACGAGGGCATCGGCTTCGACGGCTCGGCCATCGAAGGATTCGCACGGGTGTACGAATCCGACATGATCGCCAAGCCCGACCCCGGCACCTTCCAGATCCTGCCCTGGCGCGCCGAGGCCCCCGGCACCGCCCGGATGTTCTGCGACATCCTGATGCCGGACGGCTCCCCCTCCTACGCCGACCCGCGCTATGTCCTCAAGCGCATCCTGGCCAAGACCTCCGACCTCGGGTTCACCTTCTACACCCACCCCGAGATCGAGTTCTTCCTGCTCAAGGACAAGCCCGTGGACGGCTCCCGGCCGATCCCCGGGGACTCCTCCGGCTACTTCGACCACACCCCGCAGAACGTCGGCATGGACTTCCGCCGGCAGGCGATCACGATGCTGGAGTCGATGGGCATCTCGGTGGAGTTCAGCCACCACGAGGGCGCCCCCGGCCAGCAGGAGATCGATCTGCGCTACGCCGACGCCCTCTCGACCGCCGACAACATCATGACGTTCCGGCTGGTCATGAAGCAGGTCGCGCTGGAGCAGGGCGTGCAGGCCACCTTCATGCCCAAGCCGTTCTCGGAGTACCCGGGCTCCGGCATGCACACCCACCTCTCGCTCTTCGAGGGCGACCGCAACGCCTTCCACGAGTCCGGCTCCGAGTACCAACTCTCCAAGGTCGGCCGCTCGTTCATCGCCGGTCTGCTGCGGCACGCCGGGGAGATCTCCGCCGTCACCAACCAGTGGGTCAACTCCTACAAGCGCATCTGGGGCGGCGCCAACCGCACCGCGGGCGCCGGCGGCGAGGCCCCCTCCTACATCTGCTGGGGCCACAACAACCGCTCCGCGCTCATCCGCGTGCCCATGTACAAGCCCGGCAAGATGGGCTCGACCCGGGTCGAGGTCCGCTCCATCGACTCCGGCGCCAACCCGTATCTGTGCTACGCCGTGCTGCTCGCCGCCGGCCTCAAGGGCATCGAGGAGGGCTACGAGCTGCCGGCCGGCGCCGATGACGACGTCTGGGCGCTGTCCGACTCCGAGCGCCGGGCGATGGGCATCGAACCGCTGCCGCAGAACCTCGGCGAGGCCATCGAGCTCATGGAGCGCAGCGAACTGGTCGCCGAGACCCTCGGCGAGCACGTCTTCGACTTCTTCCTCCGTAACAAGAAGCAGGAGTGGGAGGAGTACCGCTCCGAGGTCACCGCCTTCGAGCTGCGCAAGATGCTGCCCGTGCTCTGAGCCACCGCGCCACCGAGAGGCTTGCACCCATGGCACTTCCCGCTCCGCAGGGACGGCGGAGCAGCACCTTCACCCGGCTGCTGAGGCACGGTTTCACCGACCCCTCGGCGGCCGGGGAGCTGCTCGAATCCGCACCGTTCGCGTCCGTACGCGATGACTCGGTACTGCTGGAGGCGCTGGGCGCCACCGCGGACCCGGACCTCGCCCTGCACAGCCTGGCCCGGCTGGTGGAGGCCCAGGACCCGGACGAGCAGCAGGCGCTGCTGAGCACCGTCGTCGCGGCGAAACCGCTGCGCGACCGGCTGCTGGGGGTGCTGGGCGCCTCCGAGGCGCTCGCCGACCACCTCGTCCGGCATCCGCACGACTGGCAGTCGCTGGTCACCTACGAGTCGGTGGATCTGCACCCCACCACCCCCGAGTTCGAGCTGGCGCTCGCCGAGGGGATCTGGGGCGGGGCGAACGCCGAACGACCGCGCGCGGACGCGCTGCGCACCGCCTACCGCCGCTCCCTGCTGGGCATCGCGGCCCGCGACGTGTGCGGCACCACCGATGTCGCCGAGGCCGCCGCGGAGCTGGCGGACCTGGCCACCGCCACCGTCCGGGCCGCCCTGGAGATCTCCTACGAAGAGGCGCCCGGCGACGCCGCGGTGTCCCGGCTGGCCGTCATCGGCATGGGCAAATGCGGCGGCCGCGAGCTGAACTACGTCTCCGACGTCGATGTCATCTTCGTCGCCGAGGCCAAGGAGGGCGTGGACGAGGCCAAGGCCCTCCAGGCCGCGACCCGGCTCGCCGCCCGCATGATGCGGCTCTGCTCGGACAACACCGTCGAGGGCACGATCTGGCCGGTGGACGCCAATCTGCGCCCCGAGGGCCGCAACGGCCCGCTGGTGCGCACCCTCTCCAGCCATCTCGCCTACTACCAGCGCTGGGCCAAGACCTGGGAGTTCCAGGCGCTGCTCAAGGCCCGCCCGATGGCCGGTGACCTCCAGCTGGGCCAGGAGTACGTGGACGCGCTGGCGCCCATGGTCTGGGAGGTCGCCGAGCGGGAGAACTTCGTCGCCGATGTGCGCCAGATGCGCCGCCGGGTCGTCGAGAACATCCCCGCCGCCCAGGTCGAGCGGGAACTCAAGCTCGGCCCCGGCGGACTGCGCGACGTCGAATTCGCCGTCCAGCTGCTCCAGCTCGTCCACGGCCGCAGCGACGCCACGCTGCGCAGCGCCACCACCCTCGACGCCCTCGCCGCGCTGGCCGCCGGCGGCTACGTCGGACGCCAGGACGCCGCGGCCCTGGACGCCGCCTACCGCTTCCTGCGCACGCTGGAACACCGGATCCAGCTCTTCCGGATGCGCCGTACGCATCTGATGCCCGAGGACGAGGGCGAACTGCGGCGGCTGGCCCGCTCGTTGGGCCTGCGCACCGAGCCGGTCGACACCCTCCGCAGGGAGTGGCGGTGGCACGCCCGCGAGGTGCGCCGGCTGCACGAGAAGCTCTTCTACCGGCCGCTGCTCGACGCCGTCGCCCACCTGGAGCCCGGCGAGACCCGGCTCTCCGCCAAGGCCGCCGGCCACCGCCTCGAAGCGCTCGGCTACGCCGACCCGGTCGCCGCGCTGCGCCACCTGGAGGCGCTGGCCTCCGGCGTCACCCGCAAGGCCGCCATCCAGCGGACCCTGCTGCCGGTGCTGCTCGCCTGGTTCGCGGACTCCGCCGACCCGGACGCCGGACTGCTCAACTTCCGCAAGGTGTCCGACGCGCTCGGCAAGACCCCCTGGTACCTGCGGCTGCTGCGCGACGAGGGCGCCGCCGCCGAGAACCTCGCCCGGGTGCTCTCGGCCGGCCGGCTGGCCCCCGATCTGCTGCTGCGCGCCCCCGAGGCGGTCGCCCTGCTGGGCGCCCCCGACGGGCTCCAGCCACGCGGCCGGGCCGCCCTGGAACAGGAGGTGCTGGCCGCGGTCGGCCGCGCGGACGGTGCCGAGGCCGCGGTCGCGGCGGCCCGCGGGGTGCGCCGCAGAGAGCTGTTCCGTACGGCCGCCGCGGATGTGATCGGCGCGTACGGCACGGAGTTCAGCCCGGCGGCGAACGACCACGGCCGCTCCGTCGACGCCGTCGGCTCCGCCGTCTCCGACCTCAACGCCGCCACCCTCGCCGGAGCGCTGCGCGCCGCGGTCCGCGAGCAGTGGGGCGACACCCTGCCCACCCGCTTCGCGGTGATCGGCATGGGCCGGTTCGGCGGCCATGAGCTCAACTACGGCTCGGACGCCGACATCCTCTTCGTCCACGAGCCGCGCGAGGGCGCCGACGAGCAGGAGGCCGCCAAGGCCGCCCACGCCGTCGCCAACGAGATGCGCCGGCTGCTCGAACTCCCTTCCTCCGACCCGCCGTTGCTCATCGACGCGGACCTCCGCCCGGAGGGCCGCACGGGCCCGCTGGTGCGGACCCTCGCCTCCTACGCGGCCTACTACCGGCGCTGGTCCCTGGTCTGGGAGTCGCAGGCCCTGCTGCGCGCCGAACCGGTCGCCGGCGACATCGACCTGGGCGAGCGGTTCATCGAGCTGATCGACCCGCTCCGCTACCCCGCCGAGGGCCTCGGCGACGACGCGGTCCGCGAGATCCGCAAACTCAAGGCCCGCATGGAGGCCGAACGGCTGCCCCGCGGCGCGGACCCCACCACCCACGCCAAGCTGGGCCGCGGCGGCCTGAGCGACGTCGAGTGGACCGTCCAGCTCCTCCAGATGCAGCACGGCTGGGAAATCCCCGGCCTGCGCACCACCCGCACCCGCGAGGCGTTGGCCGCTGCCCATGCGGCCGACCTGATCGGCACCGAGGACGCCCAGACCCTGGACGAAGCGTGGGTCCTGGCGGCCCGGGTCCGCAACGCCGTCATGGTGGTGCGGGGTCGGCCCGGCGACACCTTCCCCGTCGACGGCCGCGAGTTGTCCGCGGTCGGCCGCTACCTCGGCTACGAGGAGGGCCAGACCGGCGAAATGATCGACGACTACCGCCGGGTGACGCGGCGGGCGCGCAGCGTGGTCGAGGAGATCTTCTACGGGGCGTAGTTTCTTCCCACGTTTCGGCTGCGCTTTGCCTTCGGTCCACGTTTTCGGCTGTCCCGCCTTTCCGCTGCGCTTTGCCTTCGGCCCACGTTTTCGGCTGTCCCGCCGTGGTGGTTGCTCGCCGTTGCGCCTGCGGCGGGCGGGGTGGTTTGTGGGTGTGGTGACGGGCCTCCGGGGCCTGCTG